>NZ_JBFBIL010000039.1:0-78079 GCF_040685575.1 Kitasatospora sp. NPDC088351 | reverse complement strand
GGGCCGGATCGGGCAGGCGGTGGCCCGCCGGGCCCAGGCCTTCGACATGCCGGTCGCCTACCACAACCGCCGTGAGCTGCCGCCCGGGGCGGCGGGCCGAACGGAAGCCCAATCGCCTCGAACCACCGCGCACAGGAAGTCGGCCCGACCGACTTCCTGTGCGCAACGCCACCCGGTGCGGTCGAGGCGCGGCCCTCCGCCCCACGGCAGCGGGCAAGGCCCACCCCTGGCCCTCTGCTGGCACTCTGCTGGCCCTCTGCCGACGGACGGGCCCCGGGCGGGGCGCGCGAGGAGAGCGGCGGAACCGGCCGGAGGCGGGTGCCCGGTGAACCGTTGCAGCAAGTGGCAAATGCGGCCGGGGGCGGAGTGGGGAGCGGGCACAATGGCGTAGTGATGGTCGGCCCCCGGTCGTGGGGTGCCGGGGGCGTGTGGATTGGAGGCCCGGGTGAGCGATCTTCCGCGCAAGGCAGTGACCCGCACGGCACGGCTCGCCGCCCTGCCGCTGGGGATAGCCGGCCGGGCAACGCTCGGACTGGGCAGGCGGATCGGCGGGCGCTCCGCCGAGGTGGTGACCGCCGAACTGCAACAGGCCACCGCGGACCAGCTGTTCAAGGTCCTGGGCGAGCTCAAGGGCGGGGCGATGAAGTTCGGGCAGGTGCTGTCCGTCTTCGAGGCCGCACTGCCGGAGGAGGTCGCCGGGCCGTACCGGGCCGCGCTCACCAAGCTCCAGGACGCCGCTCCCCCGATGCCCGCCGCCAAGGTGCACACCGCGCTGGAGCAGCGGCTCGGTGAGGGCTGGCGCGAGCTGTTCCGCAGCTTCGACGACCGCCCGGCGGCCGCCGCGTCGATCGGGCAGGTGCACCGGGCGGTCTGGCACGACGGGCGCGAGGTCGCGGTCAAGGTCCAGTACCCGGGCGCGGGGGACGCGCTGCTGGCCGACCTCTCCCAGCTGAGCCGGGTGGCCTGGCTGCTCGGCCCGCTCATCCCCGGGCTCGACATCAAGCCGCTGATCACCGAGCTGCGTGAGCGGGTCGCCGAGGAACTGGACTACGAGCTGGAGGCCGGTGCCCAGCGCCGGCACGCCGAGGAGTTCGCGGGCGATCCGGACATCGTGGTGCCCGGGGTGGTGGCGCAGGCCGACCAGGTACTGGTCACCGAGTGGATGGACGGCGTCCCGCTGGCCGAGGTGATCGCGAACGGCACCCAGGAGGAGCGCGACCGGGCCGGGCATCTGCTGGCCCGGTTCCTGTTCGCGGGCCCGTCCCGGACGGGTCTGCTCCATGCCGACCCGCACCCTGGCAACTTCCGGCTGCTCAAGGACGACGGCCCGGCGGAAGGCTGGCGGCTCGGGGTCCTGGACTTCGGCACCGTGGACCGGCTGCCGGGCGGGCTGCCCGCCCCGATCGGCGCCTCGCTGCGGATGGCGCTGGCCGGGGACGCGGCGGGCGTGCTGGACATGCTGCGCGAGGAGGGCTTCGTCAAGCCCTCGATCGAGCTGGACCCGGACGCGGTGCTCGACTACCTGCTGCCGATCATCGAGCCGGCCGCGGTGGACACCTTCCACTTCACCCGCAGCTGGATGCGGTCCCAGGCCGCGCGGATCGCCGATCCGCGTTCGCCCGCCTACAACCTGGGCAAGCAGCTCAACCTGCCGCCGGCGTACCTGCTGATCCACCGGGTCACGCTGAGCACCATCGGGGTGCTCTGCCAGCTCGGCGCGAAGGCGCCGTTCCGTACGGAGATGCTGGCGTGGCTGCCCCAGTTCGCGGACGAGGCCGCGGGCGGGGGCGCCGACCAGGCCGAGGCGCCGGAGCCGGAGCCGAAGCCCGCGAAGAAGCGCGGCGGCGGCACCCGCAAGCGCTGACCCCCGGCACAACGGCCGCAGGCCGCTCCCCATGGTGGGGAGCGGCCTGCGGCACGACGGGGGTGGGGCGAATCCGGCCCCGCGCCTACATCAGCGCGACGGCGAGGGCCTTGCGGGCGCGCAGCGAGGCGCGTTCGGCCTTCTGCTTGAGCCGGCTGGCCCGGGCGATCCGGGTGACGAGCCGTTCGTGCTCGGCTTCCTGCAAGCGCTCTTGCATATGGGCACGGGCCAGGGATTCGTGGAGAAGTTGCATCTCGAGGGTCCTGTTCTGGATCTGAAGTTCGGTGGTCTGCTCTGCGCGGACGGTCGGATCGATGGCGGCGGCGGTCATGTCGTGGTCCTGCTCGTGGTGCGACGTGGGGAAGTGGACGGTGCGGGCTGCGTCGGCTTTGGCGGCGGCGAGACGCACGGAGCGGCGCAGGGCGCTGTCCAGCGGGGGCTGCTCTCCCCGACGGACGGCCGCGGCTCCGAGCGCGGGGTTCACGCTGCGACCTCGGTCTTGCGCGGGCGGCCACGCGGCCGCTTGCGGGCCACGACGACACCCTGGACGAAGAGCTCGCCGCCCCAGACGCCCCACGGCTCACGCCGCTCCAGCGCGCCGGTCAGACAGACGTCCTTGACCGGGCAGGTGCCACAGAGGGACTTCGCGTACTCGACGTCGGCCGGCGTCTCCGCGAAGAAGACCTCCGGGTCGAAGGCGCGGCACGGGATGGGGAGACCGAGCGCCTCGGCCTGCTCGATCGAGGTGAGCTGCATAAGAGAAACCTCCGGGGGGTCGGCCTGGTCGGCCTTGGTGTTCTGGCTTGTCGGCGGTACGGACGGGATGGGCGGTGTGATGACCGTGGACACTGTGGGCGTCTTCCTCGTCTTTTCAGTGGGTCCGGCTCAGCTGACTGGTGGGGCTGGGCCGGAGGCCCCGGGGGGCCTGGGTGGTCTTGCGTACCGGACAAAACAGAAGGGCCGCGGATCCCGGTGTGACGGGTTCCGCGGCCCTGGAGGTGCCGACCTGAGGCTTCCTCAGGTTCGTTCTCTCCAGGGTTCAGGCCCGCGGAAGGCCCTCATCCGGACGGCCATGGCGCCGGTAAAGGCGGCCTTGGCCTGGTTAATCTGCTGCTCGTTCTGCTTCTGGGCGTTTCCGGCACCGATGACCTGCGCATAGCCGCCATGCATGGCAAGGGCTACTGCCGCCTTCGGTGCCTGGGTCGGTCGCTCATCACGCAGGGAGCGCGACGTGCCGGCCGACGCCCAGTCACGGGACAGACCGGTCTCGACGGAGGTGCCTTCGATGCCGCCCGTGACACCCGTGATGCAGAGATCAGTGTGTCCAGGACCACTGACAACGGGGACGACGGAGACACCGGTGGTGTCGAGACCCAGACCGGTTCCACCCAGCTCGGCGAGAGCCCGCAGGCGGGCGGCACGCAGGGAGGAGGTAGCGACGACGGTCTGGCCAGTCAGTTTGGTGATCGTGATGGTTTCCACTGTCTTCGCCTCCTCTCGGCGCCTCGCGAGGCCTGGTCTCCCGGGCCTCGAACTGTTCGGATGTCTGTCTCGGTGGTGCGGGTGGAGCTGGTGAAACTGTAGATGTGGCTCTGGTGCGCAAGGGAACAAGGCGCAGGTGTCACCCCGCACGATCGCGTCCCCTTGACCGCTCCGGCAGGCTATTGCGCTCCCGGTACGACGCGCAAACTATTTTTCCGGCGAGTTTCCCGGCGGGTTCCGAAGCACCCCGGGCGACCGCTTCCGGGCCGGCTCGGACCAGCCCGGTCCGGCTCAGGCCGGTTCGGCCGGATCGCCGTCCTCGACGTCGACCGGATCGTCCTCGGGCTCCTCCCCCGCGCACAACGAGAGCACGGCGGCCCCGTACTTGTCCAGCTTCATCGCACCGACCCCCGAGATCACGGCCAGCTCCTGCCGGTTCGCGGGGACGTCCTCGGCGATCGCCATCAGCGTCGCGTCGGTGAAGACGACGTAGGCCGGCGCGCCCTGCTTCTTCGCCTGCCCGGCCCGCCACTCGCGCAGCCGCTCGTACAGCCCCTCGTCCATCGTGGAGGGACAGCTCTCGCACCGGCGCAGCTTGCGTTCGACCGCCTCGGTGAGCACCCGCTCGCAGACCCGGCACTTGACCGGCCCGCGCACCCGGCGCCCGGCGGAGCGCTCGCCGGGCTCGACGCCGCCCCGCCCGCTCCGGCCTCCGGCGCGTGCGCCCGGTGCGCCGGAGTTCGGCCGCAGGCCGTCCAGGAAGCGCGTCGGCTTGCGGCTGGCCCGGCCGCCCGGGGAGCGGGAGAGCGCCCAGGAGAGCGAGATGTGCTTACGGGCGCGGGTGACGCCGACGTAGAGCAGCCGGCGCTCCTCCTCGATCTGCTCGTCGGTCTTGGCGTAGATGATCGGCAGCGTGCCCTCGGTGAGGCCGACCAGGAAGACCGCGTCCCACTCCAGGCCCTTGGCGGCGTGCAGCGAGGCCAGGGTGACGCCCTCCACCGCGGGTGCGTGCTGGGCGGCGGCGCGGGCGTCGAGTTCGGCGACGTACGCGGCGAGGTCGGCGCTCTGTCCGTCGGCGGTCCGGGTGCGCTCGAACTCCTCGGCGAGCCGGACCAGCGCGGCCAGCGACTCCCAGCGCTCGCGCACCGCGCCGGAGCCGGCCGGCGGCTCGGGGGTGAAGCCCCGGGTGGCGAGGACGGCACGGACCTGGGCGGCCAGCCCGGGGGCGCCGTCGGTGAGCGGGTCGGAGCCGGCCCGGGCGGCGCCGCGCAGCAGCACTCCGGCGTCGCGGACCTCGGGCCGCTCGAAGAACCGCTCGGCGCCCTTGAGCTGGTAGGAGACGCCGAGGTCGGCGAGCGCCTGCTCGTAGACCTCGGACTGGCCGTTGGTGCGGAACAGCACGGCGACCTCGCTGGCCCGCACGCCCGAGGCCAGCAGCTCCTTGATCCGGCGGGCGGTGGTCTCGGCCTCGGTCGGCTCGTCCTCGTACTCGGTGTAGACGGGTTCGGGGCCGGCCTCGCGCTGCGAGACGAGCTCCAGCCGGTGCCGGGCGGCCTGGCCGCGGGCCTGTGCGAGCAGGCCGTTGGCGAGGTGGACGACCTGCGGGGTGGAGCGGTAGTCGCGGACCAGCTTGACCACCGTCGCCTCGGGGTGGCGGGTGCGGAAGTTCAGCAGGTAGTCGGGGGTCGCGCCGGTGAAGGAGTAGATGGTCTGGCTGGCGTCGCCGACGACGCAGAGGCTGGCGCCGCCGCCGGGGCCGGTCCACTGGTCGAGCAGCCGCTGCTGGAGCGGGGAGACGTCCTGGTACTCGTCGACGGTGAAGTGCCGGTACTGGGTGCGGACCTGGTCGGCGATGTCCGGGCGGTCCTCCAGGATGGCGGCGGTCAGCAGCAGGACGTCCTCGAAGTCGATGACGCCGCGGCGGCTCTTGGTCTCCTCGTAGACCCGGTAGACCTGGGCGGTCTCGGCCGGGTCGCGGGGGGCGTCGCGGCCCGACTTCTGCACCGCGGCCGGATAGTCGTCGGGGCCGATCTGGGTGACCTTGGCCCATTCGATCTCGGCGGTGAGGTCGCGCAGTTCGGTGCGCTGGACCCGCAGCCCGCAGCGTCCCGCGGACTCGGCGACCAGCTGGACCTTGCGTTCCAGCAGCTGGGGCACCGGCCCGCCGACGGCGCGCGGCCAGAAGTACTGGAGCTGGCGCAGCGCGGCGGCGTGGAAGGTGCGGGCCTGGACGCCCTCGGCGCCGAGCTGGCGCAGCCGGCCGCGCATCTCGCCGGCGGCGCGGGCGGTGAAGGTGACCGCGAGGACCTGCTGGGGCTGGTAGACCCCGCTGCGCACGCCGTAGGCGATCCGGTGGGTGATGGCGCGCGTCTTGCCCGTGCCGGCGCCGGCCAGGACGCAGACGGGCCCCTGCAGGGCGGTGGCGACGGCCCGTTGCTCGGGGTCGAGCCCGGCGAGCACCGCGTCGGGGCCGGAGGGGGCCCGGTAGTCGTCGAACGGGCTGCCGCTCAAGAGGTCTTCCTGCATGCCTTCCATCCTCTCAGCCCGGTGGGACAACTCGGGCGGGCTTGTCCACAAGCGCGGTGTGATCGCAGGATGATCACCACGCCTCCCGGCGTGCGGAATGGCGGCTGCGCCCCCAAGGGTGAGAGGTCGCCCCTCACTCCGGGCGTCCGCGGAATGACCGTCGCGCGGCGGACGTTCTCGCCTGAGACCGTACGCCCCCTCCCGAAGGAGCCCCCTCGATGTCCGGCAGCGTCACGATGTACAGCACGACCTGGTGCGGGTACTGCAACCGACTCAAGAGCCAGCTGGACCGTGAAGGCATCGGCTACACCGAGATCAACATCGAGGAGGACCCGGCGTCGGCGTCCTTCGTCGAGTCCGTCAACAACGGCAACCAGACCGTCCCGACCGTGCTGGTGCAGCCGGTCGGCGGCGGCGAGCGGGTCGTGATGACCAACCCGAGCCTGATCCAGGTCAAGAAGGCCCTCGCGGCCTGAGTCCACGGTGTCCCCGGGCCGGTGCGCTACGGCGCGTCGGCCCGGGCCGCGTCCGCCCTGGCCTGGTCCGCCCTGGCCGGGTCCACCGGGGTGGCGGGCGCGGGCAGCGAGGCGCGGGCGGCGAGGTCGCCCACGCCGTAGACGAGCCGGCTGCGGTCGGCCGAGTAGCGGGTCTCGATGACCCGGACGGGCCCGCGCCGGTCGTAGGTGACCCGGGTCTGGACCATCAGCGGCACCCCGGGGCCGCCCTGGAACCACTGTGCCTCCTCCGGCCCCGGCATCCGGGCGACCAGGTGGTCGACGGCGCCGATCTCGGTGCGGCCGAGCACGGCGAGCACCGCCTCGTCCCCGCCGTCGATCTGGTCGGGCTCCATCAGCGGGGTGCCCGCGGCGAGGCCGGCCCGGTAGTGGCTCTCCTCGATCGAGTACGGCTCGCGGTCCAGCATCCGCAGCTGGCGGCGGACCACGATGGCCTCGCCGGGCCGCAGTCCGAGCCGCTCGGCGATGTCGACCCGGGCCCGGACGATCATCATCTCGAAGTCGACGGTGAGCTCCCGGCCGGCCTCGACGGCCTCGCCGAGGTAGACGGCGGTGGGCACGGCCAGACAGTCCCGTGGCGCGGGCGGCAGGGTGGGGCCGAAGGCGCGGTGGTCCAGGACGGGATGCTCCCGGAGATAGGTGCCCTTGCCCTGGAGGCGGACCAGCCGGCCCTCGTTGACCAGCACGTCGACGGCCAGCCGGACGGTGTTGCGGGCGACTCCGTACTGTCGCTCCAGTTCGCTCTCGACCGGCAGGGCCGCGTCGGCGGTGAACTCGCCCTCGGCGATCCGGCGGCGCAGATCGGCGGCGAGACGCTGGTATTTGGGGGATTGGGCGGTGCCCCGTGGAATTGTCACCCGAGTGAATGTAGCGAGGGAGGTGACCCCGTCCGGCCGATTCCGGCAATGTCCTCCGTATCGGTGACGGCGCACCCGGGGCGCACGCCCTCCCCCGGGGGCCTAGGTCCCTCCGGATACGAACATCCGCACGGCAGGTCGGCCGGGCCTCGGCCGCAGCAACCGGCCCCGACGGCCAGGACCGCGATGACCCGAGCAGCATGGGGCTCGAAACGGAAAATTGGGGCGCACGAATTTATCCGCACGCCCCATTTCGCCGCATTACCAGCGCGCCGCCGACGGCAGCGGTTCGCCGTACCAGAGTTCGACCAGGTGACGTGCGATCGAAATCCCGGACGGCGGCAGGATCTCGCCCGCCGCCATCCCGGCCCGCAGCTCCTCCCGGGAGAACCAGCGCGCCTCGGCCAGCTCCTCGCCGTCCACCGTGATCGCCGTCCCGTCCGGGGCCGCCTTGCCCATGAAGCCCAGCATCAGGCTGGACGGGAACGGCCAGGGCTGGCTGGCGACGTAGCCGACCTCGGCGACCCGCACACCGGCCTCCTCGAAGACCTCGCGGATCACGGCCTGCTCGATCGACTCCCCCGGCTCCACGAAGCCGGCCAGGGTCGACCAGCGGCCCTCCGGCCAGATGGCCTGGCGGCCGAGCAGGCAGCGGTCCTGCTCGTCGGTGATCATCATGATCACCGCCGGGTCGGTGCGCGGGTAGTGCTCGGCCGCGCAGGAGGTGCAGCGGCGGATGTGCCCGGCACCGGCCTTCTCGGTCGGGTGCCCGCAGCGCGAACAGAAGCTGTGCAGCCGGTGCCAGTGCTCCAGCGCGACGGCGTGCACCAGCAGCCCGGCGTCCCGGTCGGAGAGCAGCCCGCCGACCTCGCGCAGCCCGGCCGGCCGGGCGTCGCCGTCCAGCCGCCCGGGCAGGCTCTCGCCGGCCAGTGCGAAGTACGAGACGCCGTCCTCGTCGGTGCCCAGGAAGTAGCGGTCACCGGTCTGCGGCGCCTCGAAGGAGGGCAGCAGGACCAGTTCGGTGCCGTTCCCGGTGTCCACCACGAACGCCTCGCCCCCGGCGATCGGCAGGACCTTGGTGTTCGGGTGGCTCCACGCGGCCGCCAGCCAGGGTTCGTCGAACCGGTGCTGGGCCGCCCGGTCCACCCCGGCCCGGGCCAGCGCCAGGTGCCGCGGGCGTTCGGTCTCAGGCACGGTGCTCACTTCGTTCCATCCCCACGTGATGAATCATCCGGATGAGTGATCTCGCTGTCAGGGCGGGCCCTGTGGCCCTCACACGCCCTCGCCGCCCGGCCGCCAGTTCTCGGCCAGGTCGCCCCAGAGATAGGCGGCCGTCTCCACGCCCTTGGCCAGCAGGTCCAGCTCGACCTTCTCGTTGACCGAGTGCCAGCCGTCCGACGGCACCGAGATGCCGAGGAAGAGCACCGGCGCGCCGAGCACGTCCTGGAGGTCGGCGGCCGGGCCGGAGCCGCCCTCGCGGGTGAAGAGGATCTTCTGCTGGAACGCCCGCCCCATCGCCCGGACGGTGGACCGCAGCGCCGGGTGGTCCAGCGGGGTCAGGCAGGGCCGGGTCGCGCCCGGGAACACCAGCTCGTACCGGATGCCCTCGGGCACCCGCGCGGCCACCCAGTCCCGGACGGCCGCCCGGACCTGCTCCACCTCCTGCCCGGCGACCAGCCGGAAGGAGAGCTTGAGGTGCGCCGAGGACGGCACGATGGTCTTGCCGCCGGGGCCGGTGTAGCCGCCCCAGATGCCGTTGACCTCGGCGGTCGGCCGGGCCCAGACCCGCTCCAGGGTGGAGTAGCCGGCCTCGCCCCGGGTGCCGTACGACTTGGCGACCTTCAGCCACTGCGCCTCGTCGAAGGGCAGCTCGGCGAAGAGCTCCCGCTCGCGCTCGGTCAGCTCGACCACGCCGTCGTAGAAGCCTGGCACGGAGACCCGGCGGTCGGCGTCGTGCAGCGCGGCGGCCAGCTCGGCCGCGACCGCGGCCGGGTTGGGCACGGCGCCGCCGAAGGAGCCGGAGTGGATGTCGGTGTCCGGGCCGTACAGGTCGATCTGGGCGTCGGCCAGACCGCGCATACCGGTGCAGACGGTCGGCGTGGTCTCCGACCACATGCCGGTGTCCGAGATGATCACCACATCGGAGGCCAGTCGCGCGGCCTCCCGGCGGACCAGGTCGGCGAAGTGCGGCGAACCGGACTCCTCCTCACCCTCGATCAGCAGCTTGAGGTTGACGGCCGGGGCGGTGCGCCCGGTGGCGGCCAGGTGGGCCCGGACCCCCAGCGTGTGGAAGAAGACCTGGCCCTTGTCGTCGGCCGCGCCGCGGGCGAACAGCTGCTTCCCGACCACGGTCGGCTCGAACGGCTCGGTCGCCCAGCCGTCCTCCTTGGCCGCCGGCTGCACGTCGTGGTGCCCGTAGACCAGCACGGTCGGCGCGGACGCGTCCCCGGACGGCCACTCGGCGAAGACCGCCGGCAGGCCGTCCGTCTCCCAGACCTCGGCCACCGGGAACCCGGTGTCGCGCAGCTTCGCGGCCAGCCACTCGGCGGAGCGGCGCACCTCGCCGGCCCGGCCGGGGTCGGCGGAGACCGAGGGGATGCTCAGCCACTCGGAGAGGTCGGCCAGGAAGGCGCTCTGGTGCCGGTCGATGAAGGAGCGGACGACGCTGTCCGGGGTTTTCGTCATACGGACGACTTTAGTTCGCCCGCGCGGGTGTCCGCCCCGGCCGTCCGGCGCACGAGACCTGTAACGTCCGTCACCCCCGGCCGCACGGAGACGGCCGGGGGTGACGAGGGGTGGTGGCGGCGGACCGCGCGTCAGCCGGAGCGGCGCAGCAGCGAGATCCGCGAGCGGGTGAGCAGCGTGGCCAGTACCACCGCGAGCAGCGGCAGGACGACCACGGTGACCCCCACGTTGAGCCACGGGAAGACCACCAGCGACCGGTTCGCCACCTGCTCGGGGCTCATCCCCGGGAAGACCGCCGCGGCGGCCTCGACCTTGAGCAGCGCCACGGCCGGCACCACGCCGGCGACGACGCCGAGCAGGGTGCCCATGGTCGCGATCACTCCGCACTGGAAGCCGGAGAGGGTGCGGCGGATCCTGGGCTCGGCGCCGACCGCCGCGAGGGTGGTGAGGTCGCGCTGGGAGTCGGCGGCGGCGAGACCGGTGGCGATGCCGGCCGCGCCGAGCGCGACCAGGGCGGCGAAGGCGGTCAGGCCGAGGGTGACCAGGTCGCGCTGGGAGTGGTAGCCGCGCTCGACCTGGAGGTAGGTGTGGTCGGCGAGCTTGCTCAGCGCGCCCATGGCCTTCTGTTCGGCGCCGTCGGTCGGGGCGGTCTCGGGCAGCCAGACCGAGCCGGCGTCGGTGGTGGTCAGGCCGAGCCGGTGGGCGGTGTCCGGGGTGATCAGGGTCTGGCCGGCGGTCGGGATGACCGCGGTGGCCAGGTAGGCGTCGACGGCGACCTCGTGGACGACCTCCTCGACCGGCTTGCCGGGCTTGGCCGCCGACCGGTCCTGGGGCTCGGTCAGCTCGACCAGGACCGTGCCGTCCTTGACGTACTTGGGGTCGAAGACCACGGCCTTGCCGGCCGCCAGCGCCTGGCCGACGGCCGGGTCGGTGATGCCGAAGAGGTTGTGCAGCACGGTGGCGTCACCGGACACCAGGGCGCCGAAGGTGTTGGACCGGCTGGTGTGGCCGCTCTTGCAGCGCTCGTCCTCCTTGCGGAGCCGGTTCGCCTCCTCGTCGCTGATGTCGACGAAGCCGTTCGCGTCCAGCGGGCAGCGCCGTTCCTTGGGCATGTTGACGGTGACGAAGCCGCAGCTGCCCTCGGTCACCGCGCAGTCGCCCTTGTAGCCGACCTTCTGGACGTCGGCGCGGGTGCCGAGGCCGGGGATGCTGCTCTCGACGGCGTTGCGCATCTGGGGCAGCAGTTTGCCGTCCGCGGCGGAGCCCCAGCCGCTGTCCAGGGTGACCGCTCCGGCGGGCGCTCCGGCGGTGTACTCCCGGCGTTGCTGCTCGTCGGTGCTGAAGGTGTAGATGCCCATGGCGACCGACCCGGCGACGGCGGCCATCACGGCGGCGACGGCGGGTGCGGTGCGCCCGCGGTGGCGGACGGAGTCGCGCAGGGCGAGGCGGGGGCCGAGCGGCAGCCAGCGGCCGATCCGGCCGAAGAGTCCGACCAGGTAGGGGGTGAGGGCGACCATGCCGAGTTCGGCGACCGCCGAGCCGCCCAGGACGGCCAGGCTGGTGTTGCCGAAGCCGCCGGTGGAGCCGAGCAGGGCGAGGGCGGCGCCGCCGCCGAGCATCAGCAGACCGAGCAGGGCCAGCTTGCGGCTCGGCGGCTTGAGCGAGTCACGGCCGGTGAGCGCGGCGACCACGTCCTGCCGGGAGGCCTGGACGGCGGGGACGACGGCCGCGAGCAGGCCGGTGACCAGGCCGATGGCGAGGACGCCGAGCAGGTCGAGCGGCTGCACGTCGAAGTGGCCGAACCGCTGCCCGGCGTACTCCTCTGCGTGGGTGCGCACCAGGGCGACGGTGCCGAGGCCGAGGCCGAGGCCGAGTGCGGCGCCGGTGGAGCCGAGGACGATGCCGCCGCCGAGCACGACGGCCCGGATGTTGGCGCGGTCACCGCCGCCGGCGGCGAGCAGGCCGAGCTGCCGCCGGGAGCGCCTGGCGCCGACGGCGAAGGCGGGGCCCGCGAGGAGCACGATCTCCAGCAGGGCCATGCCCATCACGGTGGCCAGGATGACGACCCGGGTGCGGTCGAAGTAGCTGGTCCCGCCGGATTTCCGCTGGTCCTCCTTGACGTAGTAGGGCACGTCGGAGCGGGCCGGCGGGTCGAGCATGATGTTGCGCGCGGCGAGGGTGAAGCCGTACTGGTTGAGCTCGCTCACCTTGGGCCAGTCGAACGTGGCCCCGGCGGGGAGTTTGACCAGCCACCGGTCGGTCCGGTCGTCGGACGGGTTGCGGCGCGAGCCCTGGCCGGCGGCGTACGCGTTCAGGGGGTCGATCAGGGAGCCGGGCCGGGCGACCAGTTCGGTGGCCCGCAGCTCGCCGGGGTACTCGACGACGGCGGTGATGGTGTAGGGGGTGGCTTCGAGGCCGCGCGGGGCGGTGCGGTCGCCGAGCTTGAGCCCGGAGCGGTCGAGGAAGGCCTGGGTGACGGCGATCTCGTGGCCCGCGCCGGGGGCACGGCCCTTGACGAGGTCGATCCGGCCCTTCCAGACCGGGTCGTTGAGGTCGGCCTCGGTGGTCTGCACGCTGAGCAGGCCCTGGGCGGTGCTGGTGGAGGTGAACGGGCCCCGGCGCTCCGGGATGAGCGTGCTGCCGGGCGGGAGCAGTTGCCGGGCGAGTTCGGCGGGCTCGGTGTCGAGGCTGCGGCGCTGCTCGGGGGTGTACTTGGGCCGGCCGTTCTCCTGCTCGGCCGCTTCGGGGCTCTCCATGTCGTAGCCGGTGTCCGGGTCCGGGGCCTGCATGATGATGGCGCCGCGCTCCACGAGCTGGAGTTGGGCGTTGGCCTGGCCCATGGCGCGGACGACCCGCTCGGCGGGGTCGAGGTCGGCGCTGCGGAAGACCACGTCGGCGCCGGTGACGCCGAGGACGGGCAGGGCGACCATGGCGACGACGAGGGCGCTGCGGCCCTTGGCGCGCAGAGCGTCGCGGCGGGCGATGCGCAGGGCGACCCGCCAGGCGGTGAGCTTCACTGCTGCACCGGGCCCTTCCCGCTGTTGGCGGCGGCGGTGACGAGCAGGCTGGCGGCGTCCTGGCTGATGCTCTCGTCGACCATGCGGCCGTCGCGCAGGAAGACCACGCGGTCGGCCCAGGCGGCGTGCCGGGCTTCGTGGGTGACCATCATGGCGGCGGCGCCGGCGTCGCAGCGGGCCCGCAGGACGGCGAGGACGGATTCGCCGGTGGTGGAGTCGAGCGCGCCGGTGGGTTCGTCGGCGAGGACGAGGCGGCGTTCGCCGATCAGGGCGCGGGCGATGGCGACGCGCTGCTGCTGGCCGCCGGACATGTCGTCGGGGAAGCGGTCGGCGAGTTCCGGGATGCCGAGCTCCTCCAGGGCGGCGAGGGCCTCGCGGCGGGCCGCGCGGGTGGAGAGGCCGTCGAGTTCGCGGGGCAGTGAGATGTTCTCGGCGGCGGTCAGGGCCGGTATCAGGTTGTAGTCCTGGAAGACGTAGCCGATGGAGCGGCGGCGGACCTCGGCCAGCCGCTTGCGGCTGAGGCCGCCGAGGCCGACGCCCTCGACCAGGACCTGGCCGGTGGTCGGGGTGTCCAGGCCGCCCGCGAGGGTGAGCAGGGTGGACTTGCCGGAGCCGGACGGGCCCATGACGGCGACGAACTCGCCGGGGTGGACCTTGAGGTCGACCCCGCGCAACGCGTGTACTTCGGACGCGCCCTGTCCGTGGACCCGGGTGACGTTCTCCAGGTGCAGAACGGCTTGGGTGCCGCTGCGGGTCGGATCGGTGTGGGTCACGCTTCCCCCTGCTGTTCTGGGCTCCTGGTCGGGAGCCGGTGGTTCTGGTGGTGGTGCGGGGCCGCGGTCCGGCCCCCGGCCCGTGCTGCGGGGCACGGGTTCAGGCCTTGGTCCGCCGGCGGCCGGGGCGGCGGGTGGTCCTGGTCTCGGTCTCGCGGGCCTCGGCGGCTCTGGCCTGTTCGATCTCGGCCTGCTGGGCGAGGCGGGTCTCGCAGTGGTCGAGCCAGCGGATCTCGGCCTCGGTCTGGAAGATGAGCTGTTCGAGGACGAGCAGCCAGGCGAGGTCGGCGCCGGGGCTGGTGGACCGGCCCTGGCTTCCGGCGTTTCCGGGGCGGGTCTCGCCGGCCAGGGCGCGGCCCTTGAGCCGGGTGTAGTCCTGGAGGGCCTTGATGCTGTGGCGTCGCTGGCCCTGGACGACGGCGGGCACGTCCACCCCGGGGACGGTCACCGCCATGGCGAGCTTGATCGCCAGTTCGTCGCGCGGCGGGTTGGTCCGGGGCACCGGGGTGTCGAACCAGGCCCGCAGTTCGGCCCGGCCGGCCTCGGTGACGGCGTAGAACTGGTGCCCCTCCTCGTCCTCCCCGGCGGGCTCGACCAGGCCGTCGCGCTCCAGGCGGGACAGGGTGGTGTAGACCTGGCCGACGTTGAGCGGCCAGGTGGCACCGGTGCGCGCCTCGAACTCGGTGCGCAGCTGGTAGCCGTAGCGGGGGCCCTGGTCGAGCAGGGCGAGCAGACCGTGACGGATGGACATACCGAGTATGTATACCCGGTATGCCCGGCGGCCTCAAGCGGCGCCCCCGCCCCCGGCGAGCGGGTACCGTCGTGCGGTGTGAGCCAGTTGCGCATCGCCACCTTCAATCTGCTGCACGGTCAGCCGCTCTCGGCGGACGGCACCCCGCTGCCCTACCCGGCCGACCCCGGAGGGCCGTTGGCGGAGGCGGTGGCCGCGCTGGACGTCGACGTGCTGGCCCTTCAGGAGGTGGACCGGCACCAGTCGCGCTCGGGCGGCGCCGACCAGGCGGCCGTCGCCGCCAAGGCGATGGGTGCGGCCGACTGGCGGTTCGCGGCGGCGCTGCACGGCCGCCCGGCGCCGGTGGCCGGCTGGCTCCCGGAGCCGTCCGCCCCCGAGTTCCAGGTGTACGGGCCGGGCGAGGTCGGCGACGGCGCCCCGCCCTCGTACGGCACCGCGCTGCTGACCCGGCTGCCGGTCCGCCACTGGCGGGCCCGCCGGTTCGCCCCGGCGCCGTTCGGGCTGCCGCTGCGGGTGGCCGGGCGGCGCGGGCTCACGCCCGTCCCGGACGAGCCGCGGGCGGCGGTGGCGGCGGTGCTGGAGGGCGAGCGGGGGCCGTTCACGGTGGTGGCCGCGCACCTGTCGTTCGTCCCGGGCTGGAACATGGCGCAGCTGGCCGGGATCCGGCGCTGGATCGCCGACCTGCCGGGGCCTTACCTGGTGCTGGGCGACTTCAACCTGATCGGCGCGGTGCCCCGGACGGTGCTCGGCGGGGCCACCGCGCTGGACCGGACCGCGCCCCGGGCGCGGGTGCGCGAGCTGCGGGCGGCCCGCCGGGCCCGGCCGCGGCTGGTGGAGCCGCGCCGGCGGCGGGTGCGCGAGCCGCGGGCGCGGCTCCAGGGCTGGCACGACCTGGCGCGCACGCCCACCTATCCCTCGCACCGGCCGGCCGTGCAGTTCGACCATGTGCTGGCGGTGGGCGTGCCGCGCACCGCGGTGGGTCCGGCGGCCGCACCGCGGGCGGCGGTCTCCGACCACCGGCCGCTGGTGGTGGCGGTGTCGCTGTAGTCCCAGGAAGCTACCGCCGGGTCAGCAGCCCGTTCTGGTGCGGCAGCTGGGCTCCGGCGGCCGGCGGGGGATCGTACTGGAGCAGCAGCATCGCGGCGTCGTCCCCGAGCTGGCGGCCGACGTGCCGGACGACGTCCTCGTGCAGCCGCCGCAGGACCTCGGCGGGCCGGCCGTCCGCGTGCCGCGGCAGCCGGTCGGCGAGCGGGTAGAAGGCGCCGGAGCGGTCCCGGGCCTCGATGACGCCGTCGGTGAAGAGCAGCACGCGGTCCCCCTGGAGCAGCGGGACCCGGTGCACGGGCGGCCGGACGTCGGCCGGGTCGAGGACGCCGAGCGGGGGCACCGTCTCGGCGAGCTCCAGCGGCCGGACGGGCTCGGCGCCGCGCAGCAGCAGGGGTGAGGGGTGGCCGCAGTTGACGATCTCGGCGGTGCCGTCGGGCCGGACGCCGATCAGCACCAGGGTGACGAACTCCTCCTCCACACCGGGGTGGTCGTTCTCGTGCAGCGCGCGGTCGAGGCTGACGGCGAGCCAGCCGGCCACCCGGTCCAGCGCGGACTCCTGGTGGGCGGCCTCGCGGAAGGCGCCGAGCACGGCGGCGGCGGTCTCCACCGCGCCGAGCCCCTTGCCGCGCACGTCACCGACCACCGCCCGGACGCCGTGCCGGGTGTTGACCACCTCGTAGAGGTCTCCGCCGATCCTGGCGTGGGCGGCCGCGGCCTCGTAGTGGACGGCGGCGCGCACCGTGCCGACCCGTTCGGGGACGGGCCGCAGCAGTACCCGGCGGGCGATGGAGGCGACCAGCTGGGCGTCGGCGAGCGCCTCCTCCTGGCGCAGCCGCAGGGTCGCGCTGACCCAGCCGATCGCGGCGACCAGGAGGATGGCGAAGACGGTGGCGCTGTGTACGGACTCGCCGAGCACATCGTTGTGGAAGGCCATCAGGAAGGCGCCGGCCTCGGTGCAGGCGCCGATGGCGAGCGGGTACCAGGTGCGCCGGCTGACCACGGCGGCCAGCGCGGGGACGGCGGTGAGGGCCGGTTCGACCGTCACCGCGGTGTTGCTGATGTAATCGAGGACGACGACCAGCGTCATGCCGATGAACGGCAGCGCGAGCGCCGTTCTCGGCCAGGTGCCGGTCGCACCGGCCGCGGGCCCCGGGGCCGGCCCGGCGAACCGCTCTCTGATCCATCCGGTCGCGCTCAACTTCGGTCTCTCCAGCAGAAGACGCCGATGCCGGGGGCACCTGCGGCGATGACTGAGGGTTAGGGAATGCGGGCCTCGCTGGCGGCCGGAGCACGGGGGTTGACCGGTTACCGACCCCACAATAGGCGCGAAACGTGCACGACGCACAGGTTTCGCGCGATGCCGTGATGACTTGACTGCTCTCTGTGACTCATTCTTCACTGTTCCCGATCAGGAGCCGTTCCAACTCTTTTCGGTCGGGAAGTCCTGCGGGTTGTTCGATCCGGCCGCTGCGGACATACAGGAACGACGCCGTGACCTGCTCCAGCGGAACGCCCAACTGTTCGGCCCAGGCGACCCGGTAGACGGCGAGCTGGAGCGGGTCGGCGGTCTCCTCGCGATGGGTCTTCCAGTCCACCACTTCGTAGCGTGACGCCGCACCGGATTCTGACCGGCCGTCACCTTCACGATAGACCGCGTCGATCCGGCCGCGCACCACCCGGCCCGCCAGCACCAGCTGGAACGGCGCCTCGACCCGGTACGGCGTCCGGTGCGCGTACGGGGTGCGCAGGAACGCCCCCTTGAGGCGCTCCAGGTCCTGCTCGTCCTCGATCCCGTCGTCGTCCGCGCCCGGCAGCGCGCCCGGCCCGATGAGCAGCAGCGGCTCGATCCTGGCCTGCACCCAGGCGTGGAAGCGGGTGCCCCGGCGGGCGGCGGGCTGCGGCGGGCGCGGCATCGGGCGGGCCAGGTCGTGGGCGAAGCCGTCCGGATCGGCGGCCAGCCGCAGCAGCTGGGTGGCGGAGAGCGCGGGCGGCAGCGGCACCTCCCGGACGCCACGCCGGGAGCGCTCCAACTCGCCGAGCAGCGCGGTGAGGTCGCGGTCCCAGGACTCCACCTGGCGGCGGTCCTCGACGCCCATCGGCTCCGGCTCCGGGGCGGGCTGCCCGGCCAGCCGGCGGCGGACCACCTCGGCGACCCGGCGGCGGGCGTGCTGGGCGGCCGGGTCCAGCGGCAGCGGCCAGGGCCGTTCCACCGGGGCGGCCAGCGCGGGGTTCTCCGCCCCCTTGGCGGGCTGCTCCGCCCAGTGCTCGGTCTCGCCCGCGCCGGGCCGCTCGCAGTGGGCGCGCAGCGCCTCCAGGAAGGCGGACGGGCCGCGGACGGTCTTCTGGGTCGGCCCCCACCAGTGGCCGGAGGCCAGCAGCAGGGAGCGCGGCCGGGTGAAGGCGACATAGCCGAGGCGCAGCTCCTCGGTGGCGGAGTGCTCGGCGAGCTGCTGCCTGAACGCGGTCATCGACTTGCCGGTCCAGCCGCCGCGGACGTCGGGCAGGGTGGCCGCGTCGCCGCGCAGCGCGTGCGGGAGCACCCGTTTGGTGCTGGTCCAGCGCTCGCGCGGGGCCGAGGACGGGAACGCCCCCTTGACCAGGCCGGGGACGGCGACGACGTCCCACTCCAGGCCCTTGGACTTGTGGGCGGTGAGCACCTTCACGGTGTCCTCGCCACCGGGCAGGCTGCTGTCCAGGCCGCGCTCGTACTGCTGGGCGGCGCGCAGGAAGCCGAGGAAGGCCGGCAGGCCCGGGTCGCCGTCCAGGTCGGCGAAGCCCGCCGCGACGTCCAGGAAGGCGTGCAGGGTCTCCCGGCGGCGGGCGGCCAGGGCCTTCGGCGAGGCGGCGAGTTCGACCTCCAGGCCGGTGACCGCGAGCACCCGGTGCAGCACGTCCATCAGCGGCTCGGCGAGCGAGCGGCGCAGCTCGCGCAGCTCCCGGGCGAGGCGGGCGAACCGCACCCGGGCCTCCGGGGAGAACGGCAGTTCGTCGGGCTGGTCGGCGTCCAGGAAGGTCTCCAGCGCGTCGGCGAGCGAGACCACCTCGGTGGGGTCGGTCTCGGCGACGGCGGCGGCCAGCGCCTCCACGCCCTCGGGCCGGGCGGTGCGGACCAGGTCGGCGGCGCGGCGCCCGAGCAGGGCGAGGTCGCGGGCGCCGATCCGCCAGCGCGGGCCGATCAGCAGCCGGACCAGCGCCGCGTTGGCGGTCGGGTCCTGCAGCACCTCGCAGACCGCGACCAGGTCGGCCACCTCGGGCAGTTGCAGCAGTCCGCCGAGGCCGACCACCTCGACCGGCACCTCGCGGGCGACCAGCGCCGCGTGGATGTCGGGGAACGCCGCGCCGCCCCGGCAGAGCACGGCGATCCGGCCGGGCGCGGTGCCGGTGCGCACCAGGTGGGCGATCGAGTCGGCCAGCCAGTCGATCTCGGCGGCGTGGGTGGGCAGCAGCGCGGCCCGGACGTATCCGTCCTGCTCGGCGCCGGGCGCCGGGCGCAGCGCCTCGACGCCCGCGTGCATGGCGCGCAGCGGCGCGGCCAGCTCGTTGGCGAAGGCGAGCAGCCGGCCGCCGCTGCGGCGGTTCTCGCTGAGCGCGTACCGGGCGGCCGGGGTGCCGCCGGCCTTCGGGAAGTGCCGGGGGAAGTCGTCCAGGTTGGCGACGGAGGCGCCGCGCCAGCCGTAGATCGCCTGGCAGGGGTCGCCGACGGCGGTGACGGCGTGGCCGCCACCGGCGCCGTCCGGGCCGGCGCCGAAGAGCCCGGCGAGCATCAGCCGCTGGGCGACGGAGGTGTCCTGGTACTCGTCGAGCAGGACCACCCGGAACTGGCCGCGGAGCAGTTCGCCGACCTCGGGCCGCTGCTGGGCGAGGCGGGCGGCGGCGGCTATCTGGTCGCCGAAGTCCATCAGCCCGGCGGCGGCCTTGCAGCGCCGGTACTCCTCGACCAGGCGCAGCAGTTCCAGCCGGGCCCGGGCGGTGCCGGGGACGGCCCTGAGGTCGTCGTTGGTGAGTTTGGCGGTGGCCAGGGTGTCGAGCAGTTCCTCGTCGTACGCGCGCAGGGCGGCGGGCTCGACCAGGTGCTCGGCGAGTTCGCCGTCCAGGGCGGTGAGGTCGGCGACCAGGTTGGCGAAGGTGCCGGTGAGCGCCGGGAAGGGGCCGCGGGCGGTGCGCAGCACCTTGGCGGCGAGCTGGAAGCGGGTGGCGTCGGCGAGCAGCCGGACGTCGGGCTCGATGCCGATCCGCAGGCCGTGCTCCTTGAGCAGCCGGCCGGCGAAGGCGTGGTAGGTGGAGATCTCGGGTTCGCCGAGCGGCTCCTCGTCCGGTTCGGCGACGCCGGCGCGCAGCAGGGCGGCGCGGACGCGTTCGGAGAGTTCGCCGGCGGCCTTGTTGGTGAAGGTGAGGCCGAGCACCTCCTCGGGCCGGACGGCGCCGGAGCCGACCAGCCAGACCACGCGGGCGGCCATCACGGTGGTCTTGCCGGAGCCGGCGCCGGCCACGATGACGGCCGGTTCCAGCGGGGCGCCGATGGCCGCCATCTGCTCCGGGTTGAAAGGGATGCCCAGCAGGTCCTTGAGCTGGTCGGGGCGGCTGAGCACGGCGGTCACCCCCCAACGCTAACCGGACGGGCGGACAGTCCCTCACCCGAACGGCCCCGGCGCTCCCCCGGCCGGTTACTCGACGAGCTGCGCGCCGTCCCGCTGGGCGGAGCAGCTGCGGCGGAACGAGCACCGGTCGCAGCCGCTGCCGGTCTGCGGGACGAAGCGTTCGGCGAGGACCCTTCCGGCGGCGTCGGCGAGCAGGTTCTCGATCCAGGGCTCGCCCTCGGGCGGGTCCTGCCGCTGCACCTTGGGCGCGTCGGGCAGGGCCTTGGCGGACGGCTCGCGCAGGTGCACCAGTTCGGCGCCGCCGGTCTGCGGCGGGTGGTCGTCGAAGCCGGGCAGTTCGTTGAGGGCGCCGGCCCGGACGGCGAGCTGGTAGACGGCGAGCTGCTTGTGCTCGGGCAGCGACTTGTCGGTCGGGATCTGCTTGCCGGTCTTGAAGTCGACCACGTAGGCGCGCCCGGCGTCGTCCTTCTCGACCCGGTCCATCGAGCCGCGGATGCGTACCGAGACGCCGCCGACGTCCAGGCTGACGTCGAAGCCGTGCTCGGTGGCGACGAGATCGCGGCCGCGTTCCAGCACGTGCCAGTTGAGGAAGCGCTCCAGGGCGGCGCGGGCCTCGGTCTTCTCCTGCTGGGACTTCCAGGGGGCGTCGAAGGCCAGCGCGTCCCAGACCGTGTCCAGCCGCTCCATCAGCACGGCGAGGTCGGCGGGGGTGCGGCCGGAGCCGACCTCGTCGGCGAGGGCGTGCACCACGTTGCCGAAGCCCTGGGCGGCGGAGCCGGCGCCGCGCGCCTTGACCTCCTTGTCCAGGAACCACTGGAGCGAGCAGTTCTCCAGCTGTTCCAGGCCGCTGCCGGACAGCCGCACCGGCAGGCCGGCGTCGCGCAGCGGGTCGGGGGCGGCGGTGGCGTCGTCCAGGCCCCACCAGCGTTCGGGGTGGGCGGCGGGGACCAGTGGCAGGCCGTCCTCGTCGGCGGCGGCCGCGAGGGTGGCGAGCCGTTCGGCGGCGGCGCGGCGCAGTTCCGGCGAGCGGGCCGGGTCGACGGTGACCGCGCGCAGCTCGGCGACCAGCGCGGGCACCGAGAGCGGGCGGCGCGGGCGGTGGGTGATGTCCTCGACGGTGACCTGGGGGGTGCGGCGCAGCACCCGGCCGGTTCTGGGGTCGAGTTCCTCGCGGTAGAGCTCGCGCAGGAAGCGGGAGGGTTCGTCGCCGTCCTCGGCGGGCGCCTTGACGGCGGTGACGATCAGCCGTTCCCTGGCCCGGGTGGCGGCGACGTAGAAGAGCCGGCGCTCCTCGCCGAGCAGGGCGGCCGGGGAGAGCGGTTCGGCGAGGCCGTCGCGGCCGATCCGGTCGGCCTCCAGCAGCGAGCCGCGGCGGCGCAGGTCCGGCCAGAGGCCGTCCTGGACACCGGCGACCACGACGAGGCGCCATTCCAGGCCCTTGGAGCGGTGGGCGGTCATCAGCCGGACGGCCTCCGGGCGGACGGCCCGCACGGTGAGGGTGTCGGCGGCGATGTCCTGGGCCTCCAGCTCGGCGAGCAGGTCGAGGGCGCCGCGGTGCCCGGTGACCTGTTCCTCGGCGCGGGCGGCGGTCTCGAACAGGGCGCAGAGCGCGTCCAGGTCGCGGTCGGCGTTGCGGCCGGCCGCGCCGCCGCGCAGGGCGGCCCGTTCCAGGCGTTCGCGCCAGCGCCGGCTGCCGTCCCAGAGGTCCCAGAGGGCCTCCTCGGCGGTGCAGCCGCCGGCCAGCCGTTCGCGGACCTTGCGCAGCAGGGTGCCGAGGTCGCGGGCGCGGCGGGCGTAGGCGGGGTCGAGGGCGACGAGGCGCTCGGGCTCGGCCAGGGCCTCGCGGATCAGTTCCTCGGCGGGGCGCAGCGCGGCGGCGGGCAGGTCGGCCGCGCGCAGCACCGCGCGTTCCTCCTCGCGCAGGGCGCGGCCGAGGCGGCGCAGGTCGGAGCCGTCCATGCCGCCGAGCGGGCCGGTGAGCAGGGTGTGGGCGAGCTCGGTGGTGAGGGGGTCGGTGGTGTGGAGGTCGGTGGTGGTCTCCTCCTCGTGGTCGTGCCGGTCCCGGGCGGCCTGCCGGACCGCCTGCTCGGCGCAGACCCTGAGGGCGAGCAGCAGCTGGGCGACGGCGGGTTCCTCGCGCAGCGGCAGGTCGTCGCCGTCGATCTCCAGCGGGACGCCGGCCGCGCTGAGCGCCCGCCGGACGCCGGGGATGGAACGGCCGCCGGCCCGGACCAGCACGGCCATCTCGCCCCAGGGCACGCCGTCCTCCAGGTGGGCGCGGCGGAGCAGGTCGGCGATGGAGTCCAGCTCGGTGCCGGGGGTGGGGTAGGTGTAGACCTCGACCCGGCCGCCCTCGCGGGAGGGCAGCAGGGCGCGGTGCTGGGCGAGCTTGTCGGCGGGCAGCCGGCCCATCGGCATCCGCCGGGCGAGTTCGCGGGAGGCGGCGAGCAGGACGGCGCCGGAGCGGCGGGAGACCCGCAGGACCTTGACCTCGGCGGGGCCGCCGTCGGCCCGCCGGAAGGTCTGCGGGAATTCCAGGATGCCGTTGATGTCGGCGCCGCGGAACGCGTAGATCGACTGGTCGGGGTCGCCGACGGCGACCAGCTCCCGCCCGCCGCCGGCCAGCCGGCGCAGCAGCCGGACCTGCGAGGGGTCGGTGTCCTGGTACTCGTCGACGAAGACGGCCTCGTAGCGCTGCCGCAGGTCCTCGCCGACCTCGGCGCGTTCGGCGAGCAGCACGGCGCGGTGGACGAGTTCGGCGTAGTCGAGGACGCCGCGCAGGTCGAGAACGTCCAGGTAGTCGGCGAGGAAGTGCGCGGCGGCGGCCCAGTCGGGGCGCTGGACGCCCTCGGCGAAGCGGCGCAGCTCGTCCTCGCCGAGGCCCAGTTCGCGGCTGCGGGCGAGCACCGCGCGGACCTCGTCGGCGAAGCCGCGGGTGGTCAGGCAGGCGCGCAGGTCGAGCGGCCAGCCGATCCGGCCGCCCGTGGCGGGGCCGTCGTCGGACGCGGCGAGGCGGGCGTCCTCGGCGCCGCCGGCCAGCAGCTCGCGGACCATGACGTCCTGCTCGGGGCCGGAGAGCAGCCGCAGCGGCTCGGCGTAGTCCTGCGGGTCCTGGTGGGCGCGGAGCAGGGCGTAGCAGAAGGAGTGGAAGGTGGTGGCCTGCGGGGCGGCGGCCGAGGCCCCGAGCCGGCCGGACATCCGGTCGCGGAGCTCCATCGCGGCCTTGCGGCTGAAGGTCAGGACCAGGATCCGCTCGGGGTCGGTGCCGCGTTCGATCCGCCGGGCGACGGCCTCCACCAGGGTCGTGGTCTTGCCCGTCCCGGGCCCGGCGAGCACCAGCAGCGGGCCGCCCGTGTGCTCGACCACGGCGCGCTGGTACTCGTCCAGCACGGGCGGGGCGGGCTGGACGAGGGGGCTGCGCACCAGACGGTAGGGGGAGGTCACGGAGTTCCTGGGGGTTGTGCTGCGGGCAACGTCGGACGGGCCCGCCCGGGGCCCGCCCGTATCGAGCCTACGATCCTGCCCCGTCATTCCCGTCCGCGCACCCGGTTCCGGGAAGGTCCGGGGTCACCGGCCGTCCCAGCGGGCCCGCTTCAGGTCGACCCGGGGCGGGTCGGCGAGTTCGCGCAGCGGGGTGCCCTCCTCGCCGTAGTGGGCGAGGGCGCGGTGCTCGTGGCCGGGCAGGAACCGGCCGTCCGCGCGGATCACCCGCCACCAGGGCACGGCGCCGCCGTAGAGTGCCATGACCCGGCCGACCTGGCGGGGTCCGCCCTGGCCGAGGTATTCGGCGACGTCTCCGTAGGTCATCACCCGGCCGGGTGGAATCCGCTCGGTCAGGTCGAGCACCAGTTCGGCGAAGGGTGGCAGCGCGTCGTGGCCGCCGTCGTCGGTAGCGTCCGTCACCTGCGGCATTCTTCCCCATCCGGGCGCCCGGGAGGTCCGTCGTGGACGATCCGCCGCGCCCGATCCGCCCCCTGTCCAGCACGGGGCGCCGAGGCATGCCACCATCTTCGGGGCGGTGAGTGGTGATACGAGGACAAGACCAGATGACCGGGACGGCTGACGTGGGCGTGGACGAGGACTCCGACGAGTCCGCCGACGCCGTGCCCGCACGTCCCGGCGGCGAGAGCGCCGCCGAGCCGTCACCGGAAGTCTCCCTGATCAAGGACCGGACGATCAAGACCCCCCAGCCGACCGGCCCCGAGGCCGGGCTGCCCGGGCCCGCACCCGAGCCGGCGACGACCGGTGTCCCGGCCCAGCAGCCCGCCCCCGGGCCGGCGCCCGCACCGTACGAACCGGCCGGGCCGCACGGGCCGCACGAGCCGTTGGACGACACCCCGCACCTGGACGTGGACGAGCCGCTGCTCGCCGCCCGGGCGCACCGCCCGTCCGATCTGATCCGCTTCCTGGCCGGCGTCTTCGGCATCGTCGCGGTGTTCGTCCTGGCCGGCGTCGCGACCTCGACCACCACCGGCATCGAGCTGGACATCGCCTCCAACGCGCCCCGGTTCTCCCCGGTGCTCTCCACCATCACCGGCCTGGTCTCCAGCGTCGCGGTGCTCGCCGTCCCGCTCGCCTTCGCGGTGGAGCGGCTGATCAAACGCGACGGCCTGCGGGTCGCCGACGGTGTGCTCGCCTCGGTGCTCGCCTACGGCGTCTCGCTGGGCATCGACTGGTGGGTCGCCGAGGGCGCCTCCGATCACATCCGGGACGCCCTCACCAGACTGCCGCTGGACAGCAACGGCACCCTCACCGACCCGGTGCACGGCTATCTGGCGCCGGTGATCGCCTATATGACCGCGGTCGGCATGTCGAGCCGGCCGCGCTGGCGGGTCGCCCTCTGGGTGGTGGTGATCTTCAGCGGGATCACCGAGCTGCTCGGCGGCTACACCACCCCGCTGTCCCTGCTGCTCACCGTGCTGATCGGCTGGTCCGTCGCCTACGGCACGCTGTACGCGATCGGCTCGCCGAACATCCGGCCCACCGGCCAGCACCTGATGATCGGCCTGCGCAAGGTCGGCTTCACCCCGGCCAGCGCCCACCGCGCCCCCGACGCGCCCGGCGGCACCCGCCGCTACTACGTCGCCCAGCAGAGCGGCCCGCCGCTGGACGTCCACATCATCGACCGCGAGCAGCAGGCCTCCGGCTTCTTCTACCGCGCCTGGCGGCGGCTGCGGCTGCGCTCGGTGGCCGTCCGCCGCAGCCCCCAGTCGCTGCGCCAGGCCCTGGAGCAGGAGGCGCTGATCGCCTACGCGGCGGCCGCCTCGGGCGCCCGCGCCCCGCAGCTGGTCGCCACCTCCGAGCTCGGTCCGGACGCCGCGATCCTGGTCTACGAGAACGTCGAGGGCCGCATCCTGGACGACCTCGGCGAGGGGGAGGTCACCGACCAGGTGATGGCCTCGCTCTGGGAGTCGGTCGCCGCCCTGCACGAGCGCCGGATCGCCCACCGCCGGCTCACCGGCGAGTCGCTGCTGGTCGTCGACGAGAAGGCGGCCTGCCTGGTCAACCTCTCCGGCGGCGACATCGCGGCCACCGATCTGACGCTGCGCATCGACATCGCCCAGCTGCTCACCACCTTCGCGCTGCGGATCGGCCCGGAGCGGGCGGTCGCCACCGCCAACGCCGTCCTCGGCGCCGAGCGGGTGGCGCAGGCGCTGCCGCTGCTCCAGCCGGTCGGCATGAGCCGCTCCACCAGGGTCGACCTGAAGAAGCTCACCAGGGAACGCAAGGCCGCCGCCCGGGCCCGGGCGCTGGAGCAGGTCGCCGCCGGCGAGCGCACCCAGCAGCAGGCCGAGGAGGACATCGCGGCGGCCGGCGAGGACCTGCTCAGCCGGCTCCGCGGCCAGATCCTCCAGATCGCCCCCGAGGCACCGACCGAGACGGCCAAGCTGGAACGGCTCAAGCCGAAGAGCCTGATCATGGTGATCGCGCTCACCTTCGCCGCCTATCTGGCCCTGACCACCATCAAGCCGGCCCAGCTCAAGCTCTCCCAGATGGACTGGGCCTGGGCTGCGGTGGCCCTGGCCGGCGCCGCGTTCAGCTACGTGGCCGCCTCGATGAGCCTGACCGGGTTCGTCCCGGAGAAGCTGCCGTTCCGGCGCACCGTCGCCGCCCAGCTGGCCGGGTCCTTCGTCAAGCTGGTCGCGCCCGCCGCGATCGGCGGCATCGCGCTGAACACCCGCTATCTGCAGAAGGCCGGCATCCGCTCCGGCCAGGCGGTCGCCTCCGTCGGCGCCTCCCAGCTGGCCGGGCTGGCCGGGCACCTGCTGCTGCTGTTCAGCTTCGGCCTGATCACCGGCAGCCAGACCAACGGCGACCTCTCCGCCTCCCGGGCGGTGATCATCGGGGTGCTGACCGCCGCCGTGCTCGCCCTGGTGGTCGCGGCCGTCGCCCCGCTGCGGCGGTTCGTGCTGAACCGGCTGCGCTCGCTGTTCTTCGGCGTGGTGCCCCGGATGCTCGACCTGATGCAGACCCCCAGGAAGCTGATCACCGGCTTCGGCGGCATCCTGCTGCTGACCCTGTCGTTCACCGCCTGCCTGGACGCCTCGGTGCAGGCCTTCGGCGGCAGCATCAGCTTCTCGGCGGTCGCGGTGGTCTTCCTGACCGCCAACGCGGCCGGTTCCGCGATCCCCACACCCGGCGGGATCGGCCCGGTGGAGGTGGCCCTGATCAGTGCCCTGACCTTCGCCGACGTGCCGGCCGCGGTCGCCACCCCGGCGGTCTTCCTCTACCGCGCGCTGACCTTCTGGCTGCCGGTGCTGCCCGGCTGGATCTCCTACAACGTGCTCCAGCGCAAGGGCGCGCTGTAGGTCCGCGCATGCGAAAGGGCCCGCCGGGAACGGCGGGCCCTTCGCGTGTCAGGCCTGGTACGGCAGGCCTAGTAAACCGGCTTGTGCGGCTCGATCTGGCTCACCCAGCCGAGCACGCCGCCGCCGAGGTGCACGGCGTTGGCGAAGCCGGCCGCCTTCACCACGGCCAGCACCTCGGCCGAGCGCACGCCCGACTTGCAGTGCAGCACGATCTTCTTGTCCTGCGGCAGCGACTCCAGGGCGTCGCCCATCAGGAACTCGTTCTTCGGGATCAGCACCGCGCCGGGGATGTTGACGATCTCGTACTCACCGGGCTCGCGGACGTCGATCAGGAAGATGTCCTCCTTGTCGTCCTGCCACTGCTTGAGCTGCTTCGAGGTGATCGTCGAACCGGCGGCGGCGGCCTGCGCCTCCTCCGACACCACGCCGCAGAAGGCCTCGTAGTCGATCAGCTCGGTGACCGTCGGGTTCTCGCCGCAGAGCGCGCAGTTCGGGTCCTTGCGGACCTTCACCTGGCGGTAGGTCATCTCCAGGGCGTCGTAGATCATCAGCCGGCCGACCAGCGGCTCGCCGACCCCGGCCAGCAGCTTGATCGCCTCGGTGACCTGGATCGAGCCGATGGAGGCGCAGAGCACGCCCAGCACGCCGCCCTCGGCGCAGGACGGGACCATGCCGGCCGGCGGGGCCTCCGGGTAGAGGCAGCGGTAGCACGGGCCGTGCTCGGCCCAGAACACGCTGGCCTGGCCGTCGAAGCGGTAGATCGAACCCCACACGTACGGCTTGCCGAGCAGCACCGCGGCGTCGTTGACCAGGTAGCGGGTGGCGAAGTTGTCGGTGCCGTCGACGATCAGGTCGTAGCCGGAGAAGATCTCCATGACGTTGTCGTTGTCGAGACGCTCCTCGTGGAGGATCACGTTGACGTAGGGGTTGATCTCCTTGACGGAGTCCCGCGCCGACTCGCCCTTGGAGCGGCCGATGTCCGACTGGCCGTGGATGATCTGCCGCTGGAGGTTGGACTCGTCCACCACGTCGAACTCGACGATGCCGAGCGTGCCGACACCGGCCGCGGCCAGGTACATCAGCGCGGGCGAGCCCAGGCCGCCGGCGCCGACACACAGCACCTTGGCGTTCTTCAGCCGCTTCTGCCCGGCCATGCCCACATCGGGGATGATCAGGTGGCGGGAGTACCTGCGGACCTCGTCGACGGTGAGCTCGGCGGCCGGCTCGACCAGGGGTGGCAGCGACACGGGGACTCCGATGGTCGTCGGTTCAGGTGGCCTGGGCCAACCTCTTGTGGCTTGTTGCTCCGCCACCGAGGTGGCTCTGCTACGCCAACAGTGTCATGCCGCCCCGGTATTCCGAGACAGCTCGTCCGACTGGCGAGACGGGCGGCACCGGATGGTGGGACCACCCGCCGGCCCCGGGACCCAGCAGGTCCGGGGCCCCGCGAAAGGGCCGCGGAAGAACCGCGGAAGAGCCGCGGCGGGCCGCCCGGCCCCGGCCGCCGCCCCGGACCGGCCCGCGCTCAGACCCGGCAGGCCGTCTCCAGCCAGACGTCCCCGAGCGACTCCTCCAGCGGCACCTGCGTCCGCCAGCCGAGACGGTCCCGGGCGGTCCGGACGTCCGCCTGCCGCCACGGCACCGGCTCGCCCGCCGGACCGCGCCCCTCGGCCGGCCGCGGCTCCGGCGCCCGGTGGCCCGGCAGATGGTGCCCGGGCAGGTGGTCGGCCGGTCCGGCGGACTGCGCGGGCAGCAGCATCTGCCGGTTCTCCTCCAGGACCGTCCCCTCGAAACCGGCCGCCCGGACCAGCAGCTGCGCCGCGTCCCGGGCCCGGACGGCGTGCCCGCTGCCGATGTTGATCACCCCGGTGGCCGCCGACACCGCCGCCGCCTGGATCGCCCGGGCGACGTCCCGGACGTCCACGAAGTCCCGGTAGCCGGACAGGTCCGGCATCCGCACCTGGGACTCCTCCCGCTCCAGCGCCCGGCGCAGGCCCTCGGCGAGCCGTCCGAACAGCGAGGCGGTCGGCGCGCCCGGACCCACCACGTCGAACACCCGCAGCACGGCCGCGTCCAGCCCGGAGGCCAGCACCAGCTCCGTCCCGGCGAGCTTGGACACCCCGTACGGGCCCACCGGGCGCGGCTCGGCGCTCTCCGCCACCGGCACACCGCCCGGCACCGGCCCGTACTCCGCCGCCGAGCCGACGTGCACCAGCCGGGCCGGCTCCCGGCTGCGCCGGATCGCCTCGCAGACGGTGGCCACCGCCAGCGTGTTCGCCCGGATCAGGGTGCGCGAGCTGCCGTAGGTGGCGCCCGCGCAGTTGATCACCACCTGGGGCGCGACCGCGTCCAGGAACCGGGCCAGCGCGCCCGGACTGCCGGTGGTCAGGTCGAAGCGGATGTCGGCGGAGTCACGCCGGCCGAGCACCGTCACCTGCAACTCCTGGTCCATGAGCAGACGATCGGTGACCCGACGGCCGATAAAGCCGTCGGCGCCCAGCAGCAGCACCCTCATCGGGGGTGTCCTTCCACGAAGCGAGGTCGGTACGACCTGGCGGACAGAATGAACAACAGGACAGTGGATCGGTGGCGGCACCGGCGCGGGCCCGGTCAGCGGTGCGGGCCGGCCCGGCCCAGCGCGAGCAGCGCGAGCCAGAGCGCGGGAGCGGCGAGCGCGCCCGGCGCGGCGGCCGGCCGGTACCCGGTGGGCCGGGCGAACGGGCGCGAACGCTCCCCGGCCCCGCCGTCGGCCCCGGCCGCCGGGAAGGCCGGCCACCGCGAGACCGGCTCCGGGCAGATCTCGCGGAACGCGCCGACCACCCGTTCCACGGCGAAGCGTTCCTGCGCCCTCAGCCGCCCGGCCGACCCCGGCCGGGACCCCCGCTCCTCGTCCCGCGGCAGCGCCGGGCAGGCACCCGCCGGCGCGTCCGGATCCCGGGGCGGGACCAGCGGCCCGGTCGGCCCAGCCGCCTCACGTGCCACCCCCACATCGGTGGGGACCACCGCCCGACCGCTGAGCATCGCGTCCGCCGGCAGCCGCGGACCGCGCGGGGCGAGCGCCGAGAAGACGACCACGGTGCCACCCTCCCAGGCCCGCGCCGACGATGCGGGCCGTCCGGCGAATTCCACCGCCCCGGCCACTCCCGGCCGGCCGGCCACGGCCTCGCGGTGCGCCCGGTGGCCGGGCGCCGTCTCCTCACCGTGGATCACCGGCCGCGCCGCGGGCCGCCCGGCCCGGACCCGGGCGAAGGCGTACGGCACCGGCTCGGCGTCCCGGCCCGCCCCCGGCGCGGGCAGCGCCGCGCCGCCGCCCGCCAGATGGCAGAGGCCCACCGCGGCCAGGCCGCCGGAACCACGCCGGGAATACAGGCGGGCACCCTCGGTGAGCAGGGCTATGCGCACGGGAGACCTCCAGAGCAGAGCGGGATCGACGGATTGCTTGAGCGGCCTGGGCGGCCACCCGGAATGGCCCCGCGACCGGCCCGGGAACGGCCCGGGGCCGAGGGGCCCGGTCGGCCGGCGGCATCGCGGCCCGGCCGGGGTGCCGCCGGCCGGCGGGGCGGCCGCCCGGCGGTCACCTCCGACCCGCCGTCACCCTGCGTACGGCCGCCCTCCGGATCCTCCGGCTGCCGCGACGCCCCCACATGTGTTCGGTCCGACAGCAGAAAGGTAGGACCGGCCCCCGGCGATCCATCGGTCACATGCCTGGCTGCCACCTGAACGAGTGAACCCGCGTGACCTCGCCCGGGCCGGGGCGTTGGGGCTCTCCCGCTCCGGGCGGGTCAGCCGCGCCCGAGCAGCTCCCGGACCGCGCGCGCCACCTGCTCGGGGTGCTCCATCATCGCCACGTGCCCCGAGTCCGGCAGCACCAGCAGCCGGGCGTCCGCGAACGCCGCGCAGGCCCGCCGCGCCGAGCGGTAGGAGACCAGCTTGTCCCGCAGCCCGTACACCAGCAGCACCGGCACCCGCACCTGCTCGGCCTGCCGCCAGAGCGACTGGTCGCCGCGCTCGGTGTAAGCCGAAACGATTCCGCGCGCCGACCCGGTCAGCGCCCGCATCGCGTACGGCACCGCCAGTCGGCTCCGGTACTCGGCCACCGCCGCGGCCCGGGCGGCCTCGGACAGGCCGTCCGGGTCTCCGTAGACCAGCCTCAGCAGTTCCTCGGTGGCGGCCTCGGGGGCCCGCCCCTTCGACGGCAGCCGGCGCAGCAGCGCGGGGACCCCGGGCACCGCGAGCAGCCCGGTCGGCCAGGCCGTGCGCTGCGGCGGCAGTTCGGGCAGCGCGGGCGAGATCAGGGTGAGGCTGCGCACCAGGTCGGGGCGGAGCGCGGCGAGCCGGACGGCGACGGCCCCGCCCAGCGAGTTGCCGAACAGGTGCACCGGACCGCGCCCGGCCGCCTCCAGGTGGCCGATCACCGCGCGGACGTGGCCGGAGACGGTCAGGTTGCCGTCGGCCGGCGGAGCGGACCGGCCGAAGCCGGGCAGGTCCACGGCCTCACCGTCGACCAGGCCGCCGAGGCGGTCCATCAGCGCCGTCCAGTTGGCCGCCGAGCCGCCGAGCCCGTGCACGAAGAGCGCCGGCTCCCGCCCGTCCGCGCCACCACCGTCACCGCCGGGCCGGTGCGCCGCCGGCACCGGAACGGGGACCTCGACCGTGCGGAGCGGCCCGGGCCGCCCTGCCTCCGTCCGTACCTGCTGCTCAGCGCTGCTCATGGTGGACGATGGTAGTGAGACGCCACCCCGCGCCCCCGGGCCCGGGCCGCCCTCCCGGCCGACGTCACACCACTGCCGTCAGCCGTGGTCAGCGCCGTATTGTGGGCTCCTGACAAGGGGGCTCGGTGCTTTTCTCACGCTCGCCAAGCGCGAAGGTGGTTACCGAAAAGTAGAATCGGTCATCTTGCCAGCCCCGAACAACCCGTGAAGTGAGGAGCGCCGTGACGGCCATCCAGGAGGCGCAGGAGCGCCCGCGCGGTGCCCGCCTGCCGCGAAGCGCCCGCCGTGAACAACTGCTCGGTGCCGCCCAGGAGGTGTTCGTCGCGCAGGGTTACCACGCGGCCGCCATGGACGACATCGCCGACCGCGCCGGGGTCAGCAAGCCGGTGCTGTACCAGCACTTCCCCGGAAAGCTGGAGCTCTACCTGGCGCTGCTGGACAAGCACTGCGACGCCCTGGTCGAGTCGACCCGCGCGGCGCTGGCCGCGACCACCGACAACAAGCAGCGGGTGGCCGCGACCATGGAGGCGTACTTCAACTACGTCTCCAGCGAGTCCGGCGCCTTCCGGCTGGTCTTCGAGTCGGACCTGACCAACGAACCGGCCGTGCGCGAGCGCGTCGAGCGTGCCTCGGACGCCAGCGCGACCCTGGTCAGCAAGGTGATCCAGGAGGACACCGACCTGCCGGAGGCCGAGTCCAAGCTGCTCGCCGCCGGGGTCTGCGGCCTGGCCCAGATCACCGCCCGCTACTGGCTCTCGCAGGGGCTGGAGATCCCCCGCGACGAGGCGGTCCGGCTGGTCGCGAGCCTGGCCTGGCGCGGTCTGAAGGGCTTCCCGATGCATCCCGTCGCCGAGGCCGCGGAGGCGGCGGGCGAAGAGCGGTGATGCGCTGACCTTCGCCTCGGCGCTGATCGTGTGCTCTATGGTGAAGCCGTACGGCGCGGTCGTCGCGAACGCTTGTCCCAGGCGGTCCGGTGCCCGTGCGTGGATGGCTGCAACCCCGGAGGGACGGAAGCCGTGGAGGTCAAGATCGGCGTGCAGAACGCGCCGCGCGAGATCGTGATCGAGAGCTCGCAGACTGCCGAAGAGGTCGAGAGCGCGATCGCCAAGGCGCTGGAGGGCACCTCGAAGCTCTTCTCGCTGACCGACGAGCACGGCCGCCGCGTCATCGTCCCGGCCGAGCGCCTGGCGTACGTGGAGATCGGCGAGTCGGCGGCCCGCAAGGTCGGGTTCGGCACCAGCTGAGACGCTGCCCGGTGCCCCGCCCCCTCACCGAGGGGGCGGGGCACCGCTGCGTGTACGGCCGGGTCATCAGGGGTAGGGCGACAGTGCGGCCGTCCGCACGCCGCACCCGCACCCGCACCCCGGGAGGCAGCCTTGCTGGTCGAGTCGATCGCCTTCGTCCTCATCGGCCTGATCGTCGGCTCGGCCGCGCTGCTCGCACTGCCCGCCCACTTCCCGGCCGGCCGGGGGCTGACGATCGGGACGGCGCTGGTGGCGGCCCTGGTCAGCGGGGTGATCACGCACTTCACCCTGAACGGCGGGTACCCGGCGGTGACGCTCGGCGTCTCGGCCGTCGTCTCCGCCCTGCTCACCTCGGTGCTGGCCCGGCCCGACCTGGCGGCCGGGCGGGCACCGGCCCACCGGCACCGCCCCCACCGCCCGGGCGCGCACCGCGCGCAGCGGCGCCACCGGCCTGCCTGACGGGGCGCGGTCTCAGGAGGCGAGGCCCAGCGCGGCCATCCGCTTGGTGTGCGCCTCGGTGATCCGGTTGAACATCTTGCCGACCTCGACCAGGTCGAAGCCCTGCAGCTGCACACCGCCGACCAGCAGGTTGGAGAGCGCGTCCCGCTCCGCGACCACCCGCTGGGCCTGGCTCAGCGCCTCGCCCATCAGCCGTCGGCCCCAGAGCGCGAGCCGGCCGCCGGCCCGCGGGTCCGCCTCGATGGCCTGGCGGACCTTGTCGACGGCGAACTGGGCGTGCCCGGTGTCCGACATCACGCCGAGCACCAGGTCGCGGGTGTCGTCGTCCAGCCGGACGGCCACCTCGCGGTAGAAGTCGGTCGCGATCGCGTCGCCGACGTAGGCCTTGACCAGGCCCTCCAGCCAGTCCGAGGGCGCGGTCATCCGGTGGAAGAGCTCCAGCGGCTCGACGAACGGCCGCATCGCCTCCTGCGGGTCCGCGCCCACCTCGGCGAGCCGGTCGTGCAGGCGCTGGTAGTGCTGGAACTCGGCGGAGGCCATCCGGGCCAGCGCCGCCTTGTCGGCGAGGTCGGGCGCGAGCTTGGCGTCCTCGGCGAGCCGCTCGAAGGCGCTCAGCTCGCCGTACGCGAGGGCGCCGAGCAGGTCCAGCACGGCCGCCCGGTATCCCGGATCGGCCGAGCGGGCCGCCCAGTCCCCGATCGAACCGGCCGCGTCGTCCTGCGTCTCACCATGGGTCTCCATGACCTGCCACCTTAGTCCGGCCCGCCCTGCGGTACACGTCTCCGGCCGCCGCCGCGGGCTCCCCGGCCCGGCCCCGGCCCCCCCGCGCCGTACCCGCCCCCGGTCGCCCGGGCCGGCCGCCGGCGCCTCCGCCCCAGGACCACCACCGAAAAGTTCCGCCCCGGACACCCGCCGCTCACCCCGGTGTCAGAAGCGTCACGTGTTCGAGTCGTCGCGTGACTGTATGGTGGTAGGGAGGCCCGTAGTGCTCGCACGGTGTCACCGCCGTCTCGGTGCGCCGGGCAAGCCCGCTCCGTAACGGCACCGTCCATCAGGACGTGTCCGTACCGGAAGCCGGGTACTCACGTACGCGGATGCCCGGTCGGAGAGCCGATCGGCTCCGACCATGGCTTGGACTTCAAGCCTTGGCACCGCATCAGTGGCCGAGCGAGGGCCGCCGCGGACCGCGCCGCCAGGCGAAGGTCCCGCGCAGGTCCCTCACGGGAATCCTCCCCGACGCCGCCGGCGACGCGCCCCGTACCGGGCCGCGCGGACCGGCCGGCCGCAGGGACCGGCGCGGTTGTGCGTCCGCGCAGCTGTATTCAGGGCCGTCCAGGCCCGTACGCAGCCGCGCGGCTGCCCGCCCGCCGCTCGCTCTCGGCCCCTCCCACACGGAAGAGGCAGCACCCTGTCCACCACCGCTGAACCCATCAAGACGACGTTCCGGGATCTGGGGATCCTCCCGGAGACCGCCGAGGCGCTCGAGTCCGTCGGCATCGTCCATCCCTTCCCCATCCAGGAGATGACCCTCCCGGTCGCGCTGACCGGCCACGACGTCATCGGCCAGGCCAAGACCGGCACCGGCAAGACGCTCGGTTTCGGCCTCCCGCTGATCGAGCGGGTCGTCGTCCGGGCCGACATCGACGCCGGCCGGGCCACCGAGGAGCAGCTCTCCGAGTCCCCGCAGGCGCTGATCGTCGTCCCGACGCGTGAGCTGTGCACCCAGGTCACCAACGACCTGCAGACCGCCGGCAAGGTGCGCGACGTCCGCGTGCTGGCCGTCTACGGCGGCCGGGCGTACGAGCCGCAGGTCGAGGCCCTGAAGAAGGGCGTCGACATCGTCGTCGGCACCCCGGGCCGTCTGCTGGACCTCGCCGGGCAGAAGAAGCTGAACCTGTCCACGGTCCGCGCGCTCGTCCTGGACGAGGCCGACGAGATGCTCGACCTGGGCTTCCTGCCCGACGTCGAGAAGATCCTCACCATGCTGCCCGCCAAGCGGCAGACCCTGCTGTTCTCGGCCACCATGCCGGGCCAGGTGATCAGCCTCGCCCGCCGGTACATGAACCAGCCGACCCACATCCGGGCCGCTGCCCCGGACGACACCGGCCACACCGTCGCCAGCGTCGACCAGCACATCTTCCGGGCGCACTCGCTCGACAAGGTGGAGACGGTCTCGCGCATCCTGCAGGCCGACGGCCGCGGGCTGGCGATGATCTTCTGCCGCACCAAGCGCACCGCCGCCGACGTCTCCGACCAGCTCACCCAGCGCGGCTTCGCGGCCGGCGCGGTGCACGGCGACCTCGGCCAGGGCGCGCGCGAGCAGGCCCTGCGGGCGTTCCGCAACGGCAAGGTCGACGTCCTGGTCTGCACCGACGTCGCCGCCCGCGGCATCGACGTCGAGGGCGTCACGCACGTCATCAACTACCAGTGCCCCGAGGACGAGAAGACCTACCTGCACCGGATCGGCCGCACCGGCCGGGCCGGCGCCTCCGGCACCGCCGTCACGCTGGTGGACTGGGACGACATCCCGCGCTGGCAGCTGATCAACAAGGCGCTGGACCTGTCGTTCAACGACCCGGAGGAGACCTACTCCACCTCGGCGCACCTGTACGAGCTGCTGAAGATCGCCCCGGGGACCACCGGCGTGCTGCCCCGCTCCGAGCGGACCCGCGCCGGCCTGGGCGCGGAGGAGGTCGAGGACCTCGGCGAGACCGGCGGGCGCGGTTCGCGTTCGGCGGCCGGCCGGGGCCGTGGCGGTAACGGTGGCGGTAACGGTGGCGGTGGCACCCGGGGCGGCTCCGGCCGGACCGGTACGGCCACCGCCGAGGCCGTCGAGGAGAAGCCGGCCCGCCGCACCCGTGAGCGCCGGCGCACCCGTGGCGGCTCCGCCGTCGAGGGCGACGCGGTGGTGGAGAGCCCGGCCGGCGCCGCTTCGGCGGTCGAGGCCCCGGCCGCTCCTGCCGTCGAGGGCGCCGAGGGCGAGGCCGCTCCGCGCCGCCGCCGTCGCCGCCCGCGCGGCACCGCCGCCGCCGGCGAGGGCACGACCGTCACGGTGACCGAGGCGCCCGCCGAGGCTCCGGCCGCCGCGGTCGCCGCCGTCGCCGTCGCCGAGGAGAAGCCGGCCACCAAGCCGCGGACCCGCAGCCGGGCCAAGGCGAAGGCCGAGACCGCCGTCGAGGCCGCGCCCGAGGCCGCCGCGGACGCCCCGGCCGAGGCCGCCGCCCCGCGCCGCCGCACTCGCACCCGCCGCCCGGCCGCCGCCACCGAGGCGACCCCGGAGAGCTGACGCACCGCCCCGAAGGGGACGGGCCGGTCCGCGACCGGCCCGTCCCCTTCGGCGTTCCCCGCCGCGCCGGGCCCGCCGGGCAGGCCCTAAGCTCGGGTTACCGGCCAGTCGCATGCCCCTGAGGAGATCCGCCCATGAGCACGCCGCCGTTCCTCACCCTTCCCTCCTGCGCGCGTGCGCTGCGGATCGCGACCGCCCGCGGGGAGTTCGCCGCGCTGCGGGCCGAGCCGGCCGGGGAGGTACGGGGGGCGGCGCTGCTGGTGCCCGGTTTCACCGGCAGCAAGGAGGACTTCATCGCGCTGCTGGAGCCGCTGGCGGCGGCCGGCCACCGGGTGACCGCGGTCGACCAGCGCGGCCAGTACGAGACCGGCGGTCCCGACGACCCGGCCGTCTACGCCGTGTCCGCGCTGGGCGCGGACGTCCGGGCGCTGTCCGCGGCCCTGCTGGCCGAGGGCGGTCCCGGGGGCGGACCGTTGCACCTGCTCGGCCACTCCTTCGGCGGCCAGGTGGCCCGGGAGGCCGTCCTGGGGGCCGGGGCGGGCCCGCTGCCGTGGCGCTCGCTGACGCTGATGTCCACCGGACCCGGCCCGATCGAGCCGGGCGAGGCGGCGCGCACCAAGCTGCTGATCGACGTGCTGCCGACGATGAGCCTGGAGGAGATCTGGCAGGTGCTCCAGCAGTTGGAGGAGGGCGCCGGCGACCGGGAGCGGCGCCCGTCCGCGGAGGTCGCGGAGTTCCTGCACCGCCGCTGGGTGGCCAATGTGCCGCAGGCGCTGAGCACCACCGGTGCCCATCTGATCTCCGCGCCGGACCGGGTGGACGAGCTGGCCGCGACCGCCGCCGTCCTGCCCGCCCTGGTGCTCTCCGGCGTGCGGGACTACGCCTGGCCGGTGCCGGAGCAGACCCGGATGGCCGAGCGGCTGGGCGCCCGCCGGGTGGTCGTCGAGGACGCCGGGCACTCCCCCAACGCGGAGCGGCCGGCCGCGACCGCCGAGGCGCTGCTGGACTTCTGGGCCTGAGCCCGCCGGGGCCCGGACCGGTCTGGACCACTCGTGACCACTCCGGGCCCTCCGTTGTTCGATCAACTTCGGGCGGCACAGAGGACAAAATTCGTTAGTTGCGGTAATATTTGATTCTGTCCGGGAATCATCGTCGACATCGACGTCGGCGCGAGTCAGCCGAAACCAGGACTTTACGGACGGGCAACGGCCCGGTAGCACCGCCACGTCACCGTGGTTCATGAGGCACCAGACGCACTTGGCAAGCAGGGGGGAGCCCTTTGCCGCAGCAGATCGTCGACCGTTCGACCCGACAGATCGCACAGATCCGACCGATGCGACGGATCCGACAGTCCCCGAGTGGGCTGATATCGAGTCAGCCACGACCGCCCCGCCCGACGGGGCCAGGAAAGGAGAGGCCCATGCGCTTCGAGATCCTCCGACTGGACGACGCCCACGGTGGCGCCACCAACCCCCTGATCGCCGATGCCGAGACCGTCCGCGAGGTCGTCCAGGCCGCCGCCCACACCGGCGAACGCCTGCTGATCCGTCCGTGCCCGACCGTCTGACCCAGCGCGGCGCCTCCGACCGGGAGCCCTCACCCGCCGCCGAAGAGCCGGGAGCGTCCGATCCCGACGTTCCGATACCCGACTGACGCCCTGTCACCGCAACCGACGATGACGGGGCGTCAGTGCGTCCGGGGCCGCCCCGCTCCGTCCACCGGGCGCGGACCGGCCGACGTTTGCCGCCGCCCGCCGCTGGACATCCCCTAGCGGGAGCCGCCCACGCCGCGCCGGCCCGGGCGCCCGCCAGCGACAGGTGCCGCCGAGCCCTCCGTACGGGTGATCGTCCTTGACGCGGCGGTCCGGAGGGAGGAGCGTTGTCGGCTATGAGGGGCGAGCCAAGCTGCCCGAGGTGCGCCGGTCGGGTGCGCGCCCCCGGTCTGTTCTCAGACACCTGGCAGTGCGACCGGCACGGAGCCGTGCATCCGATGCAGCCGGTGCTGCCTCCGAGCGTGGAGGCGCTGAACGTCGCCGTCGCCCGTTCGCAGGTCCCCGTCTGGCTGCCCTGGCCACTGCCGGTCGGCTGGCTCTACACCGGTATCGCGCACGTCGGTGACGATGTCTCGGGCGCCCGGGCCACCGCCGTCGCCTGCTCGGGCCCGGCGCCGCTCGGCGGTTTCGGCGAGCTGGTGCTGGTCGCCGAGGAGCTGGGCGTCGGGCTCGGTGCCCGGTACGCGGGGCTGGCCGGGCCGGATCCGGGCGAGACCGTCGCGCTCTACAAGCCCGCCGACGCCAAGCTGATGGCGGCCGGACGGCCCACCCCGATGTTCCACGTCCCGGACGCCCCGGCCGACCGCGCGGTCTTCGTCGGCGAGGCCCGGGGCCTCTGGCTCTGGGCGGTGGCCTGGCCGGAGCAGTCGGCCCTGGTGATGTACGACGAACTGGTGCTCACCGACCTGCGCGAGGCCGGCGCCGAGCTCGACCTGCTGCCCTGCGGGGCGCTCTCCCCCCGCCTGTTCGGCTGACCGGCGGCCGCCGCGTCTATCCTGGGCGGCACCCGCGAGCGTCCACCCCAGGAGAACACTCCGTGCGCATCGACCTGCACGCCCACAGCAACGCGTCCGACGGCACCGACAGCCCGGCGGAGCTGGTCAGGGCGGCCGTCGCCGCGGGCCTGGACGTGGTCGCGCTCACCGACCACGACACCGTGGCGGGCCACGCCGAGGCCGCCGGGGCGGTGCGCGCGCTGCCGGCCGGGGCCCGGCTGACCCTCGTCCCGGGCGCCGAACTGTCCTGCGTGGTGGACGGCATCAGCATGCATCTGCTGGCCTACCTGTTCGACCCGGCCGAGCCGGAGTTCGCGCGCGAGCGCGAGCTGGTCCGCACGGACCGGTTCCGGCGCGGGCGGGCGATCGTCGAGCGCTGCCGCGCCCTGGGCGCGGACATCAGCTGGGAGCAGGTCGAACGGATCGCGGGCACCGGCTCGGTGGGCCGGCCGCACATCGCCAGCGCGCTGGTCGAGGCGGGCGTGGTGGCGACCGTCTCGGACGCCTTCACCGCCGACTGGCTGGCCAACGGCGGCCGGGCGGACGTCCGCAAGCACGAGACCGACCCGGTCACGGCGGTCCGGCTGGTCCGGGCGGCCGGCGGGGTGCCGGTCTTCGCCCACCCGGGCGCGGTCAAGCGCGGCCGGACCGTCTCCGACCAGGTGATCGCCGATCTCGCGGCGGCCGGCCTGGCAGCGCTGGAGGTCGACCACATCGACCACGACGAACCGGCCCGGGCCCGGCTGCGCGCGCTGGCCGCCGAACTCGGCCTGCTGACCACCGGCTCCAGCGACTACCACGGCACCCGCAAGACCGTGCGGCTCGGCGAGCACACCACCGACCCGGCCGTCTACGAGGCGCTGCTGGCCCAGGCCACCGGCGCGAAGCCGATCGGCGGCTGACCGCTCACGCGGGCGTACGGGGGCACCGGGCGTGGTGCGGCCGACGCCCCGCGCCCCCGGCTGACCGGCCGTCAGTCCAGCGGGACGCCGCGCCGCTCCGGGTCGCGCAGATCGGTGCCGTGCTTCAGCCAGCGCTCCTCCAGCGCGGCCGCGCCGTGCACCCGCTTCCAGCCGGCCTCGTTGGGCGTCATCGGCAGCAGCGGCAGGAAGCGGACCGGGTCGGCCGGCCCCTCCAGCTCCAGGTCGGCCACCAGACCGCCCGGTTCGGCGGCCAGTACGGAGGTGAACGGCGCGCCGTCCCAGAGCGGGGCGCCGAGGTCCAGCGAGCCGCCGGGGGCCACCACCAGGCCCTCCACCTGCGGCGTCGCGGCGAAGGTGGCCAGCGAGCGGAGCACGCTGTCGCGGCCCCCGCGGACCGTCAGCACCAGTTCGACGCGCGGGCCGCGCACCTGGTCGGCGACCGGTGCGGCCGGGTCGGCCATCGGCGCGGCGGACATCCCGAGCGTCGCGTAACGGACCAGCCCCTCGGCGTCCGGGCCGAAGCGCAGCACCTCGATCCGGTCCGCGCCGAGGAAGGTGACCGCGGCACGGCCACCGGGCTCGCCGAAGGCGGTCAGCAGCCGGGCCTCCACGGCGGCCAGCACCGCCTCCCGGGAGGCGCCGTGCGGGCTGCCGTGAGGGTCCTCCCAGCCGGAGGCCGGGGGGAGATCGCCGAAGGGCGGGAAGTCGTGCGCCATGCCGGTGAGCGTAACCCGGCGCACCCCCGCGGTTGGCACGGCCGCCACCGGAACGCCCCAGCGCCGACAGCCGGTCAGATGTTAGTGTGAGCGACTGGCCACCGGGGATCCTTACCTCCGGGGCAGCGGCGTGAAGGAGGTGGTTGCGGTGGATACCAGCCGACCATGCAGTACCGGCAGCTCTACCCGGCCCGGACGCCTTCCCCGTACCCCTCGCCACGCAGGCTGAAACAACAGCAGCAGCTGGAACAGCCGCGTCCGTCGAGATGACCGAGGCAAGTGTCGGGCCGGCCGGGAGAGCACCCCACCGACGCCCGGTCGCTCCACCACGTGCCCCAGCAAGGCCGAGGACCGACCGCAGGCGCCGGAATCCATCGGTGTTCCTCGCCGTCGCACCACGGCCCTTCCGCCACCGCGCCGCCGTGCGACGGCTCCTGCCCAAGGGAGCCTGCCATGTCGATGATCAACAGCCTGCGCGCCGCCGTCCGCACCAACCGCCGCCGCACCGCGGCCGGCCTGTTCGACTCGATCCACCCGGACCGGTCCGCCTCCTCCGTGGTGGACTGCGCGGTCTACCAGCACGGCCGCCGCCACGGCGAGAGCTGCAGCCCGCGCGAGGCGGCCCGCCAGGTCAAGGCCTCGCAGCAACTGCCCGAGGGCTCCGGGTCGTTCAGCTGGATCGGCCTGCACGAGCCCACCGAGGCCGAGTTCGAGGGCATCGCCCAGCGCTTCGGCCTGCACCCGCTCGCGGTCGAGGACGCCGTCCACGCGCACCAGCGGCCCAAGGTCGAGCGGTACGACGACGTGCTGTTCGCCGTCTTCAAGACGATCCGCTACGTCGAGCACGACCAGCTCACCCCGACCAGCGAGGTGGTCGAGACCGGCGAGCTGATGGTCTTCGCCGGGCGGGACTTCGTGATCACCGTCCGGCACGGCGGACACAGTTCACTGCAGGAACTGCGGCACCGTCTGGAGGCCGACGCGGACGGCGCCGGGCTGCTCGCCAAGGGCCCGTCCGCCGTGCTCCACGCCATCGCCGACCACGTGGTGGACAACTACCTGCTGGTCGCCGACCGGCTGCAGACCGACGTGGACGAGATCGAGTCCGACGTCTTCTCCAACAAGGGCGGCCGGGGCACCGACGTCGGCCGGGTCTACCAACTCAAGCGCGAGGTACTGGAGTTCAAGCGGGCGGTGGCACCGCTGCTGCGCCCGATGCAGCAGCTCTCCGAGCCGCTCCAGCGCCTGGTCGACCCGGACATCCAGAAGTACTTCCGGGACGTCGCCGACCACCTCGCCCGGGTCACCGAGCAGGTGCACGGCTTCGACGAACTGCTGAACTCGCTGCTCCAGGCCAACCTGGCACAGGTCTCGGTGGCGCAGAACGAGGACATGCGCAAGATCACCGCCTGGGCGGCGATCTTCGCCGTCCCCACCATGATCACCGGCGTCTACGGCATGAACTTCAAGTACATGCCCGAGCTGGACACCAAGTACGGCTACCCGGTGGTGCTCAGCGGGATCGTCATCGTCTGCATCGGGATGTACCGGGGCTTCCGCCGCAACGGCTGGCTCTGAAGCCGTCGCCTACCTCCGGCCGCCCCGCGCGACCAGGACCAGACCGAGCAGGATCAGCACCACCGCCGGGTACGCGGCCGCCGGGGGCCACTGGCCCAGCCAGACGGCCGCGATCAGCGCGGCGCCCGGCGTCTCCAGCAGGATCGCGGTCGAGGTGACGGACGGGCCGAGCGTGCGCACCACCCGGTTGCTGAGCGAATGGCCGAGCAGCTGGGCGGTGACCATCAGCAGCACGATCTGCCACCAGACCCCGGCCGGCCAGCCCGTCATCGGCGTCCCGGCGGCCAGGCAGACCACCAGCAGCACCGCCGCCGTGGTGGCGTAGCAGACCAGCGTGTACGCGGTGGTGCTCACGGTCCTGCGGACCTCCGCACCCAGCAGCAGGTACCCGGCCGCCGCCAGTCCGGCGCCGAGCGCCAGCGCGTCGCCGAGCAGCGCGCGGGGCGAGAGCGAGAGGTCCACCCCGGTGAGCACCAGCACCCCGGCGAAGGCCACGCACGTCCCGGTCCAGACCGGTCGGGGCGCCCGCACCCCGAGCAGCCGCAGCAGCAGGATCGTCCAGAGCGGGGTGGTGGTCACCAGCGCGGTCGCCGAGGCCACCGAGGTCATCCGCAGGCTCGGCATCCAGAGCGCGAAGTGCACGGCGAGCAGCACACCGGCCGCCACCGCCAGCAGCAGCGCCCGCCGGCCGATCCCGCGCAGCTCCGCCCGGTGCCGCAGCAGCGCGTACGGGCCGAGCACGCCGACCGACATGACGTTGCGCCAGAACGCGATCGCCAGGGCGGGCGCGGCGGTGGCGCTGATCAGCGGCGCGGAGAGCGAGATGCCCGCGACGGAGACCGCGAGCAGCAGCAGGTCGAGGGTGGGCAGCGGGTGCGACGGCGCCGGGGCGGTGCGGACGGGGGCTGCGGTCTCGGACCGGGCGGCGGGCACGGCGCTCCTTCGGCTCGTGGCGGGGGCGGACACCCCGGAGGGGCGCTCCCAAGGTAAGGCCCGTGCCACGCTCACGGAACTGTCGCCCGACGGGTGAGACATCTCCCGGACGGCCCAGGACGTACGCTGTCCGCCATGGACCGTACGCCTGCCGCGACCGCGACCGCCGACGACTTCCTCGACCGGGCCCTGCTGGAGGAGGCCGCGAAGAAGTCCGGTCTGCTCTGGGTGCGGGCGGACGGCCAGGAGCAGAGCCGGGCGCTCTGGCACGCCTGGTACGACGGCGCCGTGGTGGTGGTCGGTGACGGCGACGAGCAGCCGCTGCACGGTCTGGCCGCCGGGGCGGGCGCCGTGGTGACCGTCCGCAGCAAGGACAAGGGCGGCCGGCTGACCGGCTGGCCGGCCCGGGTCACCGAGCTCGCCCCGCGGGGCGAGGCCTGGCTCGGCGCGGTCGAGGAGCTCAAGGGGAAGCGGCTGAACGCGCCCGACACCGACACCATCACCGAGCGCTGGGCCCGCGAGTGCCGCGTCCTGCGGCTGGAGCCGGCCGGCCGCGGCGACGGCCTGCTCACCGAGCAGCCGGGCGCCATGCCCGACGACTCGCACGCCGTCGTCCCGATGCCCACCCCCGCCACCACCCGCCGGCCCGTCCCGGCCGGCCTGCCCCGGCTGCTGTTCAAGCGCCGCACCGGCCGCACCGGGAGCTGAACCACGCCTCGCCAGGCCGGTCCGCCGCGGCCCGGGTAGCCTGTGCACGCGGGGCGCGCCGCGCGCGCCCGACCGGGCGTCGAGCGAGTCGAGGGAGTCCATGGCAGGTCCAGGGGGCCGGGTCTTCATCTCGCATCTCGCCGGTATCGCCGTCTTCGACCCGAACGGCGACCAGGTCGGCCGGGTTCGCGACGTGGTGGTCTCGCTGCGGCTCGGCGGCCGCCCGCCGCGGGTGCTCGGGCTGGTGGTCGAGGTGGTCGGCCGGCGCCGGATCTTCCTCCCGATGACCAGGGTGACCAGCCTGGAGTCCGGCCAGGTGCTGACCACCGGCGTGATCAACATGCGCCGCTTCGAACAGCGCCCGTCCGAGACCCTCGTCCTCGCCGAGCTGCTGGACCGCACCGTCACCTGGAGCAAGACCTCCGAGGAGGTCACCGTGCTGGACGTGGCGATGGTCCAGGCCCGGGTGCGCGAGTGGGAGATCAGCAAGGTCTTCGTCCAGGTCGGCCGGGCCGGCCGGCTGCGCAAGGGCAAGGGCGAGCGGCTGACCCTGAACTGGAAGGACGTCACCGGCTTCGCCCTCCCCGAGCAGGACCAGGGCGCCGCCAACCTGCTCGCCACCTTCGACCAGCTGCGCCCCGCCGACCTCGCCAACGTCCTGCACCACCTCTCCGCCAAGCGCCGCGCCGAGGTCGCCGCCGCCCTCGACGACGAACGGCTCGCCGACGTCCTGGAGGAGCTGCCCGAGGACGACCAGGTCGAGATCATCGGCAAGCTGAAGGACGAACGGGCCGCCGACGTCCTGGAGGCGATGGACCCGGACGACGCCGCCGACCTGCTCTCCGAACTGCCAGGGGACGAGGCCGAGCGGCTGCTCCAGCTGATGGAGCCGGACGAGGCCGAGCCGGTGCGGCGGCTGCTGACGTACGAGGAGAACACCGCCGGCGGCCTGATGACCACCGAGCCGATCGTGCTGGAGCCGGACGCCACGGTGGCCGAGGCGCTCGCCCGCGTCCGGATCTCCGACCACAAGCCGGCCCTCGCCGCACAGGTCTTCGTCTGCCGCCCGCCGAACGAGACCCCTACCGGCAAGTACCTGGGCACCGTGCACTTCCAGCGGCTGCTCCGCGAGCCCCCGTACGTCCTGGTCGGCTCGCTGGTGGACGACGACCTGGACCCGCTGCCGCCGGACACCCCGCTGTCCCTGATCACCAGCTACCTGGCGACGTACAACATGGTGGCCGCGCCCGTCGTCGACGACGGCGACCACCTGCTCGGCGCGGTCACCGTCGACGACGTGCTCGACCACCTGCTGCCCGACGACTGGCGCGAGGCCGCCCTGCACGGGCTGGACGACGAGAGAGAGGCGACCGGTGGACGCTGACCGCAAGGGCCGACGCGACGACTCCCCCCGCAAGCGCCTGCAGGGCGAACTGCGGGAACTGCGCCAGCTGCGCGAACTGCGCACCCGCGAGGGCGGCCGCCTCCAGCGCACCGAGACCTCGGTCACCGGACCGGCCCGCACCCGGCTCGACCAGCCGCGCACCGCCCGCCCCGGGCTGATCACGCTGCCGGCCTACGACCCGGAGGCCTTCGGCAAGCTCTCCGAGCGGATCGCCCGCTTCCTCGGCACCGGCCGGTTCATCGTCTGGATGACGGTGGTGATCATCGTCTGGGTGGCCTGGAACACCCTGCTGCCCAGCTCGGTGCGGTTCGACAACTACCCGTTCATCTTCCTCACCCTGATGCTGTCGCTGCAGGCCTCGTACGCGGCGCCGCTGATCCTGCTCGCGCAGAACCGCCAGGACAACCGGGACCGCGTCAACATGGAGCAGGACCGCGCCCGCAGCGACCGCAACATCGCCGACACCGAGTACCTGACCCGCGAGGTCGCCGCCCTGCGGCAGGGCCTCGGCGAGGTCGCCACCCGCGCCTTCATCGCCTCCGAACTGGGCGGTATCCGCTCCGAACTCCAGTCCCTGCTCAGGGAGATCGACGAGCGCCGGGAGCCCTCCGAGGCGCTGTGATCCGCGGCACGCTACCGGCCGGTCGGCCACCCCCCTGAGCGCCGTACCATCAAGGCATGGCCAACGAGACAGAGGTCGCGGCCGGCGTCACGGAGGATTCCGTACGCCAGGCACTGGCGACCGTCAACGACCCGGAGATCAACCGCCCGATCACCGAGATCGGCATGGTGAAATCGGTCGAGATCGCCGAGGGCGGCGCGGTGCGCGTCGCGGTCTACCTGACCGTCTCCGGCTGTCCGATGCGCGACACCATCACCACCCGGGTCCGCGAGGCGGTCGGCAAGGTCCCGGGTGTGACCGGCGTCGAGGTCGAACTCGACGTGATGAGCGACGAGCAGCGCAAGGAGCTCTCCCAGTTGCTGCGCGGCGGCGCCCCCGAGCGGGAGATCCCGTTCGCCAAGCCCGGCACACTGACCCGGGTCTACGCGGTCGCCTCCGGCAAGGGCGGCGTCGGCAAGTCCTCGGTGACGGTGAACCTGGCGGCCGCGATGGCCGCCGACGGCCTGAAGGTCGCCGTCGTGGACGCCGACATCTACGGCCACAGCGTGCCGCGCATGCTGGGCGTCGAGGGCCGGCCCACCCAGGTCCAGGACATGATCATGCCGCCGCAGGCACACGGCGTGAAGGTCATCTCGATCGGCATGTTCACCCCGGGCAACGCCCCGGTGGTCTGGCGCGGCCCGATGCTGCACCGCGCGCTGCAGCAGTTCCTCGCCGACGTCTACTGGGGCGACCTGGACGTCCTGCTGCTCGACCTGCCGCCCGGCACCGGCGACATCGCCATCTCGGTGGCCCAGCTGGTGCCGAACGCCGAGATCCTGATCGTCACCACCCCGCAGATGGCCGCCGCCGAGGTCGCCGAGCGGGCCGGCACCATCGCGGTGCAGACCCACCAGAAGATCGTCGGCGTGATCGAGAACATGTCCGGCATGCCCTGCCCGCACTGCGACGAGATGATCGACGTGTTCGGCACCGGCGGCGGCCAGACCGTCGCGGACGCGCTCACCCGGACCGTCGGCGCCACCGTGCCGGTGCTCGGCTCGATCCCGATCGACGTCCGGCTGCGCGAGGGCGGCGACGACGGCCGCCCGGTCGTGCTCGCCGCCCCCGACTCCCCGGCCGGCGCCGCCCTGCGCTCCGTCGCCGGCAAGCTCGGCGGCCGTCAGCGCGGCCTCTCCGGCCTCTCCCTCGGGCTCACGCCGAGGAACAAGTTCTGACCCGAGCGGTGAACGGGCCGGGCGCGGGCGTCCGGCCCGTTGCCGTCTCCGGGGGCCGCGGAGCCCCCGGGCGGGCGGCTCAGGGGCGGGTGTAGGCGGTCAGGTCGGGGACGGTGGCGAAGCCCGCGCCGTACGCGCTGACGCCCCGGCCGTAGGCGCCGAGCAGGACGCCGGGGGCCTCGCCGGCGAGCACCCAGCCGTACTCGGACTCGCGGTAGCGGAAGGGCTGCGGCAGGCCGTTCACCGGGAGGCTGAGGGTGGACCAGCCGGGGCCGGCCAGGTCGTCGGCGAGGTCCCAGGCGAGCGTGCTCTGCTGGTCCAGCCAGTCCTGGCGCAGCGTGCGGTCCAGCTGGCCCGGCCAGGTCGCCGCGAGCAGGCCGGAGCCGGCCAGCCAGGCGGCGGAGGAGGCCGAGGTCGCCTCGAGGGTGCCGGTGTTGTCGACGCTGCGGCGGCTCTCCCGGCGGGCCATCGTGACGACCACGGCGAACTTGCGCATGTCACGCGGCTCGTACTGTCTGGCCGGCTCCTCGCCGTGGCCGAGGGTGCCGTAGTCGACGTTGCCGGCGGCCCCGGCGCGCGGGCCCCCGGCGCCGGCCTGCATCAGATAGCGGCGCCCGGTCCAGCCGTCGTCCAGGCCGTACCAGGGGAAGTCCGCCGACAGGTAGGGCACCAGCGGGTCCGCCGGGCCGGGCTGCCCGCCGACCACCGGGCCACCCGCCGTGGCCGTCGTCCCCACCGCATGACTCGTCGCGTCCATCCCGGACCTCCTCAACGCACGTTTTTCCCTGCCGCGGTGCGCTCCCATGGTGGCCCACCCCGGCGTCTCCGCCGTGCGCCTTCGGTCCGGATCGGACCGGAAGTGACAGACGGCACAGCGGGAACAATCAGCACAATAGCGGCGCACACACCACCGCCCCGCTCAGCCGGGCGGCCGGACGGGGCGGTGGTGTCGCTCGCGGGGTGCCGGCGCCGGGTCGCGGCAGGCCTCGTCAGGTCGCGTCGGGGTCGAACGGGGGCCGCTCACCGGGCTGGAGCGGGGCCCCGGCGGAGGCCGCCGGAGCGGCGGCGGACTTGTCCATGCTGACGGTGCCCGCGCGGCCGTTCACGGTGGCGGCGGGCTTGTCGTCCAGCACCGACCGGATGTCCAGGGTGTCCCGCATCTCCTTGAGACCCAGCGGGTCCTCGTTGCCGCCCATGAGCTGCTTGCGGACGAAGGTCTTGGGGTGCAGGTCCTCGAACTCGAAGTCCTGGAACTCGGGGCCCAGTTCGCTGCGGATGTCCTCCTTCGCGCTGTCGGCGAAGGACCGGATCTTCCGGATGAAGCCCATGGTGTCCTGGATCAGCTTCGGCAGCTTGTCCGGACCGAAGATCACGATGGCCATGATGACCAGGGTCAGGACCTCCAGTGAGCCTACGTCGCTGAACACCTAAGCTCCCTAGCTCCTCCGACGGCGGTTCCTAACAGCGTAATGGCCACCGGCCGGTCCCTGACCCACACGGTGATGAAGCCGTGGTAAAGACCTGCCGATGGCCATAACCGTCACGAGCGGCCCGCGAGGCCCGTTCTAGCGGTTCTCGTGGTGCATCCCGGCGAGACCGGAGCCGGTGACGCGGTCCGGCAGGTCCCGGGGCGGGACCGCGGAACGGGTGGCGGCCACCGGGTGGACCGGGAAGTCCACCGGGACCTGCGCGTTCATCGGGACCGGACCCCCGCGGCCGGGGCCGCCGACCGGGCTCACCGAGGTGCCGTGCTGCTCGTCGGCCGGACCGGCGAAGCCGCCGACCCCGCCGAGGGTGACCGCGGCGACCGAGAAGGCGCCGGCGGCGGCGAAGACGAACCGGCGCCCACGCGGCGGGGCCTGCCGGGCCACCGCGGTGGCCGCCGCGGCCGGCTGCGGCCGGACCGGAGCCTCGGGCCGGCCCGTGCGCCGGCCCATCAGCGGGCGCAGCACCGAACCGCCGCGCCCGAACGCCCTCGGGTCGACCCCGGGCAGCGGTGCGTCGGCGCCGAGCGCGCCCGCGCCGAAGGAGGCACCCGCGCCCCGGCCGAACGAACCGCCGGTGAGCCGGCTGCCGCCGAGCGTGCCCGCGGCCGCCACGCCGCCGCCGGGGAGGTCGTCGTCGTCGCGGCGGGGCCGGCCGCCCGGCCGCTCGTCGTCCGGGAGGGCACCGACGGCCATCAGCCGGGCCATCAGCGCCGAGGACGGGCCGGGGGTGCCGGTACGGGTCAGCAGGTGCTTGACGGCCCGGCCCTCGTCGGCCTCGGCGAGGCACTCCGGGCAGGTCGCCAGGTGGGCCTGGACACGGTCACGGGAGTCATGGCCGAGTTCGCCGTCGACGAAGGCGGAGAGCCGCTCCCCGAGATGGTGCTCCTCGGCGGCGGGCTCGGTCGGCCGGACGGCCACCGCGCGCAGCGCCGACTCGCCCGGCAGCGGGCCGGCGAGCACCGCGGGCGCGTCGGGCTCCTCGTGGCCCCGGCGTCCGAGCTGGGCCCAACCGCTCCTCCGGGCCGCGGCCTTGCCGACCGCGTCCGGCCCTGACCGGCCGGTTGCGCTCACGATCGCCTCCGTCCGCGCCCACCAGGCGCCCCGACGGCCTCACCGGCGACGGCACCGACCGGCACCGGCTCCTCGGAGCCGCCCCGGCGCTCACGGCCGGGGGCCGAGCCGGGGGCGCGGTGCTTGAGCGCGGCACGCAGGTGGGAGCGGCCGCGGTGGATGCGGCTGCGGACGGTGCCGAGCTTGACGCCCAGCGTCGCGGCGATCTCCTCGTAGGAGAGGCCCTCGATGTCGCAGAGCACCACGGCGGCGCGGAACTCCGGGGCGAGGGTGTCGAGCGCCTGCTGGACGTCGGCGTCGAAGTGGGTGTCGCTGAAGTGCTGGGCCGGGCTCGGCTCGCGGCTGGCCAGGCGCTCGGCCGCGTCCTCGCCGAGCGCGTCGAAGCGGATCCGCTGGCGGCGGCGGACCATGTCCAGGAACAGGTTGGTGGTGATCCGGTGCAGCCAGCCCTCGAACGTGCCGGGGGTGTAGGTCGACAGCGAACGGAAGACCCGGACGAAGACCTCCTGGGTGAGGTCCTCGGCGTCGTGCTGGTTGCCCGTCAGGCGGTAGGCGAGGCGGTAGACGCGGGCGCTGTGCGCCTCGACGATCTCCTCCCAGGTGGGCGGAGTCCAGGTCTGCGCGTCGGGACCCTCGGTGAAGGTCGCGAGGGCGGCGGGGGCCTCGGCGGCACCGGCGACCGGCGTCTCGGCGGCCGGCTGGTCCAGGGTGGAGTGCGCAGGCTGGTTCATCACGGGCTTCGGCGTACGGACTGACGCGGTGCCGCGGATGTGCCGCCGCACAGGGACGTCGCCCTCGGCCACACCTCCTCGGTCGGCTCTTCTGCCCAGCAGGGCCACCACCATATCCACCTCACCCGTCAAGCCCGGATAAAAGTGCCCGGGGGGTATCCGCAGGCCGGTCCCTTCTTCAGCAACGGCCCGCCGCCGTACGCGGTTCCCGGTCGGCCAGTAATCTGTGGCAGGAAATATCGACATCCCCTCGGCACCGGGCCGCCACCCGGGGCTCCGAAAGAGGCAGCCATCAGCGAGTTCGGGCCCGCGCGTGCGGCCCTCGCCGACACTTTTGTGGGCGAGGACGCGGTGCTGACCTACGCCCGGGCCCAGTCGGCGCGGACGGGAATAAGGTCGATCGGGCCGAGCGGCGGTGCCTGCCTGCGGCTGCTGGCCGCGGCGCTGGACGCCAAGGCCGTCGCCGAGATCGGTACCGGGACGGGCGTCTCCGGCGTCTACCTGCTGCGCGGGATGCGGCCGGACGGTGTGCTCACCACGGTGGACTCCGAGCCGGTGCGCCAGCAGCTGGCCCGGGAGGCCTACCACGCGGCCGGATTCGCGGCCAACCGCTCCCGGTTCATACCGGGCCGGGCGCTGGAGGTGCTGCCCCGGCTCGCGGACGGCCAGTACGACCTGGTGTTCTGCGACGGGGACCCGGCGGAGTCCCGGGAGTACCTGGCGGAGTCGCTGAGGCTGCTGCGGCCGGGCGGGATGGTCTGCTTCGAGGGCGTGTTCCAGGAGGGCCGGCTGGCCGAGCCGGAGCAGCAGGACCCGCAGACCCACGCGGTGCGCGACCTGGTCCGGGACGTCCGGGAGAGCGACGACCTGCTGCCGGCGCTGCTGCCGGTCTCGGACGGCCTGCTCTGCGCCGTCAAGCGGTAGCGGGCCCGACGGGGCCGGGGGCCCGGCCGGGCAGCGGGGCCCGGCAGGACCCGGGCCCGGGGCGGAAACCACAGAGCCCGGGCCGACACATCGTGTCGAACCCGGGCCCGGCGGCACATCTCCAGGAGATGGGGAGTTCCCGCTGCGGTCAGCCGCAGGCCTTCTTCAGGGCCTCGCCGAGGGCGTCGGCCTCGTCAGGCGTGAGCTCCACCACAAGGCGTCCGCCGCCTTCGAGCGGAACGCGCATGATGATGCCCCGCCCCTCTTTGGTGACTTCGAGCGGGCCGTCACCCGTCCGCGGCTTCATGGCCGCCATGCTCGTTCCCCTTCCTGCAACGCTCAGCTACGCACCGGCAGTCCGTCCACCGCCGGTATCGAACGCATTGATCGGAAGCCATTATCCCGCATGCCACGGGCTGATGACCAACATCACTCTCGGTGCAACCACGGCCGGATTGGGCCCAAGCGGCACATTTCCCGGCATAAGCCCCGGCGCGGCGGCGGTCGGCGCGGCACCGAAAGGTGCGATACCTCACACTCCCCACCCGGCCGCGCACTCCGGCATCCTGACAGACGACCGACCCCGCGACGATCACAAGGGAGCCCTCGCCCATGTCCGATTCCGTCCTGTACGAGCTCGACGGCGGCCTGGCCGTCATCACCGTCAACCGCCCGGAGGCGATGAACGCGCTGGACACCGCGACCAAGGTGGCGCTGCGGGACACCGTGGCGGCCGCCGCCGAGGACCGGGCGGTGCGGGCGGTGCTGCTCACCGGCGCCGGTGAGCGCGCGTTCTGCGTCGGGCAGGACCTCAAGGAGCACCTGGAGCTGCTCAAGCGGGCCGGGGAGACCGGCGAGGGCGCGCTGAAGACCGTCGCCGAGCACTACAACCCGCTGCTGCGGGCGCTGGCCGGGATGCGCAAGCCGACCGTGGCGGCGGTCGGCGGGGTGGCGGCGGGCGCGGGCGCCTCGCTGGCCTTCGCCTGCGACTTCCGGATCGTCGCGGACACGGCCGGCTTCAACACCGCCTTCGCCGGGATCGCGCTGACCGCCGACTCGGGCGCGTCCTGGACGCTGCCGCGGCTGGTCGGGCACGCGAAGGCGACCGAACTGCTGATGCTGCCGCGGACCGTGAAGGCCGCCGAGGCGATGGAGCTGGGTCTGGCCACCAAGGTGGTCCCGGCCGCCGAGCTGGCCGCCACCGCGCGGGCCTTCGCCAAGGAGCTGGCCGCGGGCCCCACGGTGGCGTACGGCGCCATCAAGGAGTCGCTGGCGTACGGCGCTTCGCACACGCTGGACGAACTGCTGGACAAGGAGGACGAGCTGCAGACCCTGGCGGGCGACAGCGAGGACCACCGGATCGCGGTCCGCGCCTTCATCGCCAAGGAGAAGCCGGAGTACCTGGGGCGCTGACGCCCGGGCCCGAGGGGCCGTCCGGGCCGCCTCAGCGCGTCAGGGCCGCCCGGACGTGGCAGTCGGCCAGGTGGTCGTCGACCAGGCCGCAGGCCTGCATCAGGGCGTAGGCGGTGGTCGGGCCGACGAAGCGGAAGCCCTCCTTCTTCAGCGCCTTCGCCAGCGCCGTCGACTCGGGTGTGATGGCCGGCACCTCGCCCATGGTGCGGGGGGCCGGCCGGTCCGGGTCACCGGCGAACCGCCAGATCAACGCGTCGAGTCCGCCGTCGAGTTCGCGGGCGGCCCGGGCGTTGGCGATGGCCGCCTCGATCTTGGCGCGGTTGCGGATGATGCCGGTGTCGGCGAGCAGCCGCTCCACGTCGGCCGGTCCGAACTCCGCGACCCTGGCGATCTCGAATCCGGCGAACCCGGCCCGGAAGCCCGCGCGGCGGCGGAGGATGGTGATCCAGGACAGCCCGGACTGGAAGGCCTCCAGGCAGACCCGCTCGAACAGGGCGTCGTCGCCGTGCACCGGGCGGCCCCACTCGGTGTCGTGGTAGACCCGGTAGTCGTCCGCCGAGTCGCCCCAGGCGCAGCGCCGCAGCCCGTCCGGGCCGACCACGGCGCCGGTCCCGGCGCGGGGCTCGGTCAGCGGCTCGGTCAGCGGCTCGGTCACTGGTCCCGCCCCGGCTTCGCGTCCTCGGGCTCCTTGGTCAGCACCACGGCGGGCTCGACCACCTTGGCGAACTCCTCCAGGCCCGGCAGCGGTTCGGCGCCGGTGTCCGGGCCGGCCTCGACCGCGCCGCGCAGCGCGGCGCCCGCCTCCAGCTCGGCGATCCGCGAGTCGCGGTACGCGAGTTCCGCGCCGAGGCGGTCGAGGACGTCGTCCACCTCGTCCATCCGATAGCCGCGGACGGCCATCGGCAGCCTGATCCCGTCCACGTCGTCCCGGCTCAGCGGACGGTCCTGCGGCAGCCGCGCGGCGATCCGGTCCTGCACCGCCTCCGGCAGCGAGCCGCCCCCGCCGAGCGCCACCAGCGCGGCGCCGCCGACCACCACGGCCATGGCCACCACGATCACCCAGAACACGAGCTGTCCTCCCGACTTCCCGGCCGGCCCTGACAACAGTGGGATCATGGTCCCCGATAGGCCGGGGGCCATCATCGCACCCGGAGCAGCTGTGGAGGAGACATCGGTGGCACTGCGTCTGGGACCACGGGAATTCGGTGACGACGAGCTGGTGATCATGGCGATCGTCAATCGCACCCCGGATTCGTTCTTCGACAAGGGCGCCACCTTCGCCGACGAGGCCGCGTTCGCCGCGGCGGACCGGGCGATGGCCGAGGGCGCGGCCATCCTGGACATCGGCGGGGTGAAGGCCGGGCCGGGCGACGAGGTCACGGTCGAGGAGGAACTGCGGCGCACGGTGCCGTTCGTGGCCGAGCTGCGCCGGCGCCACCCGGGGGCCGTGATCAGCGTGGACACCTGGCGGCACGAGGTCGGCGAGGCGGTCTGCGAGGTGGGCGCTGACCTGCTGAACGACGCCTGGGGCGGGGTGGACCCGCGACTCGCCGAGGTGGCCGCGCGCCACGACGTCGGGCTGGTCTGCACCCACGCGGGCGGCGCCGAACCGCGGACCAGGCCGCACCGGGTCGGCTACGAGGACGTGATGGCGGACATCCTGCGGGTGACCGTCGGGCTGGCCGAGCGGGCCGCCGGGCTCGGGGTGCGGCGGGACGCGCTGATCATCGACCCGGGGCACGACTTCGGCAAGAACACCCGGCACTCGCTGGAGGCCACCCGGCGGCTGCCGGAGATGACCGCGACCGGCTTCCCGGTGCTGGTCTCGCTCTCCAACAAGGACTTCGTCGGCGAGACGCTGGACCGGCCCGTGGACGAGCGGCTGCTCGGCACCCTGGCGACCACGGCCGTCTCGGCCTGGCTGGGCGCCCAGGTGTACCGGGTGCACCAGGTGGCGGAGACCCGGCAGGTGCTGGACATGGTCGCCTCGATCCGGGGCACCCGCCCCCCGGCGGTGGCCCGCCGGGGGCTGGCGTAGGCCGGTCAGATCCCGTTCACCGGCCGACGGGCGTCGGCGAGGATCTTCATGACCTCGTCGACGTCGTCGGTGATGTGGAACAGTTCGAGGTCGTGCGGGGCCGCCTTGCCCTGCGCGACCAGGGTGTTCTTCAGCCAGTCGAAGAGGCCGCCCCAGTACTCGCTGCCGAAGAGGATCACCGGGAAGCGGGTGACCTTCTTCGTCTGCACCAGGGTGAGCGCCTCGAACAGCTCGTCCAGCGTGCCGAGTCCGCCGGGCAGCACCACGAAGCCCTGCGCGTACTTGACGAACATCGTCTTGCGGACGAAGAAGTAACGGAAGTTCAGTCCGAGGTCGACGAACTCGTTGAGCCCCTGCTCGAAGGGCAGCTCGATGCCGAGGCCGACGCTCAGCCCGCCCGCGTCGGAGGCACCGCGGTTGGCGGCCTCCATCGCGCCCGGGCCGCCGCCGGTGATCACCGCGTAGCCGGCCTCGACCAGCGCCCGGCCGATCTCCACGCCCGCCGCGTACTCGGGCGAGTCGACCGGGGTCCGGGCGGAGCCGAAGACGCTGATCGCGGGAGGGAGTTCGGCCAGCGCACCGAAGCCCTCGACGAACTCGGAGGTGATCCGCAGCACCCGCCACGGATCGGTGTGCAGCCAGTCGGTCGGCCCGGTGGTGTCCAGCAGGCGCTGGTCCGTGGTGCTCGTGCCGACCTGGTCCCGGCGCACCAGCACCGGGCCCTTCTGCTTCTCGGGCCAGGCCTTCTTCTGCGGCGGCTCGCCCACCTGCTCGGGGCCGTGTCCGTAGTGCTTGTCGTCTCCTGTGCCTGTCATGACGAAACCCTACGCCCGTTGATCCCCGTTTTCAGGCAACGGGGGAAGGTCGGTTGGGCGTCCGGAAGATGGCGTGTTCGGCGGCTGCTCAGCTGGTCAGCCAGGCGCGCAGCCGCTGCTCGGTCTCGGTGACGGCGCTGAGCGAGCAGTGCTCGTCCCGCTTGTGCGCGAGGTTCGGTTCGCCGGGGCCGTAGTTGACCGCGGGGACGCCGAACGCGCTGAACCGGGCGACGTCGGTCCAGCCGAACTTGGCGCGGGCGACGCCACCGGTGGCGGCCAGGAAGGCCTGCGCGGCGGGCTGGGCGAGGCCCGGCAGCGCGCCCGGGGCGGAGTCGGTGACCGTCACCTCGTAGCCCTCGAAGACCTCGCGCACGTGCTTCTCGGCGTCGGCCTCGCTGCGGTCGGGCGCGAAGCGGAAGTTGACCGTCACCACGCACTCGTCGGGGATGACGTTGCCGGCCACGCCGCCGTCGATGCGGACGGCGTTGAGGCCCTCGCGGTACTCCAGGCCGTCGATCTCCACCCGGCGCGGCTGGTACCGGGCGAGCCGGCCGAGCACCTCGGCGGCGTGGTGGATGGCGTTGTCACCGAGCCAGCTGCGGGCCGAGTGGGCGCGCACACCGGTGAGCCGGATCTGCGCCCGCATGGTGCCCTGGCAGCCGCCCTCGACGGTGGCGCCGCTGGGCTCCAGCAGCACCGCGAAGTCGGCGGCCAGCCAGTCGGGGTGCTCGGCGGCGAGGTGGCCGAGGCCGTTGCGGTGGGCCTCCACCTCCTCGCAGTCGTAGAAGACGAAGGTGAGGTCGCGGTTGGGCTCCGGCAGGGTGGCGGCCAGCCGCAGCTGGACGGCCACACCGGACTTCATGTCGGAGGTGCCGCAGCCGTAGAGCAGGTCGCCCTCGACGTGGGAGGGCAGGTTGTCGGCGATCGGCACGGTGTCCAGGTGGCCGGCGAGCAGGATGCGCTCGGCGCGGCCCAGGTCGGTGCGGGCGACCACGTTGTTGCCGTGCCGGTCGACGGTGAGGTGCGGGTAGGCGCGCAGGGCGGCCTCCACGGCGTCGGCGAGCGCCTGCTCGTCGCCGCTGACCGACGGGAAGTCGACGAGCCGGGCGGTCAGCGTGCCGCCGTCGAGGGTGAGGTCCAGGGGCGTGTTCGGGCTGCTCATGGTCGTCCAGCCTATCGCCGCGCCACCCGGCGGCGAAGGGCGAACCCGCCCTGAGCCAAAGGGCGCGCCGGTGCCGAAAGCGAAGGAGCGCGGGAGCAACCGACGAAGGAGGTCGCGACGAAGCGAGGAGCGTCGGCACCGGGTACGAGCGCCCGGCGGCGAAGGGCGAACCCGCCCTGAGCCAAAGGGCGCGCCGGTGCCGAAAGCGAAAGAGCGCGGGAGCAACCGACGAAGGAGGGCGCGACGAAGCGAGGAGCGTCGGCACCGGGTACGAGCGCCCGGCGGCGAAGGGCGATAACACAGAACCGCCTGCGCCGTACGTCCGTCCGAGTGGGTACGGTGTCGGATCAAGGGACGGTGGAGAGGGGCGGCGGTGGCCAGGAAGAGGAGCGGCGGGCAGGGCGGCGACACGGCGCCCCGGCGGCGCCGCAGGCCGCTGCGGGCGGTGCTGATCGGGCTGCTGGCGCTCGTACTGGTCGCGGTCGGGCTGTACTGGCTCCGCGACCAGAAGTTCACGGCCGAGGGCTGCGAGGTGAAGACGCCGGCCGGCGAGGGGACGCTGGAGCTCCCGCAGGCGGCCAACGCGGCGACGATCGCCGCCGTGGCGCACGCGCGCGGCCTGCCGGACCGGGCGGTGACCATCTCGCTGGCGACCGCGATGCAGGAGTCCAAGATCCGTAATCTGTCGGGCGGCGACCGGGACTCGGTCGGTCTGTTCCAGCAGCGTCCCTCGCAGGGCTGGGGCACCGTGGAGCAGATCATGGACCCGGTCTACGCGACCAACAAGTTCCTGGACGGCCTGGTCAAGGTGCCCGGCTACACCCGGCTTCCGCTGACCGACGCGGCGCAGCAGGTGCAGAAGAGCGGCTACCCGCAGGCCTACGCCAAGCACGAGACCAAGGCGACGCTGCTGGCCTCGGCGCTCACCGGCCGCGAGCCGGCCTCGCTGACCTGTGTGGTGCACGACTTCGACGCGCCGGATCCGGCCGACGACGCCGCCACCCCGACCGGGTCCGCGTCGGCCTCCGCCTCGCCGGCCGGACGGCCGGACCGGTCGCAGGCGCTGGCCGACCGGGTGCGCCGTGAGTTCGGCCGGACGGTGACGCCGGCCACCGGGTACGCCTCCACCATCAAGGGCGTCGGGAACGCCGTCTCGCTGACGCCGGACCCGGCCGCGAGCACCGACGCGGGCCCGGACGCCGAGCGGCAGAACGGCTGGGCGGTGGCGCACTGGGCGGTGACGCAGGCCCAGGAGCTGGGCATCGAGACGGTGGCGTACGACGGAAGGATCTGGCGGAAGGCGAAGTCCGAGGACGGCTGGAAGCCGCAGCCGACCGGCACCTCGACCAAGCTCGTGCAGGTCTCGCTGGCCTCCGTCGGGAAGAGCTGACGCACTGGTGTCCGGGTTACCGCCGAACCGGTGATTCCGGTCAACCCCGGTGGACGGGTGGCTGGTTGTCCCCGCCGGAGTGCAGAACCGTCACTTCCCCTGGCCACGGCCCGTCCGCGCCACCGGACGGGCCGGCCGACCCGGCACAGCGTCAGACATACGATCCGATCGTCGGCTATGCGCTTTCGTTGCACCGACCGAAACCTTCTGGCTTCTCAAGCGGTATGAACGTCGTCCGCCCGGCGGACGGGACGGACCCAGACCCTTCGAGGAGCCCCATGTCTCACTCCCTCACGCGCCGGATCGCCCAGGCCGCGCTGCTCGTGGCGGCCGGAGCGACCCCGCTGGTCGCGGCCGGCTCCGCGTCCGCAGCCGACGCCCTGCTGCCCAAGTCGGACCTGGCCGCGCCGCTGGGCCAGCTGACCAACACCGACGCGAGTTCCACCCTGCAGCACACCACCCACGAGCTGGGCCAGGCCGCCGGGAACACCGGCGCCGCCACCGTCGCCGCGGGCGTACCCGCCACCGCGGACGCCACCGGCAACATCGTCGCCCAGCAGCTTCCCGAGGCGAACGAGAAGGCCGGTTCGCTGACCGCGCCGGTCGACAAGACCGCCGCCACCACCGGCCAGCTCTCCGCCGTCACCCCGAAGGTGGCCTCCGCCCTGGCCGGCAAGCTCGGCGAGGCCGTCACCGGCCACGCTGCGGCCGGCCGCAGCGCCGCCACCACCAACCCGGTCGGCGGGCTCACCCAGACCGGCGCGGTCACCCAGGCCCTGCCCGGCGCCGAGACGCTCACCGGTGCCGTCCCCGGCGCCAACGCCGTCACCGACGCGCTGCCGATCGGCGCGGTGACCCGCGCCCTGCCCGCCGGTCTGCCCGGTGCCGACGTGCTCGGCCTGGCCGAGCACGGCTCGGCCAACCGCCTGGGCGGCACCGACCTCGGCGCGAACAACCCGCTGGCCGGCCTCACCGGCCCGCTCTCCGGGCTGCTGGGCGGCCTGAACGGCGGCAGCCTCAGCGGGCTGCCGATCGGCTGACCGGGGAACGGCACGCGGAGGGGGCCGGTGTCCGTCGGGGCACCGGCCCCCTCCGCAGCACGTCCGCGGGCTCAGCCGCGCAGCCGCTCCACGGCCGCCGCGACCCGCTCGTCGGTCGCGGTGAACGCGACCCGGACGAACTGCCCGCCGGCCGGCCCGTAGAAGTCGCCGGGCGCCACCAGGATGCCCAGACCGGCCAGTTCGGCCACCGTCTCCCAGCACGGCCGGTCCTGGGTCGCCCACAGGTAGAGGCTCGCCTCCGAGTGCTCCACCCGGAAGCCGTACGCCTCCAGCGCCGCCCGCAGCGCCGAGCGCCGGGCCGCGTACCGTCCACGCTGCTCGGCCACGTGCGCGTCGTCCGCGAGCGCCGCGACGGTCGCCGCCTGGACCGGCGCCGGCACGATCATGCCGCCGTGCTTGCGCACCTCCAGCAGCTCCCTGACCACCACCGGGTCGCCCGCCACGAAGGAGGCGCGGTAGCCCGCCAGGTTGGAACGCTTGGAGAGCGAGTGGACGGCCAGCAGGCCCTCGTGCCGCTTCTCCCGGCCGGAGCCCCCGCAGACGTCCGGGTGCAGGACGGAGACCGGGTCGGCCTCCCAGCCCAGCTCCAGGTAGCACTCGTCGCTGACCAGCAGCGCCCGGTGCTCCCGGGCCCACTCGACCGCGCGGCGCAGCTCGTCCGCGCCCAGGACCCGGCCGGTCGGGTTGGACGGCGAGTTCACCCAGATCAGGCGCACCCGCGAGCCGTCCAGCTCGTCCACCGAGTCGTACTCGACCGGCTCGGCGCCGCAGAGCCGCGCGCCCACCTCGTACGTCGGGTAGGCCAGCCGCGGGTAGGCGACCTGGTCACCGGGGCCGAGGCCGAGCTGGGTCGGCAGCCAGGCCACCAGCTCCTTGGAGCCGACGGTCGGCAGGACGGCCTCCGGGCCGATCTCGGCGCCGACCCGGCGGCGCAGCCAGCCGGCGATCGCCTCGCGCAGCTCCACCGGGCCCCAGACGGTCGGATAGCCGGGCGTGTCCGTGGCGGCGGCCAGCGCCTTCTGGATCACCTCGGGGACCGGGTCCACGGGGGTGCCCACCGAGAAGTCGCAGAGCCCGCCCGGGTGGGCGAGGGCGGTCCGCTTGTACGGCTCCAGCTTGTCCCAGGGGAAGACCGGCAGGAGGTCGGAAACGCGGCGCGCCGCCCCCGGGTGGCCCGGGAACGGCGCGTGCGTGCTGTCGTTGGTACTCACAGCTCAGTTGCCACCGATCGGTCAGTGGTCGGCGTTCTGCGGCGGCAGAGCGGCGATGAACGGGTGGTCGCGCTCGATCAGGCCGAGCTTCGAGGCACCACCGGGCGAACCGAGGTCGTCGAAGAACTCGACGTTCGCCTTGTAGTAGTCCTTCCACTCCTCCGGAGTGTCGTCCTCGTAGAAGATCGCCTCGACCGGGCAGACCGGCTCACAAGCGCCACAGTCGACACACTCATCCGGGTGGATGTAGAGCGATCGCTCGCCCTCGTAGATGCAGTCAACCGGGCACTCTTCGATGCACGCCTTGTCCTTGACGTCGACACAAGGCTGCGCGATGACGTAGGTCACGCTGTCGTTCCTCCTCGGAAGGGCTCGGCGGCCCATTCTGTTTTGCTCGCGTGCGCGGGTGAGCGCGGCGTCGTCGATGCCCGCCCCTAGTATCGCGGGTCGGAGACCGCAAATGCACAGGAGGTGCCCAGATGGCGTCCAGCGGGCCCGTGGAGTCGCGTCCGGAGGTCCGGATAGACCGCTCTGACGTGGGACGACGCGTTTCAGTACGGCGCGTCTCGGAGTTCGTGGACGACAGGCCGGTGTTCCGCGATGTGATCGGCGTGCTCACATCGTGGGACGATCTTGGACTGACGGTCGTCCCGAGGAGTGGCGATCCGGTCTCGTTCGACGAGAAGCTGCTGGTCGCGGGCAAGGTGGTGCCGCTCTTCCCGGCCCGGCGTGTCGCCCCGCCCGTCGCGACGGCGGTCGAGCTCCAGCGGATCGCGGCGCGCGGCTGGCCCGCCGTCGAGCAGGAGCCGCTCGGCGACTGGACGCTGCGCGCCTCGGCCGGCTTCACCCGCCGGGCCAACTCCGTCCAGGCCCTCGGCGACCCCGGGCTGCCGCTGCCGCGGGCGCTGGCGGCCGTCCAGGACTGGTACCGTGCGCGCGCCCTGCCCGCCTGGGTCGAGGTCTGCGTGCCCGGCTCGCCGGAGGAACTGCGCGCCGAGCTCGACCGGCTGGGCGCCGCGTACTCGCCCACCCTGGTACGGACCGCCGCGCTGGCGACGCTGGCCCGGATCGGCTCGGGGCACGACCGGGTCCGGCTGTCCCGGACGGCCGGTCCGGAGTGGATGGCGCTGTACCGGCGGGTGACGGACGACCCGGCGGTGGAGGAGGCCGCCCGAGCGGTGCTGCACGGCGGCCCTTCGGTCTGGTTCGCCACCGTGCCGGGGGCGGCCGGTCAGCCGCCGCCGGCGATCGGACGCTGTGTCATCGACGGACCGTGGGCCTGTTTCGGGGCGATCGAGGTCGCCCCGTACGCCCGGCGCGCGGGCCTGGCCACGGCGCTGATGGCGGTGCTCGCCGCCCGGGCCGCCGAGGAGGGCGCCACCGGTGCCTGCCTCCAGGTCGAGGCGGAGAACGATGGTGCGATCGCGCTCTATGACGGACTTGGCTTCACGACCAGTCACACTTACCACTACGCCCGCCTCCCCCAGTGGTAGCGCGCTCCGGGAGCCGTCCACCACCGGCCGTCCCTCGTCCGCCGTCCCAGCCGTCCCAGCCGTCCGCCGCACGAAAGCCGTCGCAGCCACCGTGACCGAGCAGAGCAGAGCACGCTTCCGGACCGAGGCCCGGGCCGAGCACCCCGATCCGGTGCTGCTCTGCCTGCTCGCGGCCGCCGAGCACAGCCCCGCACCGGATCCCGACGACCTCCGGGAGCCGCCCACCCTGGACGCGCTGCTCGCCGCCTGCGAGGCCGCGCTGGACCGGCACGCCGCCGCCGTCCGGCTCGCCGTCGCGGAGCGCGCGCCGGCCGGGCCCGAGGAGACGGCCGCCCTGCTCGCGGCCGTCCTCGGCGGGCGGGAGCGGTTCCACGGGCGGCAGTCCGACTACCGGCGGCTGGAGTCCTCGCTGCTGCCGGACGTGCTGCGGCGCCGGCGCGGGCTGCCGATCATGCTGTCGCTGGTGTGGACGGCGGTCGCCGCCCGGGCCGGGCTGGCCGTCCACGGCGTCGCCCTGCCGGGCCACTTCATCGTCGCCGTCGGCGGCCCGGACGGCGGCGACGACTACGTCCTGGCAGACCCGTTCCACGGCGGCCGGCTGCTCGACCTCACGGACGTGACCGACCTGGTCCACGCCACCGGCCACCCGTTCACGCCCGAACTGCTCACCCCCGCGCAGCCGCTGGACATCGTGCTGCGGGTACTCGGCAACATCCGCGGCTGGGCCGCCGACCGTCCCGAGCACGCCCGCACCCAGCTCTGGGCCACCGAACTGGCCCTGCTGCTCCCCCGCCACCCCGCCCAGCTCCGGCTGGAGCGGGCCGAGCTGCTCGTCCGGACCGGCGACTTCCTCGGCGGCTCGGCCGAGATGGACGCGTACGCGGAGATCCTGGACGCCTTCGACCCGGACGCGGCGGCGAAGGTCCGGCAGGAGGCCCGCGCGGCCCGGCACCGGCTCAACTGACCGGCTTCACAGCCAGCCCTTCTCCCGGGCGATCCGGACGGCCTCGGTGCGGTTGCGGGCCTCGGTCTTCTGGATCGCCATCGAGAGGTAGTTGCGCACCGTCCCCTCGGAGAGGTGCAGCCGCTTGGCGATGTCGGCGTTCACCGCCCCGTCGGCGGCGGCCGCCAGCACATCACGCTCACGGGCCGTCAGCGGGTTCGCCCCTTCGGCGAGCGCGGCGGCGGCCAGGGCCGGGTCGATCACCCGCTCGCCGCGCAGCACCCGCCGGATCGCCTCGGCCAGCTCGGCCGCCGGGGCGTCCTTCACCAGGAACGCGTCCGCGCCCGACTCCATCGCCCGGCGCAGATACCCGGGCCGCCCGAAGGTCGTCGCGATCACGACCCTGGTCTGGGGCCGCTGCCGGCGCAGTTCGGCGGCCGCCTCGATCCCGGTCATCCCCGGCATCTCGATGTCCAGCACCGCGACCTGCACCTCGTGCGCGATGGCGGCCGCCACCACCTCGTCGCCGCGCCCGACCTGCGCGACGACGTCGATGTCCCCCTCCAGCCCGAGCAGCGCGGCCAGCGCCTCCCGGACCATCCCCTGGTCCTCGGCGAGCAGGACGCGGACGGAGGCCCCGCCGTTCTGAATCTCACTCATGCCGACGACCTTAGGGGCCCCGGGTGGTTCGTCGAGGCACCGCGGACGTCCGCTCCCGACGGGCCCGGCACCTGAGCCCCCGCACCGGTGCGGCGGGCGGCCGGTGTCCCCGGCCGCCCGCCGCGGGTGCGTCGCCGCGAACCGCGGGTCAGAAGCCGACGGTCTTCAGGTACGAGCCGTCGCCGCCGTGGAGGCCGACCACGTACAGCGTGTGGCCGTCCGGGCCCACCGCCGCGTCCGACACCCCGTCCAGGGCGAACCCGGTGAGCGTCTCCGCCGGGACGCCGGTGTTGGTCGCGGTGTCGAAGGACAGCACCGACGCCTTCGGGGCCCACCCGTCCTTGAGCACGTACAGGCGGCGGCCGTCCGGGCTCACGGACACGAAGTGCACGTCGACCCAGCCCGAGCCGAAGGTGACCGCGGGCCGGGCGGTGTCCCTGGCGGTGTCGACCTCGTAGCCGGTGCCGCTGCCGGTCTGCCAGCCCAGCGCGTACAGGCGGGTGCCGTCCGGGGAGGGTGCCAGTTCGGTACTGGCGCCGAGCCGGTCGACGACGCGGGCCACCGCCGGGACGGCCCCGCCGGTGTCCAGGTGGAACAGCCCCTGGTCGGTGCTGACGTACGCGGCGCCGCCGTTCGGGGCGACGGCGATCGAGTCGACCTGGTAGCCGCCCACCGGCACGGTGGAGGTGAACGCGTCCTGCCCGGTGGAGAACACCAGCACCCGGCCCGTGCCGACGCCCTGGTTGAGGCCGTACGGCCCGTACTGGTCCACGTAGACCCGCGCGCCGTCCCGGCTGACCGCCAGGCCGGTCAGCCTCCCCTGGCTCCAGCCGGCCGGGCGCGGCTGGTCCGGCGCCGGGGTCCGGGACAGCACGGTGTTGGTGGCGGTGGAGACGGCCACCAGCTGCTCCGAGACCACCACATAGAGCCGGGAGCCGTCCGGGCTGACCACGGGCCGGCCCGCCGTCCCCGTGTCGGCCAGCGCCAGCCGCGCGACCACCGTGCCCGTCCGGGTGTCGACCGTCCGCAGCACCACGGAGAGGTCGCTGCCCACCCGGTCCCACGCCACCACGTACGCCCTGGTCCCGTCCGGGCTGACCGCCAGCCCGAGCGACCGCCAGCCGACCGCGGTGGCACCCGGTACCTCGGGCGCCTGATCGGCTGCGGCGGCACCCGCGCCGGTGACCAGCAGCACCCCGGCCACCATCAATGAACCTGCCCAACGAGCCTTCTTCGCAAGCGAATTCATGACACCTCCGCTATCGGGAGACCGCCCTCCGCGGCGGCCGTGGGCCAGGCTAGGGCACCGGCCCGGCAGGGCGGGGCCGGTCGGCGGACGGGGCTCAGAACCGCCCGTACGAACCGGGCCGAACGCCCTCCAAGCGCGCCTGGAATCAGCCACGTCCGCCGGGGCGCGCCCCCTGGGCACTTCGCCGACCCGCCCTGCTCCCGGCCTGCTCCCGGTCTGCACCCGGTCTGCACCCGGGGCACGCCGGCCGGGGCCGGCCTCGGCCCAAGACGGTTGGGCAATATGGAAGTTGCCCGCCCGGAGCGGCACCCGTGACGATGGACCGCCGTCCGCCCACCCCTCCGAGACGAGGAAGTGCACCGTGCCGCACATCGCCATCGACAACGAACTACCGGGAATCAACGGGCTGCTGACGCTCCGCCCGGACACCGCCGCCCCGCTGTCGATGCTCGCCGACGCGCTGCTGCGCAACCCGGCCCCGATGAGCCGGGGCGAGCGCGAGCTGGTCGCCGCGTACGTCTCCGGGCTCAACGGCACCCGCTACTGCACGAACGCCCACAGCGCCTTCGCCGCAGCGCAGCTGGAGGGTGGCGAGGCGCTGGTGAAGGCAGCCCTGGCCGATCCCGCGGCCGCGCCGCTCACGGAGCGGATGCGGGCCCTGCTGCGGATCGCGGCCGAGGTCCGGGGGCAGGTCGGGCCGGTCTCGCAGGAGGCGGTCGCGGCCGCCCGGGCGGCCGGCGCCGGTGACACCGAGATCCACGACACCGTCCTGATCGCCGCCGCGTTCTGCATGTACAACCGCTACGTCGACGCTCTGGCCACCGAACTGCCCGAGGACCCCGGCTACTACACCGAGGGGGCGCAGCGAATCGTCGACTCCGGCTACGGCCGCGGGGACTGAGGGCGCCCGGGGCCGGCCTGCCCGGCGTGCCCGGACCGGCAGAGGGCGACCCGCAGGAAGTCGGGCGGCACGGCGGTCGTGGACGGCGACGCCGGGCGCCGCGGTGCACGGCCCGGGAGCGCTCATCGCGGCTCCGCCTCGTCGGTGCTCAGCGCAGGTCCGTCCAGGGCGCGATCTGGTGCAGCCGGCGCAGCCGGAGCTGGCCGTCGACGGTGAGCGTGATGAGGTTGTCGGTCACATCGACGACCTCGGCGGGGATCCGGGGGGCCCAGGGCGTCGAGATCTCCCAGTCCGGCGGGACGATGGCCACCGTCTCCCCGATGCACGGAGACCAGGAGGAGTCCGGGGCCGTCACGCCCGCGTCCCCTTCCGGGGAGCGTCGACCGGCTCGGCGGCCACCTCCGCCGGCCCCCGCCGGATCTCCTCGGTCGCCCTTCTCGGCCTCGATGCCATGGTGCAGTCCTTCCTCGCCTAGCAGCAGAACGTGCCCCTGTCCCGGCTTCACCCTGCTCAAACATCCCTCAGGGGCCGGGCGCGGGGCCCGGGCAAGCGGCGCAAGGGGATTCACCGGCGAGAAGAAGACCCGATGTGGTGACATCGGTACGGGGTCACCACATCGCCCGGCCTCCGGTTCGGCGCGCGCGGCGACCGGCCGAGGAAGGGGGAGACCACCGCCGGCCGGGGGCCCGGCGTGGCCCAGGGCTTGTCCGGCAAGCCCTAACGCCCGCCGGGCGCGGGTGCGGAGGCCGTCCGGAGCGGCACCAGCGCCCGCAGCCGGAAGCCCCTGCCGCGCTCCCCCGGCCCGGTCTCCAGCCGTCCGCCGACCAGCGTCAGCCGCTCCTCCAGGCCGGAAAGCCCGTTGCCCGGGGCGGACTTGCCGGGCCCGGCGCCGTTGTCGGTGATCTCCAGGGCGGCGTATCGCTCGCCGTCGCCCTCCCAGGTCTCGTCGGCCGTCACCGTGCAGGCCGTGGCGCCCTCGCCGTGCCGGACGATGTTGGTGACCGCCTCGCGCAGCGCCCAGGCCAGGGCGCCCGACTCCTCGGTGGCGAGCCCGGTCCAGGCGTCCGGCAGCGTCGGCGACACCTCCAGGGTCACCTGCGCGGCCGCCAGCGCCGTACGGGCGGCGGCCAGTTCGACCGGCAGGGTGGGCCTGCGGAAGCCGGTCACCGCCTCCCGGACGTCGATCAGCGACTGCCGGGCCACCTGCTCGATGTCGGCGACCTGCGCCCGTGCCGCCTCGTCCTTGCCCGCGTCCATGAACCGCCCGGCCAGCTCGCTCTTCAGGGTGATCAGCGACAGCGAGTGCCCGAGCAGGTCGTGCAGGTCCCGGGAGAGCCGCAGCCGCTCCTCGGCGGCGGCCAGGTGGGCGACGGCGGCCCGTGCCTCGCGCAGCTCCCGCATGGTCGCGACCAGCCGTTGCAGGCCGGTCATCGCGGCGCCGGCCAGGAAGGCGCTGAGCATGATGGTCGGGATCGCGCCGCGGTCGGCGTGGCTGAGCAGTCCGACGGCGCCGGTGACCAGCGTCATCACGGCGACCCCGCCGAGGGCGAAGCGCGGTGGCAGGACGACGCCGACGGCCACCGCGGAGTAGGTGAACAGCGTCAGCCAGGCGGTGCCGAGGCCGAAGGTGGTGACCACCGAGATCACGATCATCACGGCGGCCATCGCGTCGCCCGCCCTGGGCAGCCTCCCGACCATCGAGCGGAAGATCACCAGGCCGATGTAGCTGGCCAGGAAGGCGGCCAGGGCCAGCCAGCCGGCCACCGTGGCGGCCACCGCGTGCCCGCCCTTGAGCAGATCGCCCACCGGGTAGAACAGGTAGACCATCCAGAGCAGCATCCAGCAGACCTTGACCAGCAGCTGGCGGCGGTTCTCCACCGGGGCGCCCGGGATGTTGGTGAAGACCACCCGTTCCCCGCCCGCCTTCCCGAGCTCGTCGGGACGGTACGCGGAGAACGTGTCTGGCATGGGGGCCATCATGCCCGCCCGGTGTCCCGGCGGTACAGCGCTGCCGCGGCCGCGACGAAGACCACCGGGAAGCCGGCCGGACCGTCCACCGTCCACCGCCCGGACCCGGCCGCGGCTCTTGCCGACCTGCCGGAAGGCGGCCGCTTCGGTGTCCATCGCCCCGGTCCTCTCCCCTGCCGGTGTCGTTCGCGCCACCTCAGGGTCCCGCGCGGACCGGGGCCGGCGGCAGTGCCCGCCGTCGTGCCTTCCGCATGACGGATGTCATGGCTGCGGCCGGCACCCGCGGCACGGGCACCGGCCGCGGAAGCCGCGGGTCAGGGGCGGTTGCGGGGGATCAGATGCCCAGCGAGCGCTTCACGAAGTCGACCTGGAGCAGCAGCAGGTTCTCCGCGACCTCCTCCTGCGGCGTCATGTGGGTGACGCCCGAGAGCGGCAGCACGGTGTGCGGGCGGCCGGCCGCGAGCAGGGCGGAGGAGAGCCGCAGGGTGTGCGCGGCCACCACGTTGTCGTCCGCCAGACCGTGGATGATCATCAGCGGCCGCTCCAGACCGGCCGCGTAGCCGCTCAGCGAGTTGGCCGCGTAGACCTCCGGACGCTCGGCCGGGTGGCCCAGGTAGCGCTCGGTGTAGTGGGTGTCGTACAGCTCCCAGTCGGTCACCGGGGCGCCGGCGACGGCCGCGTGGAAGACGTCCGGGCGGCGCAGCACCGCGAGCGCGGAGAGGTAGCCGCCGTACGACCAGCCGCGGATGGCGACCCGGCCGAGGTCCAGCGGGAACTCCTCGGCGAGCGCCTGCACCGCCTCCACCTGGTCGTCCAGGGTGGCGCCGGCGAAGTCGAAGGCGATCGACTTCTCCCAGGCCGGGCCGCGCCCGGGGGTGCCGCGCCCGTCGGCGACGACCACCGCGAAGCCCTGGTCGGCGAACCACTGCGAGTTGAGGTGCGGGTTGTGCGCCTGGACGACGCGCTGGCCGTGCGGGCCGCCGTACGGGTCCATCAGGACGGGCAGCAGGCCGTCGCGCTCGCGGTCGTAGCCGGTGGGCAGGAAGACCGCGGCGGGGATGCGCCGCTCACCGGCGAAGCGGAAGACCGGGCGGGCGGTGATCACCGGCGTCTCGGCGTAGGACTCGATGGTGGCGATGTCGTCCACCACCACGCCCTCCGGCAGGTCGCGGGCGACCTGGACGAGCGTGCCGGGCCGGTCGTGCTCGGCGGTGGCCCGGACGGTGACGCCGGCCGCGTGCACCGCGGTGGTCACCGAGGTGAACGGCCGGCCGTTGGCCGCCTCCCAGGAGAGCCGCTTGCCGTCGTGGCTGATCCGGCCGACGGCGATCCAGCCGGGCTCGGGGTCGGTCTCCTCGGCGCCGCCGGAGGCGCTGAAGAAGACCTCGTCCTCGGTGATCGCGACCACCGAGCGCAGGTGCAGGTCGGCCCCGGTGACGGCCTGGTCGCCGATCACCAGCGCGCGCGTCCCGTCCGCGTCGGAGATCCGGACCAGCCGGCCGTCCGGCGTCCAGGCCGGGACGCCCTGGAACAGCTCCAGCCAGGCGTCGTCGCGCTCCTCGAACAGCACCTCGGTGGCGCCGCTCGCCACGTCCACCCCGAGGATCAGCTGGCTGCGCTGGTCGCGGGCCTGGACGAGCAGCAGCGGTACGCCGCCCTTGGACCAGTGCACCCGGGCCAGGTACGGGAAGGCGGTGCGGTCCCACAGCACCTCCGTCCGGGCGCCGTCCAGGCCGACCACCCAGAGGCCGACCTCGGCGTCGGCGGTGCCGGCGGCGGGGTAGGCGATCTCGGCGGGCTCGGTGCCCGGGTTGGCCGGGTCGGCGATCCACCAGCGGCGCACCGGGCTGTCGTCGGCCCGCTCGACCAGCAGCCGGTCACCGTCGGGCGACCACCAGAAGCCGCGGTCGCGGTCCATCTCCTCCTGGGCGATGAACTCGGCCTGCCCCCAGGTCACGCCGGGGCCTTCGGGCTGGACGAGGGCCCGGTCGCCGGTACCGTCGGTCCGGGTGAGCCGCAGCTCGCCGGCGGTGTTGGCGTAGGCGACGTGGACGCCGTCCGGCGAGGGGCGCGGGTCGAGGAGCGGGCCCTCGGCGGGCAGTTCGGCCGTGGTGCCCGCCACCAGGTCGGCGGTGAACAGGCGTCCGGAGAGGGCGAAGGCGGCCAGCCGGCCGGCGCCGTCCAGGGCGTAGCCGACGATGCCGGCCGAGCCCTCGCGGCTGCGCTCGCGGCGGGCCTTCTCGGCCGGGGAGAGGTCTTCCTCGCCGCCGCCGAGCAGGACGGCCGGGTCGGCGGCGATCCGCTCCTCGCCGGTGGCGGTGTCGAGGGTCCAGAGCAGGTTGGCCCGGTCGCCGCCCGAACGGGAGCGCAGGAAGACGACCCGGGAGCCGTCGGGTGCGACGGAGAACGACCGGGGCGCGCCGACGGTGTAGCGCAGGGTGCGCGCGTACTGCCTCGGGAAGGTGTCCGCAGGGGTGTGGGTGGTCATGGCACCAGACCATACGACCTTCGGGTGCCACCGCCCGGCCGATCACGATCACTCGTTCGGAGCATCCCGGCGAAGGACGCCCCGAAGCCGTCCGCCCCCCTCCGAACCCCCTCCGACCGGCCTGTGCGCCCCACCGGTGCCGCCGTACCCCGGGCGTGCGGCGTCACCGTACGTCATACATCCATCACTCATCGGGTATGACTGGGTCCGGCGCGTGATCGTCGGGCCCCGTCCCGGGCCCCGGTCGCCCGACCGCAAGTCCCGCACGGTCCGACCGCCGCCCTGCCGAGGGGTGGCGCACCCGAGAAAAGGGGTGTAAGCCGACATGGCCCTGTCCATCTCCGCAGCCATGCTGATGCTGGTCATCGTGGTGGTGCTGATCCGCCGCTCCGGTCTGAAGCTCGCGCACGCGATCATCTGCGCGCTGCTCGGCTTCTACCTGGCGTCCAGCTCCATCGCCCCCTCGATCAGCCAGGTGACCAGCAACCTCGCCGGGATGATCAACGGCCTCAAGCTCTGACCCCGCCCCCGCCCGCACCCTGTGGACCGGTCGTTAGGCTGCTCCCATGACCGTGACTACCGGCCGCCGCCTGCTCCTGGTGCACGCGCACCCCGACGACGAGTCGATCGGCAACGGCGCCACGATGGCCAGGTACACCGACGAGGGCGCCCACGTCACCCTGGTGACCTGCACCCTCGGTGAGGGCGGCGAGGTCATCCCGCCGGAGCTGGCCCGTCTGACGGCGGATCGGGACGACGCGCTCGGCCCGTACCGGATCGGCGAGCTGACCGCCGCCATGCGCGCGGTCGGCGTCGCCGACGTCCGCTTCCTCGGCGGCCCGGGGCGCTACCGCGACTCCGGGATGATGGGCGTCCCCGACAACGACGTGCCCGGCTGCTTCTGGCGGGCCGACCCGGACGAGGCGGCCGGTCACCTGGTCGCGGTGGTCCGGGAGGTGCGGCCGCAGGTCCTGGTCACCTACGACGAGGACGGCGGCTACGGGCACCCGGACCACATCCAGGCGCACCGGGTCGCGATGCGCGCGTACGAGCTGGCCGCCGATCCCGCGTACCGGCCCGAGCTGGGCCCGGCCTGGCGGATCGCCAAGGTGTACTGGAACCGGATGCCCCGTTCGGTGATCGAGCGGGGGCTCGCCGAGACCGCCGCCAGGGCACCGTTCCCCGGTGTCGCCGCGCCGTCCGACGTGCCCGGCGTGGTGGACGACGCCGCGGTCACCACCCTGCTGGACGGCGCCGCGTACGCCGGCCGCAAGGCGGCCGCGATGGCCGCGCACGCCACCCAGATCACCGTGGACGGCGCCTTCTTCGCGCTCTCCAACAACCTCGGCCAGCCGCTGGTCGCCACCGAGTACTACCAGCTGGTGCGCGGCCAGGCCGGGCCGCGGCTGCCCGAGGACGACCTCTTCGCGGGCCTGGACACCACAGGCCCGGCCGCCGCCGACGCGACCGCCGCCCCCGCGCAGGAACAGGAAGGTGTCCGATGACCGAGCCCGCCGACGCCCGGCCGCCGCGCCGCTCGATCCCGGCGGCCGTCCTCGGCACCCGCGCCGAGCGGCTGGCCGAGCCTCAGCCCCCGCGGGCCTGGCGGATCGTCGCCTACGTCCTGTTCTTCCTGCTGGGTGCCGCGGTGTCGATCTGCGGAGCCTTTGTGCAGGCCCTGTGGCCGCCGGTGGGGGTTCTGCTGGCGCTGGCCGCCACCGGTGCCACCTTCTACGCCGGTCTGCGGGTCACCGGTACCCGGCTCGGCGCGGGGCTCCCGGCGGCCGGCTGGTTCCTGGCGCTGCTGCTGGTGATGGTCCCCCGGCCCGAGGGCGACAACGTGCTCTGGACCAACGCGACCTCACTCGGCTGGCTGTTCGCCGGGTCGATTCTGGGCGTGATCTGCGCCACCCTGCCCACCCGGACCAGCTGGTTCCCCGGAGTACCGGGCCCTCCCCGCTGACCTCGGCGGTGCGCGGCGTACGGTACCGCGTACGACGAGCAGTCAGGACCGAACGGCCGTACTCTCATACCGGAGGAACCGGACGTATCAGGTTCTATCCGAACCGGTTCACCGCTCAGTTCTTCCCAGTATGGTGGTGCCGCAGAACGCCGTACCCGACCGCCGCCCGCCAGGCCCGGCGCCCACGAACCCGCGGTCGCGCCCGACGGCCCGCCCGCGAACCCGGAGCAGAGCAGCATTGAGCAGCCGCGAATCTGACAACGCCCACCCGACGCCTCGGCGCACGGGCCCGGACGCCTACCCGTCGGGCACCCCGCCCTACGGCACACCGGGCCTCCCCGGCGGCGACCGTGCGGGCACCAGTGCCGCCCAGGGACCGGCGTCGGGCGGCGAGGACGAGGCCCCGAAGACCGAGACCACCCTGACCACCAGGGTGCGGATCAACATCCCCGGCTCGCGTCCGATCCCGCCCGTCGTGGTCCGCAGCGCCGTCAAGAACGAGGACGGCCCGGGCGATGACACCCCGCCCGCCGCCACCGAGCCGCCCGGCCCCCGGCACCGCTCCGCCGCGCCCTCCTCCCCCGTGCTCGGGGTGATGGACGGCGGCGCCCGGACGGCCACACCGCCGAACCTGCCGCCCGAGTGGCAGATCCCGCCGGCCACCTCGGAGGCCGAGTCGACCGGCGCGTGGTTCCGGCCGCGCCAGAAGAAGGCGTCCTCCACCGAGCCCGCTCCGGCTCCGGCCGGCCCCCCGGCCGAACCCGCCGGCGGTGCCGGGGCCCGCCCGAACGGCGCCCGGAAGAACGGCTCCCAGCCGGGCGGCGCCCGGCAGACCCAGGCCTCCGGCCAGGGTACGGACCACCCGAACGGCCGCCCGGTGCCCGGCCAGGCCCCCGCACCCGCACCGCGCCCGACCGGCGCGCCCGCCTCGCCGTTCGGCACCGGCGTCGGACCGGACGTCCCTGCGGACGAGGCCGGCGTGTACGAGGACTTCCCCACCGACCCGTTCGCCCCGGCGGATCCGTTCGCCCCGGTCGCCGACCCCTTCGCCCCGGCGGGCGGCCCCGCCGCCGGCCACCCCCAGGGCCACCCGGCTGGCGGCCCGTCCGGCGCGGTGAGCCCGGAGGACACCTCGGTGGACGGCTTCGCGCCGATCCGCGAGGGCGCCCCCGCGCCGGGCGCCATATCCGGTCCGCCCTCGGGCGCGGCGGCCCAGCACGGCCTGCCCCAGGACGGCCTGCCGCAGCCCGGCCTGTTCGCCTCCGCCCCGGCCGGCACCGACCCGTTCGCCGCACAGCGGCCCCCGGCCGGCACCGACCCGTTCGGCACCGCGGTCCAGGGCGGCCTCTTCCCCGGCGCCCCCGGCCGCCAGGGCGAGACCCCCGCCCCGTCCCCCGGCCACCGGCCGGAGGGCCCCGGCGCCACCGCGCCCGGCCGCCCGCAGCCCGAGCCTGGTGCCCAGACGCCCGGCGGCCCCGCCGGACCGGTGGCGGCGCCCGCGCCCGGCCCGAAGAAGCCCGAGGCACCCAAGCCGGCGGCCCCCAAGCCCGCGACGGGCAAGGCGGCGGGCAAGCCCAAGGCCGGCGCCGGCAAGAAGCTCGTCAAGCTCGGCGTCTACGCCGTCGGCGGCCTGCTGTTCCTCGGCGCCGCCGCGTACGGCACCGGTCTGATGCTGAACCAGTCCGACATCCCCAAGGGCACCGTCGTGCTGGGCACGGACATCGGCGGCAACAACCGAGACCAGGCGATCCACCAGCTCGACGAGACGATCGGCAAGGCCGGCCGGCAGCCCGTCAAGCTGAAGATCGGCGAACAGTCCGTGGACCTCGACCCGGCCGTCGCCGGGCTGAGCTTCGACACCACGGCCACCGTGGACAACCTCACCCGGCACAGCTACAGCCCGGTCGACGTGATCACCTCGCTGAAGGGCGGCGAGAAGGCCGTACCGCCGGAGGTCAAGGTGGACCGGGCCAAGCTCAAGGCCGCCCTGGACGCCCTGGGCGCCGGCTCGGGGCAGACCCTCCAGGAGGGCTACGTCAAGTTCAGCGATTCCGGTGAGCCCGTCGTGGTGCCCGGCCGGGCCGGCCAGGCGGTGGACTCCGCCGCCGCGGTCGACCAGATCGAGCAGGCCTACCGCGACCGCGCCGCGGGCAAGGCCGAGCAGCCCGTCGCGCTCTCCGTGACGGCCGCCCAGCCCAAGGTCTCGCCGCAGGCCCTCCAGGCCGCCGCCGACAGCCTGGGCAAGTCCGTGGTGAGCGGCAACGTCCATGTCCTGGCCGGCACCAAGAAGTGGGACTTCGGCAAGCTCACCGCGGCCAAGGCGCTGACCCTGGTGCCGGACGCCTCCGGCAAGATCGTGCCCAAGTGGGACCTGGACGCGCTGAACGGCCAGATCAACGGCTACTTCGACAAGGTGAAGGTGAAGAAGAACGGCCAGACGGCCGTGATCACCGCGCAGGACGTCGCCGACGGCATCACCTCGGTGCTGGACAAGAGCGGCGACAAGGACCGCACCTTCAAGTTCGCCACCGTCTGACCCGCTTCCCGACCCACCACCCGGCGGCAGACCCCGGGGGCGGGCCCGGATTCGGGCCCGCCCCTCGACAACTCCCCTCCCAGGTCAGCAAGATGTGACGCCGTACCGTCCGTCACACCCGCACCAGGGAGAAGCACACCATGGGCCGCCGCCTCACGCCACACCGAACGGCCCTGCTCGCCGGCCTCACCGTCGTCCCGCTCTCGCTGACGCTCTGCTCCTGCGGCACCGGCACCGGCGCCCGGGCGCTCCCGACCGCGGCCGAGGCGCCCAAGCTCACCACCGTCGACACCAACCCTCACGACCGCTCGCGGCTGCGCCGGGGCGGCACGCTGAACGTCGCGATCGCCCAGTTCTCCAGCCAGTGGTCGCCGATCCAGACCGACGGTGGCGAGTCCTCCACCATCAGCGTCACCAAGCCCCTGCTGCCCACCTTCTTCCGCTCGGACGCGGCCGGCACCCAGACCGTCAACCCGGCCTATCTCCAGGACGCCAGGTCCGAGCTGAAGGACGGCCGGCAGACCGTCACCTGGACGCTCAACCCGAAGGCCGTCTGGTCCGACGGCACGCCGATCACCTGGCGGGACATCGAGGCCAACTGGCGTGCCCTGAACGGGAAGGACCCGGCCTACCGGGCCTCCAGCAGCACCGGCTTCGAGCTGGCCTCCGCGGTCGAGCGGGGCAAGGACGACTTCCAGGCCGTGATGACCTTCGAGCGGCCGTTCTCCGAGTGGCAGTCGATGTTCAACGGCGCCGCCAACGCCCCGCTGCTCCCGGCGAGCCGGATCGCCACCCCGGAGCTGTTCAACACCTCCTACCTGAACGCGATCCCGGTCACCGCGGGCCCGTTCAAGGTCGAGAGGCTCGACCGGGCCACCCAGACCGTCACCCTGGTCGCGGACCCGGCCTGGTGGGGCGACCAACCGCTGCTGGACCGGATCGTGTTCCGTGCCATGGTCCCCAACACCATGGCCGCCGCCTTCGCCAGGGGCGAGGTCGACCTCTTCAACAACGGTCCCGACGTGGCCGGTTACCAGATCATTAAGAGCACCAAGGGGGCCGCCGTCCGCCGCGCCGGCGGCCCCGACTTCCGCCAGTTCACGCTGAACAGCCGGAGCCCCGCGCTCACCGACCCGGCCGTCCGCCAGGCCCTGTTCCAGGCGATCAACCGGGACGCCATCACCCGGTCCGACCTCAACGGCCTGGACTGGCCCACCGTCACCCTCAACAACCATCTGCTGGTCGCCAACCAGAACGCCTACCGGGACAACTCCCTCGGCCTCAGCCGCTACGACCCGGACGACGCCGTCCGGAAGCTGGAGGCGGCCGGCTGGAAGCTCGACGGCGACGTCCGCAAGAAGGACGGCCGGGAGCTGAACCTGCGGATGGTCATCCCGGCCGGGGTCACCCAGGCCCAGAACGAGGCCTCGGTCGCCACCCGGATGCTGAAGGACGTCGGGGTCAAGGTCACCACCGTGACCGCCGAAGCCAACGAGTTCTTCGACCGGTACGTGAACCGGCGCGACTTCGACATCGCCGCGTACTCGCTGCTCGGCACGCCCTTCCCGGCCAGCGGCAACCGGGCCAACTTCGTCCAGAACGGCGGGACCAACCACTCCCAGGCCGGCAGCCCCGCCGTCGACACCGCCCTCTACCGGGCCGCCGCCGCGACCGACGCGGCCACCGCCTTCGAGGCCATCAACCAGGCCGACGGCGAGCTGTGGAAGGTGGCCGGCGTGCTGCCGCTCTACCAGCGCCCGCAGCTGTACGGCGCCCGCGCCAACCTCGCCAACATCGGCGCGCAGGGCCTCTCCGACATCGTCTGGGAGAACGTCGGCTTCGAGAAGTGACGCGCCGGGCCCCGGAGGCGGTCACACCCTCCGGGGCCCGGCGGTCGTCCGGTCAGCCCGCGCCGATCACGTCCCGCACTTCGGCGAAGTGGCAGGCCGACTCGTGCGCGGCCGGGCCGCTCAGCACGGACGGCACCGCCAGCAGCGGCAGTTCGGTGGAGCAGCGCTCCTGCGCCTTCCAGCAGCGGGTGCGGAACCGGCAGCCGGACGGCGGGTTGGCCGGCGAGGGCAGGTCGCCGCTCAGGATGATCCGGTCGCGGGACTCGCGCGCCACCGGGTCCGGCACCGGCACCGCGGAGAGCAGCGCCTGGGTGTACGGATGGGTCGGGTAGGAGTAGATCTGGTCCTCCGTCCCGATCTCGACCATCTTGCCGAGGTACATCACCCCCACCCGGTCGGAGATGTGCCGGACGATGGAGAGGTCGTGCGCGATGAACATGTACGAGAGCTCGAACTCACCCTGGAGCTGCTCCAGCAGGTTGATCACCTGTGCCTGGACCGACACGTCCAGCGCGGAGACCGGCTCGTCACAGATGATCAGCTCCGGCTTGAGCGCCAGCCCCCGTGCGATGCCGATGCGCTGGCGCTGACCGCCGGAGAACTGGTGCGGATACCGGTTGATGTACTCCGGGTTGAGCCCGACCACGTCCAGCAGATCCTGAACGGCCTTGCGGCGGTCGCCCTTCGGCGCCACCTCGGGGTGGATCTCGTACGGCTCCCCGATGATGTCGCCGACCGTCATCCGCGGGTTCAGCGAGGTGTACGGGTCCTGGAACACCATCTGGATGTTGCGCCGCACGGCCTTGAGGCCGGCGCCCGAGAGCCGGGTGATGTCCTCGCCTTTGAAGAGCACCTGGCCGGAGGTGGCCCGCTCCAGGTTCATCAGCACCTTGGCCAGCGTGGACTTGCCACAGCCGGACTCGCCGACGATGCCCAGCGTCTCGCCCCGCCGCAGCTCGAACGAGACGCCGTCGACCGCCTTCACCGCGCCGACCTGCTTCTTGAAGACGATGCCCTGGGTCAGCGGGTAGTACTTGACCAGGTCCTTCACCTCCAGGATGGGCTCAGCCATGGAGGGTCTCCTTCCAGAAGTGGCAGGCGCTGCGGCGGCCCGGCAGGTCGGCCCCTTCGCCGTCCAGTACCGGGACGAGCTGCGGGAGTTCGGTGCGGCAGCGGTCCGCCACCCGGTCGCAGCGCGGGTTGAACGCGCAACCCTGCGGGATCCGCAGCAGGCTCGGCGGCAGGCCCTGGATGGCGTAGAGGTTCTGCCCCTTCTGGTCCAGCCGCGGGATCGAGTTGAGCAGGCCCCGGGTGTACGGGTGCGCCGGGCGCGCGTACAGCTCGTGCACCGGAGCCGTCTCCACGATCCGCCCCGCGTACATCACGGCGATCTTGTCCGCGACGTCGGCGACCACACCGAGGTCGTGGGTGATCAGGATCAGCCCCATGTT
>NZ_JBFBIL010000038.1:0-80277 GCF_040685575.1 Kitasatospora sp. NPDC088351 | reverse complement strand
CCCGACACCCCCGTCATCACCCTCGACGCCCGACGACGCGACAGCGCCAAAAGCGCCCTCATCACCCTCGTCGAACACGCCCTCCTCGCCCGCCTGCGGTGAGTGCGCGTCCGCTGAGACGAAGCGGCCCACGGACCTCGGGGTCCGTGGGCCGCTTCGTGGTCCGGTCCTGTTCGGTCCGGTGCTGTTCGTCGGTCCGGTGCTATTCGGTGGGCTCCAGCCCGGACCTGATCAGGCCGTAGGTGTAGGCGTCCTCCAGGGCCAGCCAGGAGGCCGCGACCACGTTGTCGGCCACCCCGACGGTGGACCAGCTGGAGGTGCCGTCGGTGGACTCGATCAGCACGCGGGTCTGCGAGCCGGTGCCGTGCTGGCCCTCCAGGATGCGGACCTTGTAGTCCACCAGCTCCAGCGTGGCCAGCTGCGGGTAGATCCCCTCCAGCGCGGCGCGCAGCGCCTTGTCCAGCGCGTCCACCGGACCGTTGCCCTCACCGGTGGCGATCTTCCGTTCGCCCTTGGCCCAGAGCTTCACCGTCGCCTCGTTGCCCGGCTTGCCGTCCGGGCCCTGCTCGCTGATGGTCCGCCAGGACTCCAGGGTGTAGAAGCGGTCGCGGCTGCCGCGCACCTCGTCCCGGAGCAGCAGCTCGAAGGAGGCGTCGGCGGACTCGTAGGTGTAGCCGAGGTTCTCCTGCTCCTTGACCTTGGCGACCACCCGGCCGGCCAGGTCGCGGTCGGTGGAGAGGTCGTAGCCGAGCTCCTTGCCCTTGAGCTCCACCGAGGCCCGGCCGGCCATGTCGGAGACCAGCATCCGCATGGTGTTGCCGACCGTCTGCGGGTCGATGTGCTGGTACAGGTCCGGGTCGACCTTGATCGCGGAGGCGTGCAGGCCGGCCTTGTGGGCGAAGGCCGAGAAGCCGACGTACGGCTGGTGGGTGGAGGGGGTCAGGTTGACCACCTCGGCGATGGCGTGCGAGATCCGGGTCATCTCGGCGAGGCTGCCGGGCGGCAGCACCCGGCGGTCGTACTTGATCTCCAGCGCCCCGACCACCGGGAACAGGTTGGCGTTGCCGACCCGCTCGCCGTAGCCGTTGGCGGTGCACTGGACGTGGGTGGCGCCGGCGTCCACCGCGGCCAGGGTGTTGGCGACGGCGCAGCCGGTGTCGTCCTGGGCGTGGATGCCGAGCCGGGCGCCGGTCCGCGCCAGCACGTCCGCGACGATGTCCCGGACGCCGGCCGGGAGCATCCCGCCGTTGGTGTCGCAGAGCACGACGACGTCGGCGCCGGCCTCGTGCGCGGCGCGGACCACCGCGAGGGCGTACTCGCGGTTGGCCTTGTACCCGTCGAAGAAGTGCTCGCAGTCGATGAAGACCCGGCGGCCCTGGGCGCGCAGGTGGGCGACGCTGTCCCGGACCATCTCCAGGTTCTCGTCCAGCGTGGTGCGCAGCGCCAGCTCGACGTGCCGGTCGTGGGCCTTGGCGACCAGGGTGACGACCGGCGCGCCCGAGGTGACCAGGGCGGCCAGCTGCGGGTCCTCGGCGGCCTTCCCGCCGGCCCGCCGGGTGGCGCCGAAGGCGACCAGCTGGGCGTGCTTGAGGTCCAGCTCGGCGGCGGCGCGGGCGAAGAACTCGGTGTCCCGGGGGTTGGCTCCGGGCCAGCCACCCTCGATGAAGCCGACTCCGAAGTCGTCCAGGTGCCGGGCAATGGTCAGCTTGTCGGCCACCGTGAGGTTGATGCCCTCGCGCTGCGCGCCGTCGCGCAGGGTGGTGTCGAAGACGTGGAAGCTGTCGTCGGTGCGGCTGCTGGCCTCGGTCATGGCCGTGGAATCTCCGTTCGGGGAGGTCGTACTGCTTGCCGGGATGGCTGCGTCCGATCGCCGCCGGCTCCTGCCGGCGGACCACGCTCCACTGTCCAGCATCCCGCGCGCACCCGGTGTCTCTCGGCCCCTTGTGGGGGCTCCGGCCGGTCCGGGGTAAACAAAAAGACCCCTCGCGGGTGCGAGAGGTCTGCGCGCGGGTCTGGACGCTGGTGGTCGCTCCGCATCGGGTGGTGCGGAAGCGGTCACTGCGGACCGGCGCGCCTGCTGCTAATAATCAGCGAAAGCGAGGACACCCTCGCAGTCTCGCACATCATCCACACTCCGGCCCGGCCGTCTCGCGATCCGAAACGGCGCAGGCCGGAGGCGGTGTCAGGTCAGACGATCTTGTGCAGCCAGCCGTGGGTGTCGGGGGCCTGGCCGCCCTGGACGGCGAGCAGGGCCTTGCGCAGCTCCATGGTGACCGGGCCGGGCTCACCGGTGCCCACGGTCCAGTCGGCGCGGGCGGACTTGACCGAGCCGACCGGGGTGATGACGGCGGCGGTGCCGCAGGCGAAGACCTCGGTGAGGGTGCCGTCGGCGTTGCCCTGCTTCCACTCGTCGGTGGAGATCTTCCGCTCCTCGACGGCGTAGCCGAGGTCGGCGGCGAGCTGGAGCAGCGAGTCGCGGGTGATGCCGGGCAGCAGCGCGCCGGACAGCTCCGGGGTGACGATCCGGGCGTCCCTGCCCTCGCCGAAGACGAAGTACAGGTTCATGCCGCCCATCTCCTCGATCCACCGGTGCTCGGCGGCGTCGAGCCAGACGACCTGGTCGCAGCCCTTCTCGGCGGCCTGCGCCTGGGCGATCAGCGAGGCGGCGTAGTTGCCGGCGCACTTGGCGGCGCCGGTGCCGCCGGGCGCGGCCCGGACGTACTCCTCGGAGAGCCAGACCGAGACCGGCTTGATGCCGCCGGGGAAGTAGGCGCCGGCCGGCGAGGCGATGATCATGAAGAGGTAGGAGTTGGCCGGACGGACACCCAGGCCGACCTCGGTGGCGAACATGAAGGGGCGCAGGTAGAGGCTCTGCTCCGGCTGGTTCGGGACCCAGCCCTGCTCCTGCTGGACCAGCAGCTCGACCGCCTCGACGAAGGTCTCGACCGGCAGCTCCGGCATCGCCAGCCGGCGGGCCGAGGCCTGGAAGCGGGCCGCGTTGGCCTCCGGGCGGAAGGTCGCGATCGAGCCGTCGGCCTGGCGGTACGCCTTGAGACCCTCGAAGATCGACTGGCCGTAGTGGAGCGTCATGTTCGCCGGGTCGACCTCCAGCGGCGCGTACGGCGCCAGCTGGGCGTCGTGCCAGCCCAGACCCTCGGTCCAGCGGATGGTCACCATGTGGTCGGTGAAGACGCGCCCGAAGCCTGGACTGGCCAGCCGGGCCTCGCGCTCCGCGTCGGACAGCGGGTGGGCGGAGGGCTTGAGGTCGAACGTGATGGGCGCCTGGGTGGGCGTGCTCATGGCTGTGTGTCCTTCACCGTGGGGTTTGTCCGGGCCGCCTCCGTCGGGTGAACGTTTCGGCGAACGAACGCACGACGGCACGGCCCACTGTCGATACTCGCATCCAGAGGGCCGTGCCGAACAGCCACAGGCTCCTTGGGGAGCCGCAAGCTGCGGTTATGTGATCCGGCCCGTCAGCCGGAACACCTTCAGTCGGATCCGGCCCGCTAGCCGGAACACCTCCAGTCGGATCCGGCCCGCTAGCCGGAACACCTCCAGTCGGATCCGGCCCGCTAGCCGGATACTCGCCCGGCGAGCGCGTCGCCGACCTGGGACGTCGTACGGGTCCCGGTGCGCTCGGCCAGGTCCGCGGCGACCGCGGCCTCGACCCGGGCGGCCTCGGCGGCCAGGCCCAGGTGGTCCAGCAGCATGGCGACCGACAGGACGGTGGCGGTCGGGTCGGCCTTGCCCTGGCCCGCGATGTCCGGCGCCGAGCCGTGCACGGGCTCGAACATCGACGGGAAGTCCCCGCTGGGGTTGATGTTGCCGCTGGCGGCCAGGCCGATGCCACCGGTGACGGCGGCGGCCAGGTCGGTCAGGATGTCGCCGAACAGGTTGTCGGTGACGATGACGTCGAACCGCTCGGGCTGGGTGACGAAGAAGATGGTCGCCGCGTCGACGTGCAGGTAGTCGGTGGTGACCTCGGGGAACTCCCGGCCGACCTGCTCGAAGATCCGGGTCCAGAGGTGGCCGGCGTGCACCAGCACGTTGTTCTTGTGGACCAGGGTGAGCTTCTTGCGCGGGCGGGCCTGGGCCCGGCGGTACGCGTCGCGGACCACGCGCTCGATGCCGAACGCGGTGTTCAGGCTGACCTCGGTGGCCACCTCCTGCGCGGTACCGGTGCGCAGCGTGCCGCCGTTGCCGACGTACGGGCCCTCGGTGCCCTCGCGGACGACCACGAAGTCGATGTCCGGCTCGCCGGCCAGCGGCGACTTCACGCCCGGGAAGAGCCGGCCGGGGCGCAGGTTGATGTGGTGGTCGAAGGCGAAGCGCAGCTTGAGCAGCAGCCCGCGCTCCAGCACGCCCGACGGCACGCTCGGGTCGCCGATGGCGCCGAGCAGGATCGCGTCGTGGCCCTTAAGCTCCTCCAGCACGCTGTCCGGCAGCGTCTCACCGGTGCGGTGGTAGCGCCGGGCGCCGAGGTCGTACTCGGTGGTCTCCAGCTTCACGTCGGCGGGCAGCGCGGCGATCAGGACCTTGAGGCCTTCGGCCACCACTTCCTGGCCGATGCCATCACCGGGGACAACTGCGAGACGAATGGTGCGAGACATGCTCGGACCCTACTCCGGTGTCCCAGAAGCTGACATCCTGTGTCCACTATCCGGACGCGAGGCGGATCCGGGCAGCACGATGTCGACCGGGAACGGGTACTCGGTGACGAGCCGGTCATGGAAGATCCCGGTCGGGACGTAGGCGCGCGTGGCCGGGTCCCTTTCGTACGTGTAGACGACAGGTCGGCCTTCGTCACTCTCGACCCGCCAGAAGTACCGGATGCCGGCGGCGGCGTATTTGCGCGGCTTGATCTCCCGGTCGCGTGCCTGGAACTCCTCGGAGACCACCTCGACGGCGAGCAGAACGTCCTCGCCGAGGCAGAAGGTCTGCTTCAGCCCCGTGTCGGAGCGCTCGTCGACCACCAGCAGGTCCGGCTCGGGCCGGTTCCGCTTGTTCAGCTTGACCGTCATCTCGCGCCAGACCTCCCACCCGTCGGGGGCGGCGTCCTCAAGGGCCCGTTCCAGCGCGCGGAGCATCCGCATGTGGAACTTGGTCCGCGGACTCACGAAGATCAGGCTCCCGTCGAGCAGTTCGGTGTGCGGCGGGAGATCCGGCAGCCGGTCGAGGTCCTCGGCGGTGTACCCGCCGACCGGGGGGCGAAGCCAGTCGGGGTACGGCGCGACGCTCATGGTTCCTCCCATACGGGCGTCCTGGCGGCTGCTCCCAGGCTACTCGGCAGGTCCTGTCCGCACGCCACTCCGACGAGGGAGCGCGTGAGCCTCAATTCGCGCGGGGGGCACGCTTATGCTCGCGGGGATCCGGTCCGGAGATCCTCGGAGAACGGGACACAGCAGCGTGGTCGAAACCGGCGGACGCCGAGGGCGGGAGGCGCTGGCCTGCGGGGGCGCGGCGGGGCTGGCCATGGGCGGGTACGCGGTGGCGGCGGCGCTGCGCGGGGCGTGGCCGGCCGGGGCCGCCGAGGTGGCGGTGCCGTTCCACGCCCGGCTCTGGGACCTGGTCCACGGACGGGGCGCCGGGGACCTGCTGTTCAACTGGAACAGCGGGTACGGGGCACCGTTCCTGGCCGACTTCTTCGCCTACCTGATGAACCCGTTCTCCTGGCTCGCCGTCCTGCTGCCGCGCGACCAGGGGCCGCTCGCGGTCTTCCTGACCACCCTGCTCAGCATCGGCCTCGGCACCGCGCTGATGGCCCACGTCCTCGGCCGGCTGTACCCAGGACCGCGCCGGCTGCGGGCCCTGGCCGCCGTCGGGTACGGGCTCTGCGCCTGGGTGCTGGGCGTCGGCGGGGCGGCGCCGATGTGGCTCTGGGGCCTGGTCTCGCTGCCGCTGCTCTGCCTGGCCGGGGACTGGTGTCTGCACGAGCGCCGCTGGGCGGCCGGCACCCTCTGCGTCGCGCTCGCCTGGGTGGGCAACCTCTACACCGCCGCGATGGCCACGATCATGGCCGGCCTGGTGCTGACGGTCCGGCTGCTGGCCGTCCGGCGGCCGTTCAGGACCGTGGTCCGGGTGACCGGGCGGGCCGTGACCATGGCCGCCACCGGGGTGCTGCTGGCCGGGCCGGTGCTGTTCGTCGCCGTCCGGGCCGCGCAGGCCGCCCAGCCGGAGTCCCCGGCGCGGCCGGTCGGGCCGTCCGGGCTCGGCGGGCACCTGGCGCAGCTGCTGCCCGGCACCCGCACCGGCCGGCCGCTGCCGGACGTCGCGATCGGCCTGCTGGGCCTGCTGCTGGTGGCCGGGCTGCCGTTCAACCGGCGGGTGCGGGCCCGGACCAGGCTCGTCTGGTCCGGGCTGCTGGCGCTGGTGGTGCTCAGCTTCGTCTGGACGCCCACCGTGCTGGTCTGGCACGGCCTGGCGATCCCGGCCGGCGGCCCGTACCGGGTGGCGTTCGTGCTCAGCGGTCTGCTGGTGATGGCCGGCTGGGTCTCACTGGCGCACCGGCCCGACCTGCTCACGCTGCTCGGCGGCGCCGCGCTGGTGGCGCTGGTGGCCGGTCTCGCGGCGGCCCGGAAGTCCGTCCCGGCGTCCACCTGGGTGCTGCTCGCCGTGGGCGGCGCCGTCCTGCTCGCCGCGCTGTGGACGCTGGAGCACCGGCGCACCGACCGGCGGGCGGGCGCCGTCGCGACGGCGGCCCTGGCCTGCGCGGTGCTCGGCGGCGCGGTCTGGTCGGCGTACGCGGCGCTGGGCGCCACCGCGCCGGGCACCGCCGCCGGGGCGCCCGTCCGGGCCGGGTACGCGGCGCTGCGGCAGGCCGCCGACTGGCCCGCCGGCCGCGGCGACCCCGGCCCGCACGCCTTCACCCCGAACGACCCGCTGCTGCTGGACGGCCAGGGCGGCGGCTACTCCAGCGGCTACCTGCCGACCGTCACCGCGCTGCTGCTGCACGACCTCGGCGCCGGGTGGACGGCCGGCGGCAGGCGGACCGGCAGCGTCACCGACCCGGTCGGGCGGGCCCTGTTCGCGGTGCGGACGTACCTCGCCGACGGGCCGCCGCCGGACGGTTTCACGGTCGGCCGGGCCGCCGCCCCGCCGCTGGTCACCGTGGTCCCGGCGGACGCGGCGGCGGACATCTCCTCGGTCTGGTCCCGGCAGGAGTCGCTGCTCGGCAGCCGGGTGTGGGACGCCCCCGAGCCCGCCCCGGACGGCGGCCCGGTGCCGGCCCTGCACGGCACCAGCGGCTGGTCCGTCCCCGCCACCCCGGCGGGCACGGAGGGCACCGTCTTCACGGCGGGCTGTACGCCGGGCGGTACGGCGTACTTCCACGGGGTCTGGTTCAACGGCACGGTGAGCGGTCTCGGCACCACCTACCGCAGCGAGGGCGAGCAGCCCGCCACGGCCGTCCCGGTCCATCCGCTGGGGCCGGTGCCCGCCGACGGCCGGGTCCGGGTGGTGCTGCGGGCGGACGCCGTCACCCAGGTCCCGGCCCGGCCGATCGGCTGCCTGCGGCCCGGCGCCCTGGAGGCGGCGCTGGCGCGGATCGCCACGACCGGCGCCACCCGGGTGGCGGTCGGCGGGCACACCGTCACGGCCGCCCTGCCGCCGGGCAGCACGGGCACCGCGATACTCTCCGTCCCGGCCACCGAGGGCTGGACCTGCGCGGCCGGCGGCGGGCCGTACGCGCCGCCCCGGCCGGTGCTGGGCATGATCGGCGTCCCGCTCGGCGGCGGCGCCGACCGGATCGGCTGCGTCTTCCGTCCGCCCGGCCTCACCGAGGGGCTGACGGTCGCCTCGGCCGCCGCGGCGGTCACGGCGCTGGCCGCCGTCTTCGGCCGGCTCCGCCACCGCCCCACCCGGCCGCCCCGCCGGGTCCGCCGGGCGGCCGCGGCACCGCGCTGACGCCCCCGGGCTCAGGGCAGGGTGACGATCTCGCCCCGCCGGCCGTCCCGGTTGAAGTGGTGGAGCAGCAGCAGACGGGACGCGTCGCCGTCGGCCCGGCGAACCTCCAGGGCGCCGCCCGGCGGCACGGCGGACGCCACCGCGGCCGGTCCGCCGAGGCCGGCCCGGACCTCGACGGCCGGGTGCAGCACGTCGACGGCGAGGGTCGGGCGGGTGCCGCTCAGGCCGATGGCGGAGAAGGCCTCCTCCGGGTGGGGCCGACCGCCGGCGGGGCCGGTCCAGAGGCCGTAGCGGATGGTGCTGTGGTCCGCCGTCAGGCCGGGCAGGGCGCTCAGCCGCACCGGCAGCACCAGCGCGTCGCTGTCCAGCAGCGCGGTGTCGCTGTCGCCCCAGCGGGCGTTGAGCGGCTGGACGTCCAGTTCGGCGCCGGTCCTGGCGTCGAGCGCGCGGGCCACCAGGACGTCGCTGCCGGGCAGCCGGTCGGCCTTGACGATGACATCGGTCTCACCGTCCCCGTCGGTGTCCAGCGAGGCCCGGACGGCGAAGACGCCGACGGGGGTGGCGGCGGGCGCCCAGAGCTGGGCGCCCAGGTAGAGGGTGCCCTCGGCGAGCGGGTCGCCGCCGGCGGCCGGGGCGTCCGAGGCGGCGCCGGCCGCCCGCAGGTTGGCGGCCCGGTCGCCGGGGCGTTCGACGCAGATGTCCTCCGGGGCGCCCGCCCCGCCGGTGCCGTCCTGCGGCACGATGCCCGCGCCCGGCCCGACGGCGGCACCGCTGTCCGGCGGGCAGTCCACCCAGCGGGGGGCCTCCCCGCCGAGCGCGAAGCCGCTGACCAGGCCGGGCTGCTCCCCCGGCGCCGCGGTGCCGCCGAGGAGGACCAGCGCGCCCGAGGGGGTGGGCAGCACCGGCGCCGCCGCGCTCAGCTCGGAGACGGGGCGCGGGGCGGCGAGGACGGGCACCCGCAGCCCGGGCAGGGCACGGTCCGAGACGGGGGTGAGCAGCACCCGGCCGGAGAGCTCGCCCCGGTAGCTGCGGGCCCGGCCGCCCTGCAGGGTGTCGATGGTCGGGTCGGGGGTGCGACCGAGCCGCCCGGGCACGACCAGGGTGACCCGGACCCGCGCGGTGCCCCCGGCGACCACCGCCACCTGGGCGGGCGCCACGTCGAACCGGGCGCCGGGGAGTTCGGTGGCGGCCGCGTAGCCGGTGCGGTAGACCACGGTCGTGTCGGACAGGTTCCGGACCTCGATCTCGCGGGTGGCGGAGAACGGCCCGCCGACGTCCACCGGGCCGAAGGAGACGCCGACGCCGCCCTCCGCCGCGCCCTCTCCGGCGGCGTAGGCGACGGCGGGGGTGCGGACGGCGCGGTCCACCTGGGCCCGTCCGGCGCCGGTGCGTTCGGGCCCGTAGACCGGGCCGCCGTGGTCGTCGCCGAGCCAGGTGTCCCCGGCGGTGTTCATCAGCGCGGCCTTGACCTGCTCGGCCGTCCAGTCCGGGTGGGCGGCGCGGACCAGCGCGGCGAGGCCGGCCACGTGCGGGGTGGCCATCGAGGTGCCGTCCTCGCGCTGGCCGCCGCTGCCGCTGCCGACCAGCGCGGACCAGATGGTCTCGCCGGGGGCGGCGAGGTCCGGCTTGACCACGCCGGGCACGCCGATGCCGCGCGAGGTGAAGTCGGTGAGGGTGTCGGTGCGCCGCGGCTGGTCCGGGGAGACCGTGCCGTGCAGCCGGCCGCCCGGCTCGGCCAGCCGGACGTCGACCGGGCCGGCGGCCGCGCCCTGCCGCAGCCGTTCGCCGTCCTCACGGGCGAGCAGCGCGACCGGGACGCGGTCGTTGCCGGAGATCTCGGCGAGGTGGTCGTCGTCGGCGGCGAGCAGCGCGCCGATCGCTCCGGCGTCGGCGGCGTGGTCGGCGCGCGGGGCGGAGCCGCAGGCCCGTTCGGACTCGCGGGTGTGCCAGACGAGGACGGCGATCTTCCCCGCCAGCCGCTGCCGGTCGGCCTCGCCGAAGGCCGTGCAGCCGTCCGGCTGGTCGACGGGCAGGGCGAGTCGGCCGCTGACGTCGGCGGTGGACCAGCCCTGGTAGCGGGCGCTCCAGTGGGCCGGGACGACGGCGGCGAGCGGCTCCGGGGCGAGCACGGTGATGCCGTCGGCGTCGCTGTGCGGATCGACGGAGGCGGCGACGGTGACGGCCCGGGCGGCGGTGCCCGGGCTGCCGCCGATGCCGTAGACGTCCCCTTCGTTGCCCGCGGCCGCGACCACCACGGTGCCCAGTTCGGCGAGGCGGTCGGCGGCGACGGCGTCGGCGTCGTCGGTGGCGCCGAACCGGCTGCCGAGCGAGAGGTTGACGACGTCGAGGCGGTCGCCGAGGTCGCCGTCGCCGTCCGGGTCGGCGGCGATGTCGAGCGCCTGGGCGAGCTGGTCGGTGGAGCCTTCGCAGCCGAAGACCCGGAGCGCGTACAGCTGCGCGCCGGGCGCGGCGCCGGGGCCGACCTTGAAGTCCGCCGGGTCCAGGCCGGGCCGGTACGGGCCGCGGTAGGGCTGCCCGTCGGCGGTGACACCGAGACCGGCGGCGGTACCGGCGACATGGGTGCCGTGGCCGTGCCGGAGGCAGTCGATCGGGTTGTCGTCCGGGTGCGGGACGGGCTGGTAGTGCGGGGAGGACGGGTCCGGGTCGTAGTCGTCGCCGACCAGGTCGTGGCCGCCGACCACCTTGGCGTTGGGGAAGAGCCCGGCGGGCGCGGTCGTGGCGCCGTCCACCGACCGGAACGCCTCCTCGGTGCCGGGGCCGCCGAAGTCCGCGTGGGTGTAGTCGATGCCGCTGTCGATGATGCCGATCCGCACGCCCTGGCCGGTGTTGCCGTCGACCGCGTCGCCGGACGGACCGGCCCAGAGCCGCGGGGCGCCGGTGAGCGGGACGGAGTACGCGTTGTCCCGCTGCTTGCGCGTGATCGGGTGGACGGCCCGCACGCCCGGCAGCGTGCGCAGGGCGGGCAGCCGGTCGGCGGGCACGGTGACGGCGAGGCCGGTGAGCAGGGTGCGGGTGCGGTAGAGCTCGCGGGCGGTGGGCACCGCGCCGCGGACGGCCCCGGCCAGCCCGTCGAGCGCGCCGGAGGCGGCGGTCCGCCGCTCGGCGCCGGCCCGGGCGGCCTCGCGGCGGATCTCCTCCGGGGCGCGCTGGGCCCGCCGGGCGTCGGCGGCGGCGCGCCGCCAGGCGGGACCGGCGGCCTCGGTGGCGAGTTCGAGCAGCACCGAGACCGGCTGCCCGGACGGCGGGTGGGCGGCCGCGGCCGCGCCGGGCGGCGGCCCCTGGGCCTCCGACTGCCAGGCCGCCGGGGCGGCGGCGGTGAGCACGACCGGCCCGGCCAGCAGCGCCAGGGCGAGGCCGATCCTGGTGAGCGGACGGTGGACGGGTGGCTGACGCACAGGACCCTCTCCCCCGGTAAGGGGGGGCTGATCCGCACACCGTGTCGCTGACGCCCGCCGGTGCGGACGTCGATCACCCTTCCGGGGGCCCCAAATTAGGATGATCGCGCCGGGGAGTGCGAGCAACTTCCCTCGAACGGCGGCCACTTGCACTCTACTGGGTGATGCGACGTCAGCCCGTCCGAGGTAATCGGCCGATTATCACCGACTCCGCCGAAAGGCCCTGCCGGCGCCCGACCGGGGGATCCGGCAGGCGGCACCCGACCGGCGGATCCGGTCAGAGGTGCCCGGTCACGCCGCCGTTGTCGCGACGGTCCAGCGCGCGCTGGAGGGCGGCGGCGGCGAAGGGGTTGCGCTCGGCCGCACGGCGGCGGCGCGGGGCGCGGGCGGCCGTGGCGGCGGGGGCGGGAGTGGTGTGACGGTCTGCGGCGGGGGGCATACCGGGCTCCTTGATGCGATGCGCACAGGCGGGCGCAGAGGGTGGGGAGGGTGGTACGCGGAGCAGGGATCGCCTGCCCGTCGGGCGTACGGGCGCACACGGGCCGCGCACCCTGGCTACAGGGGCGGCACACCGTCTGGCCCTTTCACGGTACGGCCCCGACCGGGCCGTGTCTGCACGAATACTTGGATTTCCTAGTATCTGAGACGGGCGTCACCCGGAGCGCCCACGCCGCCGGACGCAGCAGGGCCCGGACCGCCGGGGAGGCGGTCCGGGCCCTGCGGAGCGACGGGAATCAGGCGCCCAGGTCGACCGAGCGGGCGAAGCGGGCCCCGATCTCGGCGGCGATCGCAGACAGCACCTCCTGCGGGATCTGGGTGTCCACCGTGATGGAGGCGAGCGCGCCGCTGCCGTCCCGGGCGACCTGCATGCCGGCGATGTTGATGCCGGCGTCGCCGAGGTGGCGGCCGAGGACGCCGACCACACCGGGGCGGTCCTCGTACTTGAAGAACGCCATGTGGTCGGTGAGCGCCACATCGACGTCGAAGGCGTCCACGCCGACGATCTTCTGGGTCTGCTTCGGGCCGGCCAGGGTGCCGGAGATGGCGATCTCGGTGCCGTCGGCCAGGGTGCCCCGGACGGTGATCACATTGCGGTGCTCAAGGCTCTCGCTGGAGGTGGTCAGGCGTACCTCGACACCGCGCTCCTGGGCGAACAGGGGGGCGTTGACGTAGGACACCGTCTCCGCCACCACGTCCTCGAACACGCCCTTCAGGGCGGACAGTTCGAGCACCTTGACGTCGTGCTGGGTGATCTCGCCACGGACCTCGACGTCGAGGCGGACGGCCACCTCGCCGGCCAGCGCGGTGAAGATCCGGCCCAGCTTCTCGGCCAGCGGCAGACCCGGACGGACGTCCTCGGCGATCACGCCGCCCTGGACGTTGACCGCGTCCGGGACCAGCTCGCCGGCCAGCGCCAGACGGACGGACCTGGCGACCGCGATACCGGCCTTCTCCTGCGCCTCGTCGGTGGAGGCGCCCAGGTGCGGGGTGGCGACCACGTTGTCGAAGGCGAACAGCGGCGAGTCGGTGCACGGCTCCTTGGCGTAGACGTCCAGGCCGGCGCCGGCCACCCGGCCGTCGCGCAGGGCGTCGGCCAGCGCCGCCTCGTCCACGATGCCGCCGCGGGCGGCGTTGACGATGCGCACGGTCGGCTTGACCTTGTGCAGCGCCTCGTCGCCGATCAGGCCGATGGTCTCGGGGGTCTTCGGGAGGTGGACGGTGATGAAGTCCGAGATCTCCAGCAGCTCCTCCAGCGTGACGAGCTTGACGCCCATCTGCGCGGCGCGGGCGGCCTGGATGTAGGGGTCGTACGCGACGATCTTCATGCCGAACGCGGACATCCGCTGGGCGACCAGCACGCCGATCCGGCCGAGGCCGACGACGCCGAGGACCTTCTCGCTCAGCTCGACGCCGGTGTACTTGTTGCGCTTCCACTCGCCCTGCTTGAGCGCGGCGTTGGCCGGCGCGATGTTGCGGGCGACCGAGATCAGCAGGCCGCAGGCCAGCTCGGCGGCGGTGACGATGTTGGAGGTCGGCGCGTTGACGACCATCACGCCGGCCTTGGTGGCGGCGGAGACGTCCACGTTGTCGAGGCCGACGCCGGCCCGGGCGACCACCTTCAGCTTGCGGGCGGCGGCCAGCGCCTCCGCGTCCACCTTGGTGGCGGAGCGGATCAGGATGGCGTCCACATCGGCGATCGCGGTCAGCAGTTCGGTGCGGTCGGCGCCGTTGCAGTGACGGATCTCGAAGTCGGGGCCGAGGGCGTCGACGGTGGCGGGCGACAGCTCTTCGGCGATCAGAACGACGGCAGATTTCACAGTGGTCGCAGTGCTCACGACAGTGTTGTCCTTAACTGTCCGGTTCTCCCCGGCACGTAGGTGGCGTGACCGTCGGGGGGAAGGTGGCATGCCGCGTAGGTAGACGCACGACGCTGTGGGCCTGACGCGCACTCGGAAGTGTATCGACGGGCTGGGTGCGAGGCTGCTCCCGTCCGGCGAAATCACCCGGACGAGAGCAGCCTACTTGTACAAGGGGGTTACAAAATGAGGCGTGGCCCCGGAAGGGCTCAGGCCTCTTCCTTGACCCAGCTCATCAGCTTGCGCAGCTTCTTGCCGGTGGTCTCCAGCAGGTGGTCCTCGTCGGCCTTCTTGTACTCGTTGTACTTGGGCAGACCGGCCTTGTACTCGGCGATCCAGGTGTTGGCGAAGGTGCCGTCCTGGATCTCGGCGAGGACCTTCCGCATCTCGGCCTTGGTGGCGTCGGTGATGATGCGGGGGCCGGTGACGTAGTCGCCCCACTCGGCGGTCTCGGAGACCGACCAGCGCATCTTCTCCAGCCCGCCCTCGTACATCAGGTCGACGATGAGCTTCAGCTCGTGCAGGCACTCGAAGTAGGCGATCTCCGGCTGGTAGCCGGCCTCGACCAGGGTCTCGAAACCGGCCTTCACCAGGGCGGCGGTGCCACCGCAGAGGACGGCCTGCTCACCGAACAGGTCGGTCTCGGTCTCCTCGGTGAAGGTGGTCTTGATGACGCCGGCCTTGGTGGCACCGATGCCCTTGGCGTAGGACAGCGCCAGGTCGAGGGCCTTGCCGGAGGCGTCCTGCTCGACCGCGACGATCGCGGGGACGCCGCGGCCCTCCTCGTACTGGCGGCGGACCAGGTGGCCCGGGCCCTTCGGGGCGACCATGCAGACGTCGACATCGGCCGGGGGCTTGATGAAGCCGTAGCGGATGTTCAGGCCGTGGCCGAAGAACAGCGCGTCGCCGGCCTTCAGGTTCGGCGCGATGGACTCGGCGTAGACGTCGGCCTGGATCGGGTCCGGCACCAGGATCATGATGACGTCGGCCTCGGCCGCCGCCTCGGCCGGGGTGACGACGCGCAGGCCGGCCTCCTCCGCCTTGGCGCGGGACTTGGAGTCCGCCTTCAGGCCGACCCGGACGTCCGCACCCGAGTCGCGCAGGGACAGCGCGTGGGCGTGGCCCTGGCTGCCGTAGCCGATGACCGCGACCTTGCGGCCCTGGATGATGGACAGGTCGGCGTCGTCTTCGTAGAACAGCTCGGCCACGGGGGCACATCTCCTTGCGTGATGGTCTTGCCGGGTACTGCGGTTCCTACCGTACGTGGACCCGGCGGGGGTGTGGGGCAGTGCTTCAGGGGGTGAGACAGCGCGTGGCGCGTCCCGGGGAGGGACGGCGGTGGGCGCTCAGGCGCTGCGGTCGAGAGCGCGCAGCGAACGGTCGGTGATCGAGCGGGCGCCCCGCCCGATGGCGACCAGGCCGGACTGGACCAGCTCCTTGATGCCGTACGGCTCCAGCATCCGGAGCATGGCCTCCAGCTTGTCCGAGCTGCCGGTGGCCTCGACGGTCACCGCGTCGGGGGACACGTCGACCGTCTTGGCGCGGAACAGCTGGACGATCTCGACGATCTGCGACCGGGTCTCGTTGTCGGCCCGGACCTTCACCAGGACCAGTTCCCGCTGGATCGCAGCGGACTGGTCGAGTTCGACGATCTTTATCACGTTCACGAGCTTGTTGAGCTGCTTGGTGACCTGTTCCAGCGGGAGGTCCTCGACGTTGACCACGATGGTCATCCGGGAGATGTCCGGGTGCTCGGTCGGGCCGACGGCGAGGGAGTCGATGTTGAAGCCCCGACGGGAGAACAGGGCGGCGATGCGGGCGAGCACGCCGGGCTTGTTCTCGACCAGGACGGAGAGGGTGTGCTTGGACATGTGTCTCTGTTTCCTAGGTCGTTAGGAGGGGCCCGGCGCAGCCGGTCGTGGGAGGGGTGGCGGTGGGCAACGGACGGGCCTCAGTCGAGGTCGTCGCCGAAGTCGGGCCGGACGCCCTTGGCGAACTGGATCTCGTCGTTGCTGGTGCCGGCCGCGACCATCGGCCAGACCATGGCGTCCTGGTGGACGATGAAGTCGATGACCACCGGGCGGTCGTTGATCTCCATCGCCTGCTTGATCACCGCGTCCAGGTCCTCCGGGCGCTCGCAGCGCAGGCCGACGCAGCCCATCGCCTCGGAGAGCAGCACGAAGTCGGGGATCCGGGTGCCCTGTGCCGGCGGCTCGATGCCGTCGTGCTCGGGGCCGGAGTGCAGCACGGTGTTGGAGTAGCGCTGGTTGTAGAAGAGGGTCTGCCACTGCCGGACCATGCCCAGCGAGCCGTTGTTGATGACCGCGACCTTGATCGGGATGTCGTTCAGCGCGCAGGTGACCAGCTCCTGGTTGGTCATCTGGAAGCAGCCGTCGCCGTCGATCGCCCAGACCGCGACGTCCGGACGGCCCGCCTTGGCGCCCATCGCGGCCGGCACGGCGTAGCCCATGGTGCCCGCGCCGCCCGAGTTCAGCCAGGTGGCCGGCTTCTCGAACTGGATGAACTGCGAGCTCCACATCTGGTGCTGGCCGACGCCCGCCGCGTAGATCGCGTCCGGGCCGACCAGCCGGCCGATCCGCTCGATCACCTGCTGCGGGGACAACTGCCCGCCCGGGGCCGCCTCGTAGCCCAGCGGGTAGGTCTTCTTCCACTCGTTGAGCTTGACCCACCAGTCCGTGTAGTCGCCCTTGTGGCCGGCGTCGAACTCGGCCTGGACGGCGACGATCAGATCGGCCAGCACCTCGCGGGCGTCGCCGACGATCGGCACGTCGGCCGGGCGGTTCTTGCCGATCTCGGCCGGGTCGATGTCGGCGTGGACGACCTTGGCGTACGGGGCGAAGCTGTCCAGCTTGCCGGTGACACGGTCGTCGAAGCGGGCGCCGAGGGTGAACAGCAGGTCGGCCTTCTGCAGCGCGGTGACCGCCGGGACGGAGCCGTGCATGCCGGGCATGCCCAGGTGCTGCGGGTGGCTGTCGGGGAAGGCGCCGAGCGCCATCAGGGTGGTGACGACCGGTGCGCCGGTCAGCTCGGCGAGGATCCGCAGCTCGGCCGTGGCGTGCGCCTTGAGCACGCCGCCGCCGACGTACAGCACCGGGCGCTTGGCGCTCACCAGCATCTTCGCGGCCTCGCGGATCTGCTTGGCGTGCGGCTTGGTGACCGGGCGGTAGCCCGGCAGCGAGGTCTCGGGCGGCCAGCGGAAGGTGGTGGTGGCCTGCAGCGCGTCCTTGGCGATGTCGACCAGGACCGGGCCGGGGCGGCCGGTGGCGGCGATGTGGAACGCCTCGGCGATCACCCGGGGGATCTCGGCGGGGTCGGTGACCAGGAAGTTGTGCTTGGTGATCGGCATGGTGATGCCGCAGATGTCCGCCTCCTGGAAGGCGTCGGTGCCGATCGCCTTGGAGGAGACCTGGCCGGTGATCGCGACCATCGCCACCGAGTCCATGTAGGCGTCGGCGATCGGGGTCACCAGGTTGGTGGCGCCCGGGCCCGAGGTGGCCATGCAGACGCCCACCTTGCCGGTGGCCTGGGCGTACCCGGTGGCGGCGTGGCCGGCGCCCTGCTCGTGGCGGACCAGGATGTGGCGCACCTTGGCCGAGTCCATCAGCGGGTCGTACGCGGGAAGGATGGCCCCGCCCGGGATGCCGAAGACGGTGTCCGCGCCCACGGCCTCCAGCGAGCGGATGAGCGACTGGGCGCCGGTCATGGTCTCGACGACGTGCTGGGGAGCGGGAGCGTGGGCGGCCGGGGTGTCCCCGCGGCGGGGGGATGCGGCGTGCTCAGTCATCTGCCTGTCTCTTCTCGGTTCTTCGCCGGCCCGGGTGGTTGCGGGCCCCGCGGTGTCGAGGGTGGGGTCCCGGTTCCGGGCCGATCGCCGGCTCTGCCTCAATCGTCCGACTTTTCCCTTTTTATCGGGACTGCCGGGCGGCTGGGGCCAGGGGTCTTGCGGTGGTGGAACAGCGTCAGTGCAACAAAAAACCCCTCGTGCCCGGGCAGGCATGCGAGGGGTGGCGCGTCGGTCTGTCACAAGCAGGGCGTGTGAGCCCGCTCAGCCGACGCGCCCGCCAAGTACGAGAATTCGGGTGCGCATGGCAACGACCTTCCTCCCGAGCGGGGCCGACTGTCAAGCAGGTGGGATGACAGTCTCGCCATGCGGACCGCGCCCCGGACCGGCCGCGGTCTGGTGTTCGGGCAGGTCGGAGCCGCTGTGGTGATGTACGACACGCCCCGGACCGCCCTCCCCCCGGCCACTCGTACGGGTGTCCGTGATCAGGTACGCGCGCCGTGCCGAGAGCGAGCCGAGCGGTCTCGGCAGCGGGTAGACCCGGCGGGCCAGCGCCCGCCGCAGCCGGGCCTCCTCCAGCGGCGGGGTGAAGGCCGAACCCTGGCCCCGCCGGCAGCCCAGCTCCTGCAGCGCGGTCACCTGGCGGGGCAGGTCCACCCCCTCGGCGGCGGTCACCAGGCCGAGGTCGCGGCCGAGCCGCAGCGCGTGTCCGGCCAGCGTCCGGCCGAGCCCGGGCTCCGCCACCTCCTGGACGAGGGTGCGGTCCAGCTTGAGGCCGTCGAAGGGCAGCCGGGCCAGTGCCCCGAGCGAGCCGTCGCCGGTGCCGAAGCCGGCCAGCGCGGTGGAGACGCCGAGCCGGCGCAGGGCGGCGAGCCGGCGGCCGAGGTCGTCGGCCAGCGAGTCCGGGCCCATCCGGGCCACCTCGACCACCAGTTGGCCGGCCGGCAGCCCGCTGTCGCGCAGCGCCGCGGCCACCGCCTCGTACATGCCGGGCGAGCAGAGCCGCTCGGCGGAGAGCCGGACCGAGACCGGCACCGGGACGGGCGCCGAACGCACCCTGGCCGGCAGTCCGCGCCGCGCCGCCGCGGCCGCCACCGCCTCGTGGACCAGCCAGCGGGAGAACCGGCCGGCCGCTTCGCCGTGGTCGGCGGAGCGCAGGAACTCGGCGGGGGTGAGCAGCAGCCCCTGCGCCGAGCGCCAGCGGACCTGCGCCTCGACGGTGGTGACGGCGCCGCTGACCAGGTCGACCACCGGCTGGTGCAGCAGCGTGAACCCGCCCTCCCGGACGGCGATCCGCAGCCGCTCCTCCAGGTCGGTACGGCGCTCCAGGTCGGCGCGCATGGCCGGGTTGTAGAGCACCACCCGGCCCTTGCCCTCGGACTTGGCCCGGTACATCGCGAGGTCGGCGTTGCGCATCAGCTCGTCGGCGGCCGCCCTGGGGTCGACGGCCTGGCCGCGCTCGGGGGTGCCGAAGGCGATGCCGATGCTGGCGGCGACGCCGAGTTCGGCGCCGCCGATCCAGTACGGCTCGGAGAGCGCCGTCCGCAGCCGCTCGGCGAGTTCCTGCACCTGGAGCCGGCCGAGCGGGCCGCAGACCAGCGCGGCGAACTCGTCCCCGCCGAACCGGGCGACGGTGTCCCCGCAGCGCACCGCGCCCTGGAGCCGCCGGGCGGCCTGCACCAGCAATTCGTCGCCGACCTGGTGGCCGGCGCTGTCGTTGACCGCCTTGAAGCCGTCCAGGTCGAGGAAGAGCACCGCGATCCCGGCGCCGCCCGAGCCCTGCGGGCCGCGGGCGCCGAGCGCGGCCCGCAGCCGCTGGGCGAAGAGCGCCCGGTTGGGCAGGTCGGTGAGCGGGTCGTGGAACGCGTTGTGCTGCAACTGGGCCTGCAGTATCACCCGTTCGGTGACGTCCCGGCTGTTGAGGATCAGGCCGTCGCGGTAGCGGTTGACGGTCGACTCGACGTGCAGCCACTCGCCGGCGCCCGCGCTGATCCGGCACTCCACCCGGGCGGACGGCTCGGCGGCGCCCGGGGAGCGGTGGGCCGCGAGCCGGACCCGGGCCAGGAAGCGGCGGACCTCCAGCAGCACCCGGTCCACGTCCTCCGGGTGGACCAGGTCGAGCAGGTTCCCGCCGACCAGCTCCCCCGGGTCCCGCCCGTAGACGCCGAGCGCGGCCGGGGAGACGTAGGAGAGCACGCCGTTCGCGCCGGCGATCATGATGACGTCGCTGGAGCCCTGCACCAGGGAGCGGAAGTGCGCCTCCTTGTGGGCGAGTTCCTGCGCCAGCGAGAGGTTGTCCAGCAGCATCACGCCCTGCCGCAGGATCAGCGCCAGGCCGACGGTGCAGGCGGCCGCCGCCACCACCCGGTCCAACGGCCGCCCGCCGAGGGCGTTGTAGAGGATCCCGGCGGTGCAGACCGCGGCCGCCGCGTACGGGGTGAGCGCGCTGAACGTGGTGGCCACCCGGCGGCGCGGCAGGCCGCCCGCCGAGGGGTGCTCGCGCATCGGACGGCTCCAGCGCGGCGACCACGGCGCCCAGGCCAGCAGCAGGCTGCCGGCGAACCAGCCGGCGTCCAGCAGCTCGCCCGAGTGGTAGCTGTTGCGCAGCTCGGGCGAGGTGAACAGGGCGTCGCAGAGCACCGTGACGGCCAGGCCCACCATCGCGGTGTGCACCGCGGCCCGGTTGCCGTCGCGGCCGCCGAACCGCAGTCCGACCACCAGGCTGACCAGCAGGATGTCCAGCACCGGGTAGGCCAGGTTGAGGGCGAGGCGCAGCGGGGAGCCGTCCTCCCCGGCGGCGATCCGCCCGAGCGCCAGGCTCCAGCTGAGGGTGAACAGCGAGCCGGCCACCAGCCAGCCGTCCAGCAGCAGGCAGAGCCAGCCGGCGGCGTTGCGCGGACGCTGGGCGAGCACCAGCACGCCGGTGATGGCGAGCGGGGCGAACAGCAGGAAGGCGTACTCGGCGGGCGACTCCTGCGGCGGCCGGGTACGGTCCACCAGCTCGTACCAGCCCCAGGTGCCGTTGCCGAACGAGACCATGAGCGAGGAGAGTCCGAACAGCAGCCAGGCCGGGCGGGCGTGCCCGCCGACCGTGCAGCCGTACGCGAGACAGGACAGCGCGGCCGCGAGGGCCGCCGCCGCCAGCCCGAAGTCACCCATGAAGACCGCGAGTTGGCTGGATCCCCAGCCGAGGGACGCGCCCAGCGTGTAGGCCAGGCAGAGCACGGCGAGGACGACGCCGGGCAATCGCCGGCTGGACAGCAGCCGGCAGACCGGGCCGCGCCGGTCGGTCGCGGACATGTCGGCGTCCGGTGCGCCCGGCCGTCCGGCTCCGGGCAGCACCGCATCGGTGGAGCTCACTCGGCCTCTCCCCCTCCGGCCCGGGGCCTGGCGCCCCGGCCACGGGCCACCGGCCGCGCACCTGGTGGCCGTACGCGGTGACCTGGCGCCCCGTCAGGGCGGTGGCCCAGGGGGTGGACTGCCTTCCGGTCGCCGCACCGCACCGATGTTCCCGATCGGGACCCTACACCACTTCGGTCACTCAATGACACGCACACTCAACTTAGAGTAATGGCCGGGGGGTAGGGAAATGCACCCGATTCCGCCGGATCGGCCCGGTTGGCGGCGGCGCGCGGGAGGGGGCACACGCGGCGCGCACGGGAGCACGCGGCAGCGCCCGGCGATCATCGGGCCGGGCCAGGCCGGTGCCCCGACGGCGCCGGGCGGTGCGTGGATCAGCGGCCGGCCGGGACCGGCTCGTCCGGAAAGAGCCGCAACCGGTGCGCCAGCGCGGCGGCCTCGCCCCGGCCGGCCACCGCCAGCTTGCCGAGGATGTTGGAGACGTGCACGCTCGCGGTCTTCGGCGAGATGTACAGAACCTCGGCGATCTGCCGGTTGGTGCGACCCTGCGCGAGCAATCGGAGCACGTCCCGCTCACGGGGGGTGAGGCCGAAGGAGTCACCGGGGAGCGGTGTCTTCGCCCGCCCCGCCGGGCACGTGGTGAGGACCAGTCCGGCCCGGTCGGCCAGGCCGGCGATCTCCGCCAGCAGGGGCCGGTCGGACCGGGCCCCGGCCAGCTCCCGTGCCTCGCGCAGGAGTTCGGCGGCGGCCTCACGGCGCCCGGCCAGCACCTCGGCCTCGCCGGCCCGCAGCAGCGCGAGCGCCAGCGGGTACGGCAGGCCGGTCGGCCGCAGCGCCTCGACGGCGGCCGCCCAGTGCGCCGGGGTGTCGGCCCCCTCGGCACGGGCCAGTTCGCCCTCCAGCAGCCTGGCCCAGCCGTGGTGCAGCGGCGCCTTGGGGACCAGCCCGGCCGCGGTGGCGGCGATCAGGGCCAGCACCCGCGCACGGTCCGGGCCGGCCTCCGGCAGGCCCCGGGTGTCCGCCTCCACCCCTGCCCCGTCCACCAGCAGCGGCAGGAGGTCCGACTCGTAGCCGCGCGGCAGTTCGCCCTCCAGCACGGCGAGAAGTTCGGCCCTGGCCTCCATCGGGCGCCCGCTCCGCGCGGCGATCCGCACCGCCAGCTGGCTGATCGGCACGGAGTGCTGGACCTGGCCGATCCGGTTGGCCGTCCTGGCCTGCGCCAGCATCTCCGCCGCCTCGGCCAGGTCGCCGCGGAGCATGGCGAGTTCACCGCGCATCCGGTCCAGGAACTCGGCATGGGTGCCGGTCGGGCTGGTCAGGTCGCCGTCGGCGAGCACCCGGGTGACCTCCTCGATCCGCCCGAGGTCCATCAGCGCCTCGGCGAGGTTGCCGGTCAGGATGGTGCCGATGTTGCGCACCAGTCCGTTGCCGTCCGCGTACTCCAGCCCCTCCCGGGCCACCGCCACCGCCTCCTCCGCCCGGCCCAGCCCGCGCAGCATGCTGGCCAGGTTGTTGAGGCCGCGCAGCAGCACGTCCGGCACACCGAGCGGCCGGGTGGCCTCCACCGCGGCGGTCAGCTCGGCGAGGGCGGTCTCCGGGTCGGCGCCGAGGTCGTTGCGCAGATAGCCGAGCGTCATCCTGGCGTGCTGCTCGACGGCGTGCGCGCCGACCTCACCGGCGATCAGGACGGCCCGCTCGGCGAGTTCGACCTGCTCGTACCCGGGGTTCTTGAGCATCGCGGCGCCGGCGCCGAGCGCGAACACCTCGGCCTGCACGGCGGACGGCGGCAGGTGCTCGACCAGCCGGTGCGCGTGGGCGATCTCCTCCTCGTCGCCGGAGCGGCGCAGATGGCCGAGCATCCGGGCCCGGTTGATCCGGAACCAGGCCGCCCGGGCCGGGTTCTCCCGCTCGTCGACCATCTTGAGCGCCCGCCGGGCGAAGCTCAGCCCGCGTTCGCGGTCCCCGCTGCGGCGGGCCGCGACCACCGCCTCGGCCAGCACGTCGATCAACTGGAGCCGGTCGCAGCCCGGGTCGTGGGCGCCGGCCGCGCAGGCGCACGGCGGGTAGGTCTCGGCCCAGTCGTAGGGGCGCAGGGTGTGTGCCAGCACCTCCTCGGAGACGTGGTCCCACAGCTCCAGGGCACGCTCCAGCATGCCCAGCTGCTCGGCGAAGGCGTTGCGCCGGCGGGCCTCCCGGGCGGCGTCCAGGGCGGTCGGCAGGGCGCGGGCCGGATCGTGCGCGTGGTACCAGTAGTTGGCCAGCCGGGCCGGGCGGACGTCCGCGCCGACCAGCTGCGGCTGTTCCTCCAGGACGGTCGCGAAGCGGCGGTTGATCCGGTGCCGCTCGCCGGGCAGCAGGTCGTCCGAGACCGCCTCGCGGACCAGCGCGTGCCGGAAGCGGTAGCCGTCCCCGTCCGGGTCGGGGCGCAGGATGCTGGCGCCGACGGCGGTCCGCAGCGACTCGATCAGCGCCTCCTCGTCCTCCAGGACGGCGGCGAGCAGCGCGTGTTCGACCGTCGAGCCGCCCTCGGCGGCGATCCGCAGGACGCGCTGGGTCTCCTCGTCCAGCGCCTCGACCCGGACCAGCAGGATGTCCCGCAGCGAGTCGGTGAGCCCGGCCCGGCAGCCGTCGTGGAGGGCGGTGGCGAGCTCCTCGACGAAGAAGGGGTTGCCCTCGGAGCGGCGGTGGATGCGGTCGACGAGCTGCCGGTCGGGGACGGCGGTGCCGAGGATGCCGGCCAGCTGCGCGGCCACCTCCCCCGGCCCGAACCGCTCCAGCTCCAGACGCTGGACGGTGCGCAGCCGTTCGAGCTCGGCGAGGAAGGGCCGCAACGGGTGGCGGCGGTGCAGGTCGTCGGTGCGGTAGGTGGCGATCAGCAGGACCCGGACCCGGTGCAGGGTGCGGACCAGGTAGGCGAACAGCTCCCGGGTGGAGCGGTCGGACCAGTGCAGGTCCTCGACGGCGAGGACGAGGGTACGGTCCGTGCCGAGCCGTTCGAACAGCCTCGCGGTGTGCTCGAACAGCCGGGCCCGGCCGTACTCGTCGTTCGGTTCGCCGTCGGCCTCGCCGAACTCGGGCAGCAGGCGGGCGAGATGGCCCTCGCTGCCGGCCGCGGCGGCCTCCAGTTCGGGTCCGAGGCTGCGGTGCAGCCGGCGCAGCGCGGTGGCCAGCGGCGCGTACGGCAGGCCCTCGGCGCCGACCTCCAGGCAGCCGCCGACGGTGGTCACCACTCCCCCGGTGCCGCAGGCCCGCGCCAGGAACTCCTCCAGCAGCCGGGTCTTGCCCACGCCGGCCTCGCCGCCGATCAGCACCGCCTGCGGGTGCCCCGACCCGGCCCGTCGCAGCGCGTCCGTCAGTGCGGTGATCTCGGTGCCGCGGCCGACGAAGACGGGACTCACCGATATCTGCTGCATGGAGGCGAGCATGCCACAGGCCGCCTGACCGGGCCGAGCGGTTATCCCGCCCTCCGGACGCCCGGAAGGGGAGGCGCCGTCCTGCGGCACCTCCCCTTCCCGGCTCACCTCGGCACCGCCCCGGTGCCGGTCCGTCAGCACTCGCGCAGGCGCGTGGCGCGCCGCTCGGCACGGGTGGCGACCAGCCGGCTCTGGGCCCGCCGGGCGTTCCGCGCCTCGCGGACCAGCCGCTGCCGGTCGGCGCGGGCGTGGAGCTCGCGCACCTGCTGCTGGATGAGCTCGTACTCGATCACGGTGGTTCCCCTCGTGGTTGCTTCTCGGTCCGATCGATCCGCTCGATCTGGAATGAGCCTCCTCCGCAAGGGGGGTGTGCCGCATCGGCAGCCTGCCGCATCTTCCGGCCCGCCCGGGCCTTAGCCGGACCGGCCGGGGAACGGCGAAGGCCCGGATCCACCCCGGTAAGGGGGCGGATCCGGGCCTCGGTGCTCAGCCGGCCGCGCTCGGCGGGCCTGGGCGGGCCTTAGCGCGGGCCTTAGGAGCCTCGGCCGCCGCTTAGGCAGCGCCCGGCCGCTCCAGACTGCGCCTACTGTCCTTCCACGGCAAGCCGCTCCAGGATCAGATCCTTGACGCGCGCCGCGTCGGCCTGGCCCCGGGTGGCCTTCATGACCGCGCCGACCAGGGCGCCGACCGCGGCGACCTTGCCGTCACGGATCTTGGCGGCGATCGCCTCGTTCTCGGCGATGGCCTGGTCGACGGCGGCACCGAGCGCGGAGTCGTCCGAGACGACGGCCAGGCCGCGCTTCGCCACGACCTCGTCCGGCTCGCCCTCGCCGGCCAGCACGGCCTCGATGACCTGGCGGGCCAGCTTGTCGTTCAGCTTGCCCTCGGCGACCAGCGCGGCGACCCGGGCGACCTGCGCCGGGGTGATCGGCTGCTCGCTCAGGTCGGTGCCGGTCTCGTTGGCGCGACGGGCCAGCTCGCCCATCCACCACTTGCGGGCCTGGTCGGCCGGGGCGCCCGCGGCGATGGTCTCCAGGATCGGCTCGACCGCACCGGCGTTCAGCACCGACTGCATGTCCTTGTCGGACAGGCCCCACTCGGCCTGCAGCCGGGCCCGGCGCACCCGCGGCAGCTCCGGCAGCCCGGCCCGCAGCTCCTCCACCCACGCGCGGGAGGGCGCGATCGGGACGAGGTCCGGCTCGGGGAAGTAGCGGTAGTCCTCGGCGTTGTCCTTGATCCGGCCGGAGGTGGTGCTGCCGTCCTCCTCGTGGAAGTGCCGGGTCTCCTGGATGATGGTGCCGCCGTCGATGAGCACGGTGGCGTGCCGCTGGATCTCGAACCGGGCGGCCCGCTCGACGCTGCGCAGCGAGTTGACGTTCTTGGTCTCCGAGCGGGTGCCGAAGGTCTCGGTGCCGTTGGGGCGGAGCGACAGGTTGACGTCGCAGCGCATCTGGCCCTTGTCCATCCGGGCCTCGGAGACGCCCAGCGCCTTGATCAGCTCGCGCAGTTCGGCGACGTACGCCTTGGCGACCTCGGGGGCCCGCTCGCCGGCGCCCTCGATCGGCTTGGTGACGATCTCGATCAGCGGGATGCCGGCCCGGTTGTAGTCCAGCAGCGAGTGCGTGGCGCCGTGGATCCGGCCGGTGGCGCCGCCCACGTGGCTGGACTTGCCGGTGTCCTCCTCCATGTGGGCGCGCTCGATCTCCACCCGGAAGGTCGAGCCGTCCTCCAGCTGCACGTCGAGGTAGCCGTTGAAGGCGATCGGCTCGTCGTACTGCGAGGTCTGGAAGTTCTTCGGCATGTCCGGGTAGAAGTAGTTCTTCCGCGCGAACCGGCACCACTCGGCGATCTCGCAGTTCAGCGCCAGACCGATCTTCACGGCCGACTCCACGCCGATCGCGTTGACCACCGGCAGCGAGCCCGGCAGGCCCAGACAGGTCGGGCAGACCTGGCTGTTCGGCTCGGCGCCCAGCTCGGTCGAGCAACCGCAGAACATCTTGGTCTTGGTGCCCAGCTCGACGTGGACCTCAAGGCCCATCACCGGGTCGTACGACGCGAGAGCGTCCTCGTAGGAGACCAGGTTCTTGACGCTCACAGCGTCCCCTTCGCTAAAAGTCTTCGGGAGGTACGGGCCCGGCCGCCGCTCGCGCGGGGCCGGGCCGGGGCGCTCAGCCCAGCAGCACGTCGTCGTCGCCCAGGCGGCGCAGTTCGCGCACCAGCAGGGCGGTGCCGGTGACCAGGGCCGCGGCGCCGACCAGGGCGTTGATCAGCTTCAGGGTGTCGTGCTCGCCGCGGGCCTTCTTGACGTCCTTGACGATCGACACCGCGCCGAAGGCGCTGGTACCGATGGACAGCCACAGACCCGGCTTCGAGTGCTTGAAGCCCTTCGCCTTCTCGATCTTGCTCACAGTGCCGGTGCCTCCTCCAGCAGGGTGTGCCCCCACTTGTCGTTGAGTGCGGCCTCGACGGCGCCGCCCACGCGGTACAGGCGGTCGTCCGCCATCGCGGGTGCGATGATCTGCAGGCCGACCGGGAGATTGTCCTCCGGGGCCAGTCCGCAGGGCAGCGACATGGCCGCGTTGCCCGCGAGGTTCGACGGAATCGTGCAGAGGTCGGCCAGGTACATCGCCATCGGGTCGTCGGCGCGCTCGCCGATCGGGAAGGCGGTGGTCGGGGTGGTCGGGGAGACCAGCACGTCCACGCCCGCGAAGGCGGCGTCGAAGTCGCGCGAGATGAGCGTGCGGACCTTCTGGGCCGAACCGTAGTAGGCGTCGTAGTAGCCCGAGGAGAGGGCGTAGGTGCCGAGGATGATGCGGCGCTTCACCTCGGGGCCGAAGCCGGCCTCACGGGTGAGGGCGGTGACGTCCTCGGCGGAGCGGGTGCCGTCGTCGCCGACCCGCAGGCCGTAGCGCATCGCGTCGAAGCGGGCCAGGTTGGACGAGGCCTCGCTGGGCGCGATCAGGTAGTACGCGGGCAGCGCGAGGGTGAAGGACGGGCAGGAGACCTCGACGACCTCGGCGCCCAGCTCGCGCAGCAGCTCCACGGACTCGTTGAAGCGCTGCATCACGCCGGCCTGGTAGCCCTCGCCGGCGAACTCCTTGACCACGCCGATCCGCATGCCGCGGATGTCGCGCCGCTTGGCGGCCTCGACCACGGCCGGGACCGGCGCGTCGATCGAGGTGGAGTCCAGCGGGTCGTGGCCGGCGATGGCCTCGTGCAGCAGCGCCGCGTCCAGCACGGTCCGGGCGCACGGGCCGCCCTGGTCCAGCGAGGACGAGAAGGCGACCAGACCGTAGCGGGAGACCGAGCCGTAGGTGGGCTTGACGCCGACGGTGCCGGTGACGGCGCCGGGCTGGCGGATCGAGCCGCCGGTGTCGGTGCCGATCGCCAGCGGGGCCTCGTAGGCGGCCAGCGCGGCGGCCGAGCCGCCGCCGGAGCCGCCGGGGATGCGGCTGAGGTCCCACGGGTTGCCGGTCACGCCGTAGGCGGAGTTCTCGGTGGAGGAGCCCATCGCGAACTCGTCCATGTTGGTCTTGCCGAGAATCACCACGCCGGCGTCCTTGAGACGCGAGGTCAGGGTGGCGTCGTACGGCGGGATCCAGCCTTCGAGGATCTTGGAGCCGCAGGTGGTCGGGACACCCTTGGTGGTGAAGACGTCCTTCAGCGCGAGCGGGACGCCGGCCAGCGGGCCCAGCTCCTCGCCCCTGGCGCGCTTCTCGTCGACGGCGCGGGCGGCGCCGAGCGCGCCCTCGGTGTCGACGTGGAGGAAGGCGTTGACCTTCTGGTCGACGGCCTCGATGCGGTCCAGGTGGGCCTGGGCGACCTCGACGGCGGAGACCTCGCCCTTGGCGATGGCGGCGGCCGTGTCGGCGGCCGTCCACTTGGTGATGCCCATGGCAGCTGCTCCAGTGGCAGAGGGACCCTCCTCGCCGGAGGCGGGCGAGGAGGGATGGATCAGGTCAGTCATGGGTGGTTCAGTCCTCCCCGAGGATCTGCGGCACACGGAAACGCTGCTCCTCGGCGGCCGGGGCGCCGGCCAGCGCCTGGTCCGGGGTGAGCGACGGCCGCACCTCGTCCGCGCGCATGACGTTCGTCAGCGGCAGCGGGTGGGAGGTCGGCGGGACGTCCTGTCCGGCGACCTCGGAAACGCGGGCGACCGCGCCGATGATCACGTCGAGCTGCTCGGCGAAGTGGTCCAGCTCTTCGGCCTGCAACTCAAGACGCGACAGCCGAGCGAGGTGGGCGACCTCCTCGCGCGTGATGCCAGGCATGCAGCGATCCTCAGGGGTGAGTTCTGGTGAGGCCCGGCGATGCGGTCAGGCGGTGCCGGGCCCGGGCGGGGGCAGCCGGCTCGGCGGCCCCGTCCTCTTGGTCTTTGGCCCCCATCCTATGGGGCCCGACCCGGCCACCGGCCAACGAGTGAGCGCGCGGACCGGTCACAGCGGCCGCGGGCGGGACTACTGCGGCCTGGTCGGGGCCCAGTTGGGGACGCCTGGGGCCTGGATCTCCATCTGCGCGGCCTGCACCGCCTGGATCACCGGCGGCAGGACGGGCGGCAGCACGGGCGGCAGGACCGGCTGCATGCCCGGGGGCAGCTGCGTGGCCGCGGACATCCGCTCCACCGGCGGCGCGCCGGTCCGGTGCACCCGCAGCCAGGCGGTGGCCTGCTCGGCCGGCAGCGCCGCCGAGACCAGCCAGCCCTGGACGGCGTCCACCCCCATGAGGTGCAGCCGTTCCCAGGTCTCGTCGTCCTCGACGCCCTCGGCGACCACGGTCAGCCCGAGCGAGTGGGCCAGCTCCACCGAGCAGCGGACCACGGCCGCGTCGTGGTCGTCCGCGACCATCCGGGAGACGAAGGAGCGGTCGATCTTCAGCTCGCCGACCGGGAGGCTGCGCAGCCGCACCAGTGAGGAGTGGCCGGTGCCGAAGTCGTCCAGGGACATCCCGACGCCGTAGCCGCGCAGTTCGGCCAGGGTGTCGGCGGCCCGGCGCGAGTCGTCCAGCAGCAGCCGTTCGGTGATCTCCAGCTGGAGCGCGTGGGCGGGCACCTGGTGGCGGACCAGGTGCCCGGCGACCCGCTGGGCGAAGCCGGGGTTGAGCACGTCGCGCGGTGAGACGTTCACCGCCACCTGCACCTGGAGGCCCTGCTCGCGCCAGTGGGCGAGCTGGCCGACGGCCGCCTCCAGCACGTAGTCGGTCAGCCGGGGCATCAGACCGCTGGACTCGGCGAGCCCGACGAACTCGTCCGGCGAGACCTTGCCCTGGCCGGGGCGCTCCCAGCGCAGCAGCGCCTCCAGTCCGACCACCCGGCCGTCGAAGGCCACCTTCGGCTGGTAGTGCAGCTGCACCTCGCCGGTCTCCAGGGCCCGCCGCAGATCGCCGAGCAGGCCGATCCGGTAGGGCGTGTCGGCGTCCTGGGCCTCGTCGTACTGCTCGACGCAGCTGTGGCCGCGCTGGGCGTGGGCCATCGCCACATCGGCGCGGCGCAGCAGCGATTCGGCGTCCTGGGCGTGCTGCGGGTAGACGCAGACGCCCGCGCTGGCCTCCAGGACGAGCAGCAGCCCGTCCAGCCGGATCGGCGCCGCCAGCTCGGCGATCAGCGCCTTGGCGACCCGTTCCAGGGTGTTCGGGCAGCCGATGCCGGGCAGCAGGACGGCGAACTCGTCGCCGCCCATCCGGGCCACCAGCGGGCGGCCGCGCCGGTAGCGCGGGGGCAGCCCGGCGAAGACGTCGTCGATCGATCCCCTGGTCGCGCTGCCCGGCGGGCCGCCGGAGCGCAGCGCACGGTGCAGCCGGCGGGCGATGTGCACCAGCAGCCGGTCGCCGGCGGTATGGCCGAGGGTGTCGTTGAGCGACCGGAACCGGTCGAGGTCGAGCAGGATGAGACCGACGCTGTAGCCCTCGTCGTGCTCGGCGATGGCCTCCTGGGCTGCCAGCAGCAGGGCCTGTCGGTTGGGCAGGTCGGTCAGCGGGTCGGTGAGCTGGTCCCGGGCCCGGTCCCGGGCGATCCGCCAGGCCGCGACCAGGACGGCCAGGGGCACCGCGAACAGCGGTAACAGCTCGGGCTCGTACCGGTAGACCAGGACGGCCAGCGGGATGAGCGGTGCGGCGCCGGCCAGCAGTACGCCGAGCAGCAGGACCGCACCTGCCACCCCCTGCGGCGGGCGTGTGGGCGCACCGCCGGTCGTACGATCCATAAGCCTTGTCCTCCGTCGGGACCGCCCCGTCAGGCCGCCTTAACGGTGAAGCACCGTACCGGCGCCGGCAGCTGCCGGGCATGGAGCGACCCCGCGGAGAACCGGCTCAGCCGGTGCCCCCACCCCTGCTGACACTCTGTTGCGCTCAAGGGTATTCCCGGGCCCACCCGGTGGGCAGACTTTCGGACAACCGGAAAAGCGCCACCGCGCTCCGGTGCCGCACGGTGACACAATGCCCGCCTTCACCGTGCGGCACCTGATGACGGTGCATCAGGACGATAACAAGACAAATCCCGGGCTTCCGCGCGCGGGTCAGCCCTCGACGGGCTCCTCCGCCGCGGGCTCCTGTCCGGCGGCCTCCGCGCCGAGGTCCGCGCCGAGGTCGGCAGCGAGGTCGGCCGCGCCGCCGGCCGTGACGTCCGCCGCAGGCTCCGCCGCGGCCTTCGCGGCGCGCTTCTTCGCGGGCGCCTTCTTCACCGGCTCCTCGACCACGGGCTCCGGCGGCAGGCCCAGGTGGACCCGGGCCGCGGCGGAACCCTGCTCCAGCAGGACGGCGAAACCCGCGTCGTCGAGGACCGGCAGCCCGAGCTGGACCGCCTTGTCGTACTTGGACCCGGGATTGTCCCCGGCGACCACGAAGTGGGTCTTCTTCGAGACCGACCCGGTCACCTTCGCGCCGCGCGAGGTCAGTGCCTCCTTGGCGCCGTCCCGGGTGTGGCCGGTCAGCGTGCCGGTGACGACGACGGTCAGGCCCTCCAGCGGGCGCTCGGCCTCCTCCTCGGGGGCCTCCTCGGTGAAGCGGACACCGGCCTCGCGCCACTTCTCCACGATCTCCCGGTGCCAGTCCACCTGGTACCACTCGATGATCGACCGCGCGGTGCCCGTGCCGACGCCGTCGGTCGCGGCCAGCCGCTCCTCGCCCGCCGCGAAGATCGCGTCCAGGTCGCGGAACTCCCGGGCCAGGTCCTGGGCCGCGACCGGGCCCACGTGCCGGATCGAGAGGCCGTTGAGGAAGCGCCAGAGCGGGCGGTCCTTGGCCTTCTCGATGTTGTCGAGCATCAGCCCGGTGTTCTTCTTCGGCGCCCCGGTGGTGGTGGCGAAGAAGAACACCTCCTTCTCCTCGCCGGTCTCGTCGTCGAGCTTGGGCATGCCGGTCTTCTGGTCGCGCACCAGCACCTTGATCGGCAGCAGTTGCTCCACCGTCAGGCCGAAGATGTCGCCCTCGTTCCCCACCGGCGCCGCGACCGGCGCCAGCGGCTGGGTCAGCGCGGTGGCCGCGACGTAGCCCAGGCCCTCGATGTCCAGCGCCGAGCGCCCGCCGAGGAAGGCGATCCGCTCGCGGATCTGGGCCGGGCAGAACTGGGCGTTGGGGCAGCGCAGGTCGATGTCCCCCTCGGCCATCGGCCGCAGCTCCTCGCCGCACTCGGGGCAGTGCGAGGGCATCACGAACGGCACCTCGTCGCCGTCCCGCAGGTCGTAGACCGGGCCGAGGATCTCCGGGATGACGTCGCCGGCCTTGCGCAGCACCACGGTGTCGCCCAGCAGGACGTCCTTGGCCTTCACCACGTCCTGGTTGTGCAGCGTCGCGTACTGGACCATCGAGCCGGCCACCTTGACCGGCTCGGCCAGCACCGCGTACGGGGTGGCCCGGCCGGTGCGCCCGATGCCGATCTTGATCTCGGCCAGCTTGCCGGTGACCTCCTCCGGCGGGTACTTCCAGGCGATGGCCCAGCGCGGGGACTTGGAGGTGGAGCCGAGCCGGCCCTGCAGGGCGATCTCGTCCACCTTGACGACCACACCGTCGATCTCGTGCTCGACCGAGTGCCGCTGCTCGCCGAAGTGCTTGACGAAGGCGCGGACCTCCGCCAGCGTGCCGACCACCTTGTTGTGCCGGGCGGTGGGCAGGCCCCAGTCGTGCAGCAGCTGGTAGGCGTGCGACTGGTTGTCGATGTCGAAGCCGACCCGGGCGCCGATGCCGTGCACCACCATGTGCAGCGGGCGGGCGGCGGTGATCAGCGGGTCCTTCTGGCGGAGCGAGCCGGCGGCGGCGTTCCGCGGGTTCATGAAGAGCCGGATCATCGCCCGGGGGCGCTTGCCCTCCTTGGCGCGCTCCTCGTTCTCCAGCCGGCGGCGCTCGTTCTCCTCCGCGAAGGAGGCGTTGAGCGCCTCGAACGCGTCGGTCGGGAAGTACACCTCGCCGCGGATCTCCACCAGCTCGGGGATGTCGTCGCCCTTGAGCCGGTGCGGGATCTCCTTGATGGTGCGGACGTTGGCGGTGATGTCCTCGCCGACCCGGCCGTCGCCGCGGGTCGCCGCTTGCACCAACTGGCCGTTCTCGTAGGTGAGGTTGACGGCCAGGCCGTCGACCTTGAGCTCGCAGAGGTAGTGGTAGTCGATGCCGGCCAGCTCGGCGGCGACGCGCTCGGCCCAGGCGGCCAGCTCGTCGTCGTCCATCGCGTTGTCCAGGCTGAGCAGCCGCTCCCGGTGCTCGACCGGGGCGAACAGCACGGTGGGCGCGCCGCCGACCCGCTGGGTCGGGGAGTCCGGCGTGACCAGCGCCGGGTGCTCGGCCTCCAGCGCCTCCAACGCCCGCATCAGGGCGTCGAAGTCGGCGTCGCTGATGATCGGCGCGTCCTGCTCGTAGTAGCGGGCGCGGTGGTCCTCGATCTCGGCCGCCAGCTCGGCGTGCCGTCTGCGGACCTCCGCCGGGATCTCCTCCCAGCCCTCGACAGCCACCACCGCAAGCCCTCCTACGTTCTCATTCCGGGTTGTCCACCAGGCTCTGGGCCGCCCGCACGCTCAGTGACAGCGCCTTGCGCGCACCGGCCGGGGAGGCCCCGGCCAGCCCGCAGGTGGGTGTCACCAGCACGCGCCGGCCCAGCAGCTCCGGGGCGAACCCGAGCCTGCGCCACAACGTCCTGACACCCTGGACCATACCGGCCGGGTCGGACACTGCCGTTGATTGAGAAACGGGCAGGTCAACGGCGGGCACCAGACCCGCGAGGATCATCGTGCCGGCCTCGACCGCCTCGCCGAGATCGTCGTCCGCCCGGTCGGTGAGAAGCGTGAAGTCCAGCGAGATCCCGGCCACTCCGGCCCGGCGCAGCAGCGGGATCGGCACCCGCGGCGCGCAGCAGTGCACCACCACGGGGGCGTCGAGGCCCCGGATCACCTCGCGCAGCACCTCCTCGGCGACCTGGCGGTCGACCGAGCGCAGCCGCTGGAAGCCGCTGGCGGTCTTCACGTCGCCGGCCAGCACGGCGGGCAGCGAGGGCTCGTCGAGCTGGAGCACGACCTCCGCCCCCGGGATGCGCTTGCGGACGTCGGCGAGATGGCGGCGCAGGCCCTCGGTGAGCGAGCCGGCGATGTCGCGGCAGGCGCCGGGGTCGGCGAGCGCCTTCTCGCCGTGCCTGAGCTCGATCGCGGCGGCCAGCGTCCACGGCCCGACGGCCTGGACCTTGAGCGCGCCCTGGTAGCCCTGGGTGAACTCCTCCAGCGCGTCCAGGTCCTCGCCGAGCCAGGAGTGGGCGCGCCGGGTGTCGCGGCCGGGGCGGTCGGTGAACCGCCAGCCGCTCGGCTCGGTCTGCGCGAACAGCTCGACCAGCAGGCCGGCTCCGCGTCCGATCATGTCGGCGCCGGGGCCGCGGGCCGGCAGTTCGGGGAGGAACGGCAGCTGTTCCAGCGCCCCGGTGGAGGTCCTGGCGGCCTCCCGCGCGTCGGTACCGGGCAGCGATCCGACGCCGGTGGCGGCGCCGCGCAGGTCGGGGAAGGAGTGTCCGTTGCTCACCCCGGAAGCGTACGAGATCCGGAGCGCCGACGGCCCCGGCACCGAGCGCTGGGCTCGGTACCGGGGCCGCTCAGGAGAAACGCCAGGCTCAGTACGCCTGGTGTCAGTACGCCTGGTAGCCGAACAGGTCGACCACGATGTGCGCCGGGGCGCCGCTGGAGTTGCGGATCGTGATCCTGCCGTCCTTTACCGGGACCACGACCTGGTTGGCGATGGTCTCGCCGGCCTCGAAGTTGACGTTCGAGGTGTCCGGCAGCGTGTCACCGTGCGGGTACACGGTGAGGAAGCCGGCCTGCTGGGGTTCGGTCACCGTGACGTTCAGGGTGACCGCGGCGACGTTCGGGATGTCGAACGGGATGTCCACGGTCTCGCCGGCGAGGACCGGTGCGGCCGGACGGTCACCCATCTCGTAGTAGGTGTGCTCACGGGTGTCCAGGACCCGGACCGGTCCGGCCTGCCGGTAGGAGACCTTGCCCTCGTCGCTGTAGTAGCCGGCGAGGTCGGCGACCACGTGCGTGGTGCCGCCGGAGGCGTTGTGGAAGGAGACCTTGCCGTCCTTGACCGGCACCGTCACCAGGTTGGCGATGGTGCGGCCGGCCACCCAGTTGAGGTTCGAGGTGTCCGGCAGCGTGTCGCCGTGCGGGTAGACGGTCAGGAAGCCGGCCTGCTGGGGCTCCGTCACCGTGACGTTCAGCGTCACCGCGGTGACACCACTCGCCGGGATGCCACCGACGCCCGCGACCTGGAGGTCCACCGTGCCGTCGGCCGGGACGGCCTGCTTCTGCGGCACACCGACCGCCTCGCGAGTGTCCAGCAGCCGGGTCGGGCCCTGCGCGTGGAACAGCGAGCCCTTGGCACTGTGGTAGCCGGCCAGGTCGGCGATCACCTGCACGGTGCCGCCGGAGGAGTTGCGGAAGGAGACCTTGCCGTCTTTGACCGGCACCGTCACCAGGTTCGGGATCGTGCTCCCCGCCGCCCAGTTGAGGTTCGAGGCGTTCGGCAGTTCGTCGCCGTGCGGGTAGACGGTCAGGAAGCCGGCCTGCTGGGTCTCCGTCACGGTCACGTTCATGGTCACGGCGGTGAGACCCTCGGCCGGGATGCCGGCCATGCCCGCGACCTGGAGGTCCACCGTGCCACCGGCCGGGACGGCCTGCTTCTGCGGCACACCGACCGCCTCGCGAGTGTCCAGCAGACGCGTCGGACCGGCCGGCGTGAACGCGGAGCCGATGTCCAGGTGCTCGTACGCGCCGCGGTCGCGGTAGCCCTTGCCCGTCCCGGTGTTGGGCACCGTCGGGTCGTCGACGGGCGCCCAGCCACCTCGGTCGGTCGCCAGTATGCCGGGGGCGGTCTCGTCGGCCGAGTCGATCGTGTGGTCGATCGGCGCGTTCGGCCCCTTCGGGACGTAGGTCGGGGCGACGAAGTCGTGGACGCCCTGGCCGCCGCTGCCCGCGGTGAAGCCGGCCTGGCTGGTGTAGGCGACACCGGCCCAGTTGTAGGCGGCGGCGCCACTGATCGGGTCGACGACGTTGTAGTCGACCTTGGTACCGGCCGTGGCGCTCTGGGCGACGGTGATCCCCGTGGCCCTGCCGGGCGTTCCGCACGCCTTGGTCCGGTAGTCCGCCGTGTTCACCACGTTGTTCTCGACGACCGCACCGCCCGAGGAGCCGTCCAGCACGATGCCGGCGAAGCAGGACGAGTAGACGGTGTTGCTCACCACGGTGGTGCTCGGGGCGTCCTTGACCAGGATGCCGGTCATGTCGTTGACGTTGTTGGCCCGGACCACGTTGGTGGTCAGGACCGTCCCGGTGGACCCGCCGTCGACCTGGAACACCGGGCCCGGCAGGTAGTCGAAGTCACCGCGACCGTAGACGACCCGGTCGGAGCCGTTGGTGATCCGGACGCCGCCGCCCCAGGCCGAGACGTTGGTGAAGGAGACGTCGTGTCCGCCGTCGACCACCACGGCCGGCCGTTGGTAGGCGCCGAGGCTCAGGTTCTCGAACCTGAGGTGATCGGCTCCCCGGACCACGAGGGCGCTGTCCGGGTGGTTCGGGGCTCCACCGGTGAGGTTGGCGGGGCCACCGGGCGAGTACTGATGGGCCGGGCCGCGGAAGGTGATCGGGGCATCGGCCGTACCGGAACGGGTCACGATCACCGCGGTGTCGTTGTAGGCGCCGGCGGCGATCTCGACCGTCTGCCCGGGCTGGACGACCGCGGCCGCCGCGGCCACGTGGCAGAACGGGGCGGCCTGGGTGCCGCTGCCGCCGTCGGTGCAGTTGGCACCGGCGGCGTTGTTGACGTAGAGCGTGCCGGCCGCAGCGGACGCGCCGACCGTTCCGACGGCCGGCAGGCCTATCGAGCCGATCAGCACCGCGCCCACAGCCAGTGCTGTGCGAGTTCTGGAAATTGGAGGCCCCCCTGGGCGAAAAGCCGGACGATCCGGCGGGACAGCCCTCAGGACGCCTGATCCGCCGGAGGGCGAACGGATGATTCCACAGGGGGTTCCGCGACGCCACCGATAAATGGGGGGCGGGAACAGGAAGTCGGACCGGCCGACTCCCTGCTCCCGGGCATGGTGCCCGGCCCTAGCGGCCCTAGCGGCCCGGGCGGACGGTGATCTCGGTGATCTCGGCGTCGCGCGGCAGGTCGATGGCGGTGAGCAGGGCCTTGACCACGGACTCGGGGGCGATCCAGCGGTCGCCGTCGTACTCCTTGCCCTCCTGCTGGTGCACCTTGACCTGCATCGCGGTGGCGACCCGGCCGGGGAAGACCGAGGTGACCCGGACGCCGTGCTCGTGCTCCTCCAGCCGCAGCGAGTCGGCGAGCGCCCGCAGCCCGTGCTTGCTGGCCGCGTACGCCCCCCACTCGGCACTGGCCCGCAGCCCCGCACCGGAGTTGACGAAGACCACATGGCCCTTGGCCAGCCGGACCGAGGGCAGCAGCAGACGGGTCAGCTCGGCGGGGGCGACCAGGTTGACGGCGAGGGTGTCCTGCCAGGCCTTGACCGGCAGGTCGCCGACCTGGCCCAGCTCGACGACGCCGGCGATGTGCAGCAGGGAGTCCAGCCGGACCGGCAGCTCCTGGTGGCCGAGGGCCCAGGAGAGCTTGGCCGGGTCACCGAGGTCGCCGACCAGCGTCCGGGCGCCGGGGAAGCGCTCCCGCAGTTCGGCGGCCCGGCGGGCGTCGCGGGTCAGCAGCCAGAGGTCGTCCCCGCGTTCGGCGAGGCGCTCGGCGACGACGGCGCCGATGCCGGAGCCCGCGCCGGTGATCAGATGGGTAGCCATGTCCCCGATCCTCTCAGGCGCCGGTCTTGAGCTGCTCGAAGACCTCGGCCGGGGTCCCGGCGAAGCCGATCAGGTCGCCGAGCGGCCGGGGCAGGAAGCCCTCGGCGTCCATCCGCTCCAGCTGGGTGCGCAGGCCCGCGTAGAAGCCCTCGGTGTCCAGGACGACGACCGGCTTGTCGTGCAGCGCGTGCTTCTTGAGCTCCAGCACCTCGGTGACCTCGTCCAGCGTGCCGAGGCCGCCGACCAGGACGACGACCGCGTCCGCGCGCGTCAGCAGCTGGGCCTTGCGCTCGGCGAGGTCGCGGGTCATCACCAGCTCGTCGGCGCCCTGGTAGACCTTGTCGGCCAGCAGGTCGACCGAGACCCCGACCAGCCGGCCCCCGGCGGCCTTCACCCCGTCGGCGAGCAGCCCCATCAGGCCGGTGTGGGAGCCGCCCCAGACCAGCGTGTGGCCCCCCTCCCCGAGCAGCCGGGCGAACTCGGCGGCGGGGTCGGTGTAACGGTCGTCCAGGGAGTACGCGGAGCAGAAAACACAGATATTCATAGTGCGTCCGGTCTATCACGAGCCTGGTGCTCGGCTCAGCCGCTTATCCGGACGGCCTGGCGGCTCGCTCATCGGACAGTGTGTTCACCGATCAAGTGACGACCGTCGTGTGTGCGGACGCTCGGTGCGGCGTCTTCCCGGAGCGCGTCCAGCATCCGCACCGCGTACACCTCGGCCATGCGACCGGACACTTCGGCCGGCGTGAGCCAGTCGACCTCGATCGACTCGTCCGAGAGCTGTTCGCTCCCGCCCTCGGGGCGGCAACGAAAGACCAGGGCGACGATCCCCCGGTTCATATTCTTGTAGACGCCGGTCAGCCGCTCCACACCGACCTTGATCCCGGTCTCCTCGTAGATCTCGCGCCGCACGCCGTCCTCGATGGCCTCCGTCAGCTCCAGAACGCCGCCCGGAGGCTCCCAGGTCCCGTTGTCGGCCCGGCGAATCGCCAGCACCCGGCCATCCCTTCGCACCACCGCCCCGGCAACGGACACCGAGTGGAGCTGCGTTGACTGGGACTTCCCGGCGCTGTTACTCATGTGCAGGAGAATAGGAGCCCTGAAGGACTATGGCGAGTGATGACGTGGCCTCGTCGGCCAAGGCGAAGTACCTGCAGATCGCGGACGACCTCGCCGCGCAGATCAAGTCAGGGGGCCTCGCGCCCGGGGCGGCCGTGCCCAGTGAAGCCGGGCTCATGCAACGGTACGGAGTCGCGTCCGGCACGGTCCGCAAGGCCGTCGCCGAACTCCGGACGGCCCAGCTGATCGAGACGCATCACGGTCGCGGCTCCTTCGTCCGCTCGCGTCCGCCGGTTCAGCGCCAGTCCTCGGACCGGTTCCGCCGCGCCCACCGCAATGCCGGCAAGGCCGCCTACCTCGCCGAGGCGGAGGCGACCGGCGGCGTCCCGTCCGTGACGGTGCTGTTCGTCGGCCCCGCAGAGGCACCCTTGGAGATCGCCGAGCGGCTGAGCCTCCCTGCGGGGACCCAAGTGCTGGCACGCAAGCGCCGGTACTTCCGTGACGGTGTGCCGACCGAAGAAGCCATGTCGTACCTGCCGTGGGACGTGGTCAAGGACATCCCGGAAGTCTTCGCCGAGAACCCCGGCGGCGGCGGCATCTACGCCCGCCTCGAAGAACACGGCCATGTTCTCGCCGAGTTCACCGAGTCCGTACGGGCCCGGCTGGCGACCAAGCCCGAGACCGCGGCACTGGCGCTGAGCCCCGGTTCGCCGGTAATCCATCTCGTTCGGAACGCGATCACCACGGACGGCCGCGTGGTAGAGGTGTGCGACACCATTATGGCCGCTGACCAGTTTGTTCTGGACTATCGCTTCGCGGCCCGCGACTGACGCACGATCAACTCCTCCAGCCCGCCACAGGATTCTTCTTGTGGCGGGTTGACTCATGTACAGGAGTAGGGCACTCTTCTACTCGTCACTCCTGCACATAAGTACAGGATGGTGCACCATCTAGAGGAGATAGCCGTCATGGCCACATTTCCCACGTCGTGCGCGCCGCTGGAGGCTCGCGCGCCTCTCGACACCGGATTGACGCCGGTTCTGACGACAGATGAAGTGCTGCTGCCCTACCGGCCCGAGTCCGCGAGCCAGGCCCGAAAGCTGGTCCGGCGCAAGCTGACGGAGTTGGGGCTGTCCCACCTCATCGACTCGGCCGAGTTGGTCGCCAGCGAACTGGTCACCAACGCGGCGAAGACGGGCTGCGGTCTCCACATAACGGTCACCATCCAGCGAGTCGCAGACGCAACCGTGCGGATCTCGGTCCGCGACGGCTCGCGATCCCTACCGGTGCTGATCCGCGCTTCCGACGACGACGAAGGCCACCGTGGCCTCAGCCTCGTCCACCAGCTGACGGCCGGCCGGTGGGGAGTCACCGTCGAACCGTTCGGAAAAGTCGTCCACGCCGACATCACGCAGTGAGTGGATCACCTGCGGCACAGCACTCCGGCGACCTCGCAGCCGCCTCGGACAACCACAGCCAGGCCCCCGAGCCCGGCGAACGCGGGCCTCTCGACTTCGGGACCGTCTACGCCGTGTCGGCGGCGGCGAGGGGCAGCACGCGGGCAAGAAGGACCCGGGTGCGGCCAAGCCGTCCGCCGACGGGGCGCGGCCGACGCCCGAGCCGAAGCACAAGAAGGACGACGGCAAGAAGTGACGAACCCCGCGCACCAACCGGAGCAGGCCGCCGTACGCGGCCTGCTCCGGGCCATCGGAGAAGAACTCGGCGGCCCTGTCCCCTCCGAGTGGAAGGCCGCGATCAAGGCGGTTCCACGTCACCGGTTCCTGCCGGAGAGAATCTGGCTGGAGACCGGTACAGGAACCTACAGACCGTGCGACCTCCAGGCCGACCCGAACCGCTGGTTCGGGTCGGCCTACTCCAACGTTCCTGTTGTCACCCAGATCAACGACGGCAGGGAGCCTGACGACCCGGCCGACCTCTGGCCGTCCTCCTCGGCCTCGGCGCCCTCGATCGTGGTCAGGATGCTGCGCGACCTCGAGTTGCGGCCTGGGATGAACGTCCTGGAGATCGGCACCGGCACCGGCTGGAACGCGGCACTCCTGGTCCACCGCCTCGGTGCCGGATACGTGGCCTCGGTCGAGGTGGACCCAGAGGTCGCCATGCAGGCCTGGGCCTCGCTGAACGCGGCGGGCCTGAATGTGGAGCTGGTCTGCGGGGACGGCGCACAAGGCTGGAGTGTGCGACAACCGTACGACCGGATCATCTCGACCTGCTCGGTCCGGAGGGTGCCGCAGGCATGGATCGAGCAGACCGAGCCAGGCAGCATCATCCTCACCCCGTGGGACAACCCCATGCTCTGCTGGGGACTGCTCAAGCTCACCGTCGGACGTGACCGAACGCACGGGCGCTTCAGCCCGCACTCGGCGTTCATGCTAATGCGGAACCAGCGCCAGGATCTGCGGATCTTCCGCGACGTCGTCCACGATGACCATCAGCCTGACGAGTCCCACACCACCCTGGCTCCATCACAGGTGACCGGAGACCACTGGGAGGCCCGCTTCGCCCTCGGCCTCAAGCTCGGCGATGTCTGGACCGCGTGGGACCACGAACCCGACATCGACGGGGTCGCCACCCGTCTGTGGGTGGCGACCACGGATACCCGATCGTGGGCGGCGGTGGACCACGACGGCGGGCAGAGCAACCGATTCACCGTCTGGCAGCACGGCCCGCGCCGGCTCTGGGACGAAATCGAGGCAGCCTACCGATGGTGGGAACAGCAAGGTCGGCCGCAGCCCGAGCGCTTCGGGCTGACGATCATCGGAGCCGAGCAATGGGTCTGGCTTGACCAACCGACCGGGCTGATCCGGACGCTGCCATAGAGCGGGCGGGCCGGGCGGAGCCCGCCGGCCCGCCCGAAGCATTGCCTTACGCGCGGACGGCCGGGCGTTCGGTGGTGGCGATGGTGGCGGAGCCGACCACCCGGGTGCCGTCGTACAGCACCACGGCCTGGCCGGGGGCGATGCCTCGCACCGCGCTGTCCAGCCGGACCCGCAGCTCGCCGTCCACCACGGCGGCGGTGACCGGCACTTCCTCGCCGTGGGCGCGCAGCTGGGCGGTGTACCGGCCCTCGGCCGCCGCCTCGGTGCCGCACCAGCGCGGGCGGATCGCGGTCAGCGCCGTCACGTCCAGGCCCTCCAGCGGGCCGACCGTGACGGTGTTGTTCACCGGGGAGATGTCCAGGACGTAGCGCGGCTTGCCATCGGCGGCCGGGCGGCCGATCCGCAGGCCCTTGCGCTGGCCGATGGTGAAGCCGTAGGCGCCGTCGTGCTCGCCGAGCTTGGTGCCGTCCGCGTCGAGGATGTCGCCGGTGGCGGTGCCGAGGTGCCTGGCCAGGAAGCCCTGGGTGTCGCCGTCGGCGATGAAGCAGATGTCGTGGCTGTCCGGCTTCTTGGCGACGGCCAGGCCCCGGCGCTCGGCCTCGGCCCGGATGACGTCCTTGGTGGTGTCGCCGAGCGGGAAGAGCGAGTGGGCGAGCTGGTCGGCGTCGAGCACACCGAGCACGTACGACTGGTCCTTGGCGGCGTCGACCGCGCGGTGCAGCTCGCGGCGGCCGTCCGGGAGGTCGACGATCCGGGCGTAGTGGCCGGTGCAGACCGCGTCGAAGCCGAGCGCGATCGCCTTGTCCAGCAGCGCGGCGAACTTGATCTTCTCGTTGCAGCGCAGGCAGGGGTTGGGCGTGCGGCCGGCCGCGTACTCGGCGACGAAGTCGTCGATCACGTCCTCGCGGAAGCGCTCGGCGAGGTCCCAGACGTAGAACGGGATGCCGATCACGTCGGCGGCCCGGCGGGCGTCCCGGGAGTCCTCGATGGTGCAGCAGCCGCGGGCACCGGTGCGGAACGACTGCGGGTTGGACGAGAGGGCCAGGTGCACGCCCGTCACCTCGTGCCCCGCTTCGGCGGCGCGGGCCGCGGCGACGGCGGAGTCGACCCCGCCGGACATCGCCGCGAGCACGCGCAGGCGGCCAGTGGACGGAACGGTCGGAGCACCCGGGAAATCAGTCATGATGCCAACAAGGGTACGTGCTCACCGCGAACGCGCGGCCGGGTTTCCTACCGCCGGGCGGCGGCCGCGAGACCGGCGTTGCGGGCGCGCTGGACGGCGGGCGCGATGGCGGCGGCCAGCGCGGTGACGTCCTCCCGGACGGAGGTGTGGCCGAGCGAGAACCGCAGCGAGGAGCGGGCCAGCACCGGGTCGACACCCAGCGCCAGCAGCACGTGGCTGGGCTGCGGCACCCCGGCCGAGCAGGCCGAGCCGGTGGAGCACTCGATGCCCTGGGCGTCGAGCAGCATCAGCAGTGCGTCGCCCTCGCAGCCGGGGAAGGAGAAGTGCGCGTTGGCGGGCAGCCGGCCCCCGGCCGTCGGGTCACCGTTGAGCACCGCGTCCGGGACGGCGGCCAGCACGGCGGCGACCAGTTCGTCCCGCAGCGCGCCGAGCGCCTCCTGGTGCTCCGCCCGGCGTTCGACCGCGATCGCCGCGGCGGCCGCGAAGCCGGCGGCGGCGGGCGCGTCCAGGGTGCCGGAGCGGACGTCGCGCTCCTGGCCGCCGCCGTGCAGCAGCGGGACGGGCGCCGCCCCGCGGGACAGCAGCAGCGCGCCGATGCCGAACGGGCCGCCGATCTTGTGGCTGGTGACGGTGAGCGCGGTGAGCCCCGACTCCGCGAAGGAGACCGGGACCTGGCCGAGCGCCTGCACCGCGTCGGCGTGCGTCGGGATGCCGTACTCGGCTGCCACGGCGGCGAGTTCGGCGATCGGCTGGACGGTGCCGACCTCGTTGTTGGCCCACATCACGGTGACCAGCGCGACCGAGGAAGGGTCCCGCTCGATCGCCGAGCGCAGCGCCTCCGGGCGCACCCGGCCGACGGCGTCGACCGGCAGGTACTCGACCTCGGCGCCCTCGTGCTCGGAGAGCCAGTGCACCGCGTCCAGTACGGCGTGGTGCTCGACCGGGCTGCAGAGCACCCTGGTCCGGGCCGGGTCGGCGCCGCGCCGGGCCCAGTACAGCCCCTTGACCGCGAGGTTGTCGGACTCGGTGCCGCCGCCGGTCAGCACGATCTCGCTGGGGCGGGCGCCCAGCGAGTCGGCGAGCGACTCGCGGGCCTCCTCGACCACCCGGCGGGCCCGGCGGCCGGACGCGTGCAGGGCTGAGGCGTTGCCGACGACCCCCAGGTGCGCCGTCATCGCGGCGATCGCCTCGGGCAGCATCGGCGTGGTCGCCGCGTGGTCCAGGTATGGCATAACCATCCGATTGTAGAGGGCCGCCGAGGGGCGGTCAGGCCATTGCCCCGACTGTGCCGCACCGTTGGCCGAACGGGACCCAAAGCCCGTGGGGTGGTTGGCCTGTCGCTCGGGGAAGCGGTTAGCCTGACGGCCACTGCAATCGGCCGGACGGGACTGGGGGCGGAATGTCGCAGTCGGTCGACCGCGCGCTCACCATCCTCGGCTCCCTCGGCGACGGCCCGGTCACCCTCGAACAGGCCGCGACCGGCATCGGGGTGCACAAGTCCACCGCGCTGCGGCTGCTGCGCACGCTGGAGGAGCACGGCTTCGTCCACCGCCAGTCCGATCTGCGCTACCGGCTCGGCGGCCGGCTGCTCTCGCTCGCGCACCGGGCGCTGGAGGAGATCGACGTCCGGCAGGTCGCCGCGCCGCATCTCGCGGCCCTCAACGAGCGTTGCGGCTTCACGGTCCAGCTGGCCGTGCTGCAGGACGGCGAGGTGCTGTACCTGGACGAGCTGGCCGGCCGCTGGGACGGCGCCGCGGCCCGGCCGTCCCGGATCGGCCGGCGCGCCCCGGCGGCCGGGACGGCGATCGGCCGGGTGCTGCTGGCCGGCCTGCCGGAGGACGGCGCCCGGGAGGACGGCCTGCCCGCCGAGCTGGCCGCCGTGCGCCGCCAGGGCTGGGCCGCGGAGTCGGCCGAGCACCGGGAGGCGGTGACCTGCGTGGCCGCCCCGGTGGCCGGCAGCGGCGGGCAGGCGGTCGCGGCCTGTGCGGTCAGCGCCCCGGCGGACCGGGTGCCGGCCGCCGAGCTGGCCCGGCTGCTGCCGGAGCTGCTCTGCACCGCCGAGGCGATCTCGCTCGCGTACGGCGGCTCGCCTACTCCTCGCTGGTGCGAGAACCGTTGCGGTGCCAGGCCCGGGGGGCGCGCCAGCCGAACCTGAGGGCGCACATCCGCAGCACGAACGCGGTCAGCGCGGCCGTCGTGCCGGTCACCGCGGTCAGGCGGTCGAGGCCGATCAGCGCCGCCACCAGCGCCGCGCCGACCAGGGCCGGGACGGCGTAGATCTCCCGGTCCCAGCGGAGCAGCGAGGGGATCTCGCCCGCCAGCACGTCCCGCATCACGCCGCCGCCGGCCGCCGTCACCATGCCGAGCGCCACCGCGGCCACCGCACCGAGCCCGTAGTCGTGCGCCTTGGCGGTGCCGGTGACGCAGAACAGCCCGAGGCCGAGCGCGTCCAGGGTCTGCACCGCCCGGTTGATCCGTTCGACCTCCGGGTGCAGGAAGAAGACCACCAGGCCGGCCACCAGCGGCGTCGAGAAGTAGCCGAGGTTGGAGAACGCGGCCACCGGTGTGGCCCCGATCACCAGGTCGCGCATCACACCGCCGCCCAGCGCGGTGACCTCCGCCAGCACACAGATCCCGAAGATGTCCATGTTCTTGCGCACGGCGAGCAGCCCCCCGGAGAGGGCGAAGACGAAGATGCCGACGAGGTCCAGCGTCTGCTGCACGTCGGAGGGGAAGATCTGCGAACTCACCGTCCCATGTGTACCCGATGCGCCGGGCGGGCCCGGGCAATGGTCACGGGCAATGGTCACAGTCGGGCCACGAAGCGCTTCCCGGGGCGCCGTCGGCACCACTCGAACGTTCCCGGTCATCGCGGCTTCCGCTAGCCTCCGCCTGTGAAGCTGATCGAACGTGTATCCAGGCGACGCGCCGGGAGCCCCGCCCCCGCCTCGTCGAGACTCGGCTGGCTCGACGCGCTGCGCGGCATCGCCGCGCTCTCCGTCGCCGTCTACCACCTCGCGCTGCCGTTCTACTGGATCCCGCACGGCACCAAGGTGCCGTACTACCTGGACCCGGGCATCTTCGGCGTGATGCTGTTCTTCCTGGTGAGCGGTTACATCATCCCGGCCTCACTGGAGCGGCGCGGCGACGTGCGGGCGTTCTGGGCCGGGCGCTTCTTCCGGATCTACCCCGTGGTGATCCTGACCGTGGTCGGCTGCCTGCTGATCCTCCCGCGCAACTACACCGTCGTGCAGGGCTGGGCCTTCGAGCACCCCCTGCTGTCGCTCGCCGGCAACGGGATGATGCTGCAGGACATGATGGGCGTGCCCAACGTCGTCGGGGTGATGTGGACGCTCACCTACGAGATGCTCTTCTACTACTTCGTGACGGCCCTGTTCGTCCTGGGCTGGCACCGGCGGAGCGCCCCGATCGCGATCGGCTTCGCGGCCTTCGCGCTGGTCCTCGGCTCCTGGCTGGCGCTGGGCACCATCTCGACCGATCTCGCCGCCACCCGCCATCTGGTGACGGCCGGCGGGCTCGTCGTCGTCATGGCGATGGTCTGCATCTTCACCGCCCGGCCGGAACTGGTCCGCTGGGGCGGGGTGCTGCTCGGCGGTCTGGGCCTGGTGCTGATCCTGCTGAACAGCCGGTCCACCGCGTTCGAGACCATGCTGATCTTCGCGACGATGTTCGCCGGCACCGTGCTGTACCGGCTCGAGCACGGCCAGATCGAGCGGCTCCCGGCCATCCTCTGCTGCCTCTTCGTGGCCGCGTCGGGTTTCCTGGTCGGCTACCTGTACAACCGCGGCCCGGCACTGTGGCGCACCTGGAGCGGCTCCTGGATGTCGTTCTCCTACGCGTACGTGGCCGCCTGGGCGGTCTTCGTGGTCGGCATGCTGCTGCGCAAGCGGCGCTTCCCGCGGGCGCTCAGCTGGCTGGGTGCGATCAGCTACTCGGTCTACCTGCTGCACAACCCGCTGGTCCACGGCATGAACTGGATGCTGGAGGGCCATGCGCCGATCGTCGGCTGGAAGGGCCGCACGGTGCAGTTCGTCGCCTTCATGGCCGTGCTGCTGATCCTCAGCTACCTCAGCTACCGCCTGATCGAGATCCCGTTCCAGAACCTCGGCCGCCGGGTGATGAAGGCCGTGAACCGCCGGTTCCCGCCGCCCGCGGCGCCGTCCCGGCCGGAGGCGGGGGCGGGCGGTCCGGCCGTGCCGACCGGGCGGGATCCGGAGCCCGCGCTGTCCGGCAGCGGCTGACCGCGACCGGCTGCCGCCGACCACCGAACGCGAAGGCCGTCCGCCCGGAGCTCCCAGGCTCCGGGCGGACGGCCTTCGCCGTCGGCGTCAGGTGTTCAGGACACCGCTGTTCAGGGCGCAGCTGTTCAGGACGCCCCGCCCGCGGGGGCGTTCTCCGGGAAGTGGCAGGCCACCTGGTGGCCGGTCTTCAGCGCGGCGAGCGGCGGTTCCTGGGCGGCGCAGATCTCCTGGGCCTTCCAGCAGCGGGTGCGGAAGCGGCAGCCGCTGGGCGGGTTGATCGGTGACGGCACGTCGCCCTGGAGCAGGATGCGCTCGCGCCCGCCCTGCTGCCTGCGGCGCGGGTCGGGCACCGGCACGGCGGACATCAGGGCGTTGGTGTACGGGTGCAGCGGGCTCGCGTAGAGCGAGTCCCGGTCGGCGATCTCGACGATCTTGCCGAGGTACATCACCGCGACCCGGTCGGAGACGTGCCGGACCACCGAGAGGTCGTGCGCGATGATCAGGTACGTCAGGCCCAGCTCGCGCTGGAGGTCGTCCAGCAGGTTGACCACCTGCGCCTGGATCGAGACGTCGAGGGCGGAGACCGGCTCGTCGGCGACGACCATCTTGGGCCGCAGGGCGAGCGCCCGGGCGATGCCGATGCGCTGGCGCTGGCCGCCGGAGAACTCGTGCGGGTAGCGGTTGTAGTGCTCGGGGCTGAGCCCGCACAGCTCCAGCAGGTCCTGGACGGCCCGCTTCACCCCGTGTTCGGTCTGCACCTTCTGCAGCCGGAACGGCGCGCCGACGATGGTGCCGACGGTGTGCCGGGGGTTCAGCGAGGAGTACGGGTCCTGGAAGATCATCTGGATGTCGCGGCGCAGCGGACGCATCGCACCGGCGCCCAGGTGGGTGATGTCGGTGCCCTCGAACTCGATCGTTCCGCCGGTCGGTTCGTCGAGCCGGGTGACCAGCCGGCCCATGGTCGACTTGCCGCAGCCGGACTCGCCGACGACGCCCAGGGTCTCGCCCGCGTTGACCGTGAAGTCGATGCCGTCGACGGCCCGCACCGCATCGGTCCGGCGCCGCAACAGCCCGCCGTGGATGGGGAAATGCCGGGTCAGACCGGCCACCCGGAGCAGCGGCTCGCGGTCGGGGGCGGGTGTCGGCGCAGGGATCCCCGCCGTCTGAGTGTCCGTCATCAGTGGTCTCCAGAAAGGTGGTACGAGGCCGGGCTCACAGCCGGGGTGCGATCTCTTCGGCGAAGATGCGGTGCCGGTCGGCGGCCCCGAGGTGGCAGGCCGCGTAGTGCCCGGGGGTGGCCTCGGCCAGCACCGGGATCTCCTCGGCCGAGCGCCCGCCGGTCAGTTCGGCGTACGGGCAGCGCGGGTGGAAGGCGCAGCCGGACGGCACGTTGATCAGGCTGGGCGGGGTGCCCTTGACCGGGACGAGCCGGTCCTGGAGCTCGCGGTCGAGTCGCGGCATCGAGCCCAGCAGGCCCCAGGTGTAGGGGTGTTCGGGCGCGTCGAAGAGGGTGTCGGCGGGTCCGCGCTCGACGCACTTGCCGCCGTACATGACCAGGATGTCGTCGGCGAGTTCGGCGACCACCCCGAGGTCGTGGGTGATGATGATGACGGCCGAGCCGAACTCCTGCTGGAGGTCGCGGATGAGGTCCAGGATCTGCGCCTGGACGGTGACGTCCAGGGCGGTGGTGGGCTCGTCGGCGATCAGCAGCGAGGGGTCGTTGACCAGCGCCATGGCGATCATGGCGCGCTGGCGCATGCCGCCGGAGAACTGGTGCGGGTAGTCGTCGACCCGGCGGTCGGGCTGCGGGATGCCGACCCGGTCGAGCATCTCGACGGCGCGGGCGCGGGCCTGCTTCTTGGTCGCCTGCGGGTGGTGCACCCGGTAGGCCTCGACGATCTGCGCCCCGACGGTGTAGTAGGGGTGCATCGCGGTGAGCGGGTCCTGGAAGATCATCGCCATCTGGCGGCCGCGCAGCTGGCGGACCCGGTCCGGTCCGGCCGCGATCAGCTCCTCGCCGTCCAGCCAGATCTCGCCGCCGATCCTGGCCCGCTTGGTGCGGTGCAGGCCCATGATGCCGAGCGAGGTGACGGACTTGCCGGAGCCGGACTCGCCGACGATGCCGAGGGTCCGGCCCTTCTGGAGGTCGAAGCTGACCCCGTCGACCGAGCGGACCAGGCCGTCGTCGGTGTCGAAGTGGATCCGCAGGTCGCGCACGGAGAGGAAGGCGTCCCGCGCCGCGCCCTCCCCCGCCGGGGCAGCGGTCTTCTGGAGGTCGGTCACGACAGCCTCACCCGGGGGTCGACAGCGGCGTACAGGAGGTCAACCACGAGGTTGCAGAGCACGATGAAGAAGGCGGCGAGCAGCGTGACGCCGAGGATCTTCGGCAGGTCGTTGTCGGTGATCGCGGAGACCGCGAACTGGCCGACGCCCTGGAGCGAGAAGACCTGTTCGGTGATCAGCGCACCGCCGAGCAGCAGGCCGAGGTCCATGCCGAAGATGGTGACGACGGGGGTGAGCGCGGAGCGCAGCCCGTGCCGGACGACCACCTTGCGCTCGGCCAGGCCCTTGGCCCGGGCGGTGCGGATGTAGTCCTCGCTCATCGTCTCCAGCATTCCGGCGCGGGTGAGCCGGGCGTAGAGCGCGGAGTAGAGGAAGGCCAGCGAGATCCACGGGAGGATCAGGTTGCGGGCCCACATCAGCGGGTCGTCGGTGAAGTTGACGTAGTGCGGGTTGTCCAGGATCGGCCACTCGTAGCTGAAGAGCGTGAGCAGCAGCGCGCCGGTGAAGAAGACCGGCAGCGAGACGCCGGCCAGCGCGACGCCCATGGAGAGCCGGTCGAAGATCGACTTCGGCTTGAGGGCGGAGACCACGCCGGTGGCGACACCGGAGACCAGCCAGACCACCGCGGCACCGCTGGCCAGCGAGAGGGTGATCGGGATGCGCTTGGTCAGCTCGGGCCAGACCTCCAGGTGGTTCTTGAACGAGTAGCCGAAGCACGGCACGTGGCAGGTGACCGGGTCCGGGCCGAACTTGTACTCGGCGCCGCTGACCAGTGCCTTCAGGAAGTGCCAGTACTGGGTGTAGAGCGGCTGGTCGAACCCGAGGTTCTTCTTGATCGCCGCGATCGCCTCGGGTGACGGGTTCTTCCCGATGTACTGCGCGGCCAGCTGGTCGGTCGTCTCGCCGGCCAGGCGCGGGAGCAGGAAGAAGATCGCGAAGGTGACCGCGCTGACCACCAGCAGCAGCACCAGGGCCGCGAACGTCCTGCGGATGATGTAGGCAAACACAGTTGGGCGGCTCCGGCGGCCCGCCGCCGTCCGGGATCCTCCGGACGGCGGCGGGCGCCGCTGCCTTCACCTGCCTTCAGGGATGTGGAGCCAGGCTCTTACTTGTTGGTGCCGATGTTCAGGTAGTCGTACTCACCCGAGAAGGCCGAGGTGGACACCACGTTGGTGGCGCTGTCCGGGCGGTACAGGAAGACCTTGAAGTAGGTCAGCGGCACGTAGACCGCGTCCTCCATGACCTTCTTGTCGATCGCCCCGTAGATCTTCTCGCGGGCCGCCTTGTCGGTGTTGACGGCGGCCTCGTCCAGCAGCTTGTTGACGTCGGCGTTGTTCTCCTGGGCCAGGTTGCTGTTGCCGGAGGCCTTGATCGAGCGGCCGTCGACGATCTGCTGCAGGAAGCCGTAGCCGGTCGGCCAGTCGGCACCCCACTGCATCATCATCAGGCCGATGTTCTTGTCCTGGGTGAACTGCGGGACACCGGCGTGGTCGGTGAAGTACTTGCCCTGCGGGTACTGCTGGATCTCGGCGTTGATGCCGACCTTCTTCAGCGCGGCCTGGATCGAGGTGGCCGCGGCGACCTCGGGGGCGCGCTCGGTGCGGGCGGTGAGCACGGTGCTGAAGCCGTCCGGCTTGCCGCAGGCCTTGAGGGCCGCCTTGGCCTTGCCCTCGTCGCCCTTGTTGTCCTTGGTCTCCCAGACGTTGAAGTCCTGGTGGCCCGGGATGTCCGGCGGGAGCACGGTGCTGGCGATCGAGCCGCGGATCGGGCCGCCCATGGCGGTCTGCACCGAGACCTTGTCGATCGCGTACTGGACGGCCTTGCGGCACTCGATGTTGTCGAACGGCGCGACCTTGGTGTTGATCGCGGTGTAGACCAGGCGGCCGCCGAAGGCGTTGTCGGTGCTGGCCTTGAGCTTCTGGTCGCGCAGGATCTGCGCCTGGGTCTGCGGGTCGACACCGGCGCCGACGAGGTCCACCTGGGCGTTGCCGGCCAGCAGGTCCTTGTCGATGGTGGACTGCTCGATGTTCATCCTGACCACGATCTTGTCCGCGAGCTGCTTGCGGATCGGGTCGGTGCTCGGGTCCCAGTTGGTGTTGGGCACCAGGGTGAGCTGCTTGCCGTCCTCGTAGGACTCGAACTTGTAGGTGCCCGAGGCCACCACGTGCTTCACGTAGTCCGCGCCGGTGTCCTTGGCCTGCGGGACCGGCACCGTCTGCGGGGCGCTGACCAGGTAGTCGAAGTCGGCGAAGGCGTGCTTCAGGTGGAAGACGATGGTGGTGTCGTCCGGCGTCTCGATCGAGTTCAGCCCGCCGGTCTTGTCCTTGTACGGGCCCTCGTACGGCGTCGGGTTGTCGACCAGCAGCTCCTTGAAGTACGTCGGGCCGTTGGAGTTCACCTCCGCCGCGAAGTTGGAGCGCTCCACCGCGTACTTGACGTCCTTGGAGCTGATCGGGGTGCCGTCCTCGTACTTCAGGCCGGCCCGCAGCTTGTACGTCCAGGTCAGGCCGTCCGCGCTGGGCGTGCCCATGGACTCGGCCAGGTCCGGGACCAGCTTGTTGCCCTCGTCGCCGGGGCCCGGCGCGAAGGTGGTCAGCGGACGCCCGTACAGGCGCGAGAAGTTGTAGATGTACGCGTAGTACGTGTTGCCCGGGTCGAAGGAGTCCGGCGTACCGCGCATCTCGTAGGTGACGGTGCCGCCCTTCTTGTCCGAGGCGTTGACGATGCCCTTGGTGGCCGCGCCGGAGGCACCGCCGTCGCCGACACCGGCGGAGGAGGGGGCGGAGGAGGAACTGTCGCTCTTGGACGAGCCGGACGAGCAGCCGGTGACGATCAGGACCGTGGCAGCGGCCGCGGCGGTGAGCGCGACGGTACGGGACCTACGCATGGGTGGGATCAACCCCTTGAGGAAGTGGTGGCGGATCGAAGGGTCCTGACGAGAAGTCAGTTGCTCTTGGGATCGAGGGCGTCACGCAGCCCGTCGCCGAGCAGGTTGAAGGCGAGCACGGTGAGGAAGATCGCCATACCGGGGACCACCATGTACTGCGGGTCCACCTGGTAGTACTTGATCGCGTCGTTGAGCATGCCGCCCCAGGAGGCCTGCGGGGCCTGGATGCCGACGCCGAGGAAGCTGAGGCCCGCCTCGAAGAGGATGTTGGTCGGGATCAGCAGCGTCGAGTAGACCAGGATCGGACCGACCAGGTTGGGCAGCAGCTCCCTGAACAGGATGAACGGGCCCCGGGCGCCCAGACTGCGGGCGGCGAACACGAACTCCCGTTCGCGCAGCGAGAGGGTCTGGCCGCGCACGATCCGGCCCATGTAGGGCCAGTTGAAGAAGCCGATCACGAAGATCAGCACGGCGATGTGCAGCGGGAGCCCGTGCAGGCCGAAGGCGCCGCCCTGGAGCGAGGCGGAGATCGCGATGGCGAAGAGCAGCAGCGGGAAGGCGAGGAAGACGTCCATCACCCGGCTGATCAGGGTGTCCACCCAGCCGCCGTAGTAGCCGGCCATCACGCCGAGCACCACGCCGATGGTGTTGGACAGCAGGGTCGCCCCGAAGGCGACGAGCAGGGAGACCCAGGAGCCCTCGATGACCCGGGTGAGCAGGTCACGGCCCTGCAGCGGGTCGACCCCGAGCGGGTGGTCCCAGCTCATCCCGCCCCAGTCGCCCAGCGGCAGGCCGCCGAGGTTGGCGTCCAGCAGGTCCTGGTTGAGGGCGTCGGGGTCCAGTCCGAAGACGGACTCGATCGGCTTGGCCAGCAGGGCGAGCAGGATCAGCAGGATCACCACGACACCGCCGGCGACGGCGGCCTTGTCCCGCTTGAAGCGGGTCCAGGCGATCCGGCCGAGCGAGCGGCCTTCGATCTTCTTGGCCGGGCTCGCGGCGGCGGCTGCCCCCGGTTCGCTCCCGGCGGTCTTGATGGGTGCGGTCATGGTCAGTTGGTCCCCTCGCCGACGGTGGCCGGCCCACGGGTGCCGGTCGCCGGTTCGGCGCTACGGCTGGTGCGGACGTGCGGAGGTGCAGGGTTCGGGTGGTGCACGGCGGTACGAGGTACTCGGTGCTGCTGCCACGCGGGATGGGCATCGCGCGGTTCGAGCGGTTCGCGGCGCGCGTTCACCTTTGTGGGGCTCCAAGTACACGCGGTGCGTTGCGCAGAACTCTCTGCCATCTGAACTGGCTTGCGCCAGCCCTGACCACCGACAGATGCCCAACTGTGATCTGTGCGCATGCACCTCCGGATTCTCGGCATATCCCTCTTCACACAGCTGTTACAGGCATGTCAAGATGTGTGACGGCACCGGCCGGAAAATCGTCCGGAAAAACCAGGAAGCCGACCTGACGTCACGTCAAGTCGGCTTCTCGTACTGGTTTTCGACGGTGCGGGGCTCCGGCGCGCCCGGTCAGCGCCCCGGATAGCCGGGCCACGGCTGCTGCTGCGGCGGCTGCCCCGGCCAGCCAGGGCCGGGCGGCTGGGTGCCGTAACCGCCGTACGCCGGCCCCGTCTGCGAGGTGTACGGCGGTGGCGGCACCGGCGGGTAGGGCGCGGTCGCCGGCCGCCCGTGGCCGGCCACCTCACGGTCGAAGAACGGCCGCGCGTTGGCCCGCATCCAGAGCGCCACCGGGTCGTACTCGTCCCCCATCGCCACCGTGGAGACGGCCAGGCCCTCCGGGGCCACCGCGATCGCCCGCTGCATCAGGGCCCGGACGGCCTCCACGGTCGGTGGCGAACTCTCGTAAAGATCAAGGCCGATGGCCAGGTACGGCTCGCCGACGGCGGGCTGCACCCAGGCCCGGCACAGCGCCCTGACCGCCCGCACCTCGCCCGCCTGCCGCTCCAGCAGCGCGAAGAACTGCTGGGCCGGCACCTGCGGTTCGCTCAGCTTCAGCGGCCCGGCCGGCAGCCGGTCCAGCCCCGCCGCGATCCGCCGGAGGTCCGCCCAGGGCACCCCGACACCGCCGCCGGGGGCGTGCGGATTCAGCCAGAGGCCCCAGCGGGTGCGGTACAGCGAGGCGGCGATCTCCCGGCCGGAGATCACCTCGTGCGCCCGGGCCCAGCCGGACGCCGCCAGCTGCTCGGGCGAGGTGACGGCCGGCGCGTAGCCGTGGCCGCTGATCTCCATGTTCCCGTACTGGGCGTCCGGGCTGCCGGGGGTGCCGTGCCAGAGCAGCATCCAGACCTGGCCCGCGGCAAGGGCGTGCAGCAGCGCCTCGTACGCCTCGTAGCGCTCCGGCGCGACCTCGCGCAGGGCTCGCTCCAGCGCACCCGGATCCGCGCCGGGGCGCCCGGCGGGCGCCTGGCCCCAGGGCCCCGGTGCACCGCCCGCTACCGCTCCCGCACTCATGCGCCCACCTCGCTGCGCCTCTTCTTCTCTCACCCGCCGACCCGGCGGCTGCCTGCACGCACCCTATGGCGCGCCACCGACCGCCGCCACGCCGACGTGTCTGCCTCGTCCCCTCCTCCGGCCCGACGCCGGGCGGGGAGGGAACGCGTCACATCCGTGTGTAGAACGGCCGGACCTGGTTGAGCAACCACTCGACCACGGGATCCTCCACGAGATCGAGTAGTACGAGGTGGACGCCGCCGGGCAGCGGCGCGGTTCCCAGTGCCCGGCCCAGTGCTTCGTTCACGGTGGCCGGCTCGGCCGGGGCCGCCGGGTCGAGCTGGACCCCGATGAACATCACGGTCGGCTCGCCCTCGACGCTGGCCAGCGCCCGCCGGGCGGTCAGCACCCCGGGCAGGCCGGCGAGTTCGGCCCGGGCGGCGGCCAGGAAGGCCTCCGGGTCCTCGCCCGGCACCGGCTCGCGCAGCGCCACCCGGCCGCCGGTCGGGCTGTCCGGGGCCTCCCAGCGGTCCTCGCGCGGCCCGCGCCGCAGCTCGGCCACGCCCTCCGGCGGCACCGGGATGCCGACCGCCGCCTCCGGGTTCACCGCGATGCCGATGCCCAGCGGCAGCCCGCGGGCGAACTCCCAGACCGGCGCGACCGCGAAGGCCATCCCCGGCGCCTGCCGCAGGAACACCTCCTGCGAGGAGAAGACCGGCACATAGGGGTCGCCGGCCAGCTCGACGGTCGGCAGGTTCAGCGACTGGCCCTGCGGATCGGCCCCGGCCGGCAGCGGGATCCACACCTGGCTGCGGGCCAGTACCTCGATCACCCGGGCGGTCGCGCCCGGGTCGCCGAGCGCGGCGGTGAGCACCTGCTCCAGCTCGTTGGCCGGCCATCCGCCGCCCTGCGGCGCCGTCTCCGGGCCGCCCCACCCCTGCTGCTGCTCCGCCGGGTACCCCATGCGCCCCTGTACCGCCCTGTGTCCGTGTGTCGTGCTCGTGCGCCGCGCCGTGCCCGCCGGCGCGCCCGCCGACGCCGAGCAGCCTAGCGGGCCGCCCGGGCCCCCTCTCCCGCCCGGGGCGCAGACGTGCCATGATGTGCGCGTCTCCGCGCTTTCCCGACGGAGGCCCCTAACTCCATACAGGCCGCTCGAACCCGCGCGGGAGAGCCCGGAGTGCCCCGTCAGGCGGCACAGCCGGCGCCGAAGGAGCAAGTCCTCCCCGGAAACTCTCAGGCACCCCTTACCGCACGGGTTAGGCACATCTGGAAAGCGGCGCACGGCTCTGCCACGCGCCCACCCACGGTGCAAGCCGCCATGTTGTCCTGTTAGCTGTAAAGAGCTGCGGGCCTGCGTGCGGTGAAGCTCTCAGGTACGACGACAGATGGGGAGACCCAGCCGCCGCATGCCCGCGCGCAGGGTCGGCCCCGAGCGGGACCGGTCCGGCGTGCGCACACCTGAGTGCCCAGACCGAGGAGTCCCAGGCCATGTCGTCCCTCCGCCTCACCGCGCTCGACGCGCTGCACCGCGCCCTCGGCGCGACCATGACCGACTTCGCCGGCTGGGACATGCCGCTGCGCTACGGCAGCGAGCGCGAGGAGCACCTCGCCGTCCGCACCAGGGCCGGCCTCTTCGACCTCTCCCACATGGGCGAGATCACCGTCACCGGTCCGCAGGCCGGCGAGATGCTGGACCACGCGCTGGTCGGCTTCGTCTCCGCGCTGGGCGTGCTGCGCGCCCGCTACACCATGATCTGCGCCGAGGACGGCGGCATCCTGGACGACCTGATCGTCTACCGCCTGCGCGAGGACGCCTTCCTGGTCGTCGCCAACGCCTCCAACGCCCAGCTGGTGCTGGACGAGCTGATCGCCCGCGCCAAGGGCTTCGACGCCGTCGTCACCGACGACCGCGACACCTACTCCCTGATCGCCGTCCAGGGCCCGGAGTCCACCGCGATCCTCGCCGACACCACCGACGCCGACCTGCCCGGCCTGAAGTACTACGCGATCCTCCCGGCCCGGGTGGCCGGCCGCGAGGTGCTGCTCGCCCGCACCGGCTACACCGGCGAGGACGGCTTCGAGATCTTCTGCGCCCCGGCCGACGCCGAGCCCGTCTGGACGGCGCTGACCGAGGCCGGCGCCGACCGCGGCCTGGTGCCCTGCGGCCTGTCCTGCCGCGACACGCTGCGCCTGGAGGCGGGCATGCCGCTGTACGGGCACGAGCTGTCCACCGACCTGACCCCGTTCGACGCCGGCCTGGGCCGGGTCGTCCGGTTCGACAAGACCACCAACGAGGGCGCGTTCATCGGCCGCAAGGCGCTGGAGAAGGCCGCCGCCGAGGCCGAGGCCCACCCGCCGCGGGTGCTGGTCGGCCTGGTCTCCGAGGGCAAGCGCGTCCCGCGCGCCGACTACACCGTGGTCTCCGCCGACGGCACGCCGATCGGCCGGATCACCTCCGGCGCCCCCTCCCCCACGCTGGGCAAGCCGATCGCGATCGCCTACGTGGACGCGGCGCACGCCGCGCCCGGCACCACCGTCGCGGTGGACGTCCGCGGCCGGCCCGAGCCGGTGCAGGTCGTGGCGCTGCCGTTCTACAAGCGCGCCCGCTGAGGGCCCGCTCCGTCCCGCGCCGGGCAGCTCCCCGGCGCGGGGCGGAGCCCGCCTCCGGCCCGTCCGCCGAGGCCCGCTTTCCCCCCGTAGATCCACGTCGATGCCGTCCGCCCGCCGGACCGCTTCGTCGTACCCGCTTCCCATCCTGGAGAATGACGCCATGAGCAACCCCCAGCACCTGCAGTACACCAAGGAGCACGAGTGGCTGACGGCCGCCGCTGACGGTGTCTCCACGGTCGGTATCACCGCCCACGCGGCCGACGCCCTGGGCGACATCGTCTATGTGCAGCTGCCCGAGGTCGGCGAGACCGTGACCGCGGGTGAGACCTGTGGCGAGCTCGAGTCCACCAAGTCGGTCAGCGACCTGTACTCGCCGGTCACCGGCGAGATCGTCGAGGTCAACCAGGCCGTCCTGGACGACAACGCCCTCGTCAACAGCGAGCCCTTCGAAGGCGGCTGGCTGTTCAAGGTCCGCGTCGAGGCCACCGACGAGCTGCTGAGCGCCGACGAGTACGACGCGCTCACCAACCCCGAGGCCTGATCGTCCGCCGGGGCGGCCGCAGCGCGGCGGCCGCCCCGCGGCCGGCCGTCCCCGCCCTCCCGTCGCCCGCCGCCTCCCTCCCAAGGGCGCGCCAAGCGCGGCACGTCCTTCTCTCCTCCCCGGGAAGACCACACCATGACGGTTCTCAACCAGTCCCTGCACGCTCTCGACCCGGAGATCGCCGCCGCGGTCGACGCCGAGCTGCACCGCCAGCAGACCACCCTGGAAATGATCGCCTCCGAGAACTTCGCCCCGGTGGCGGTCATGGAGGCCCAGGGCTCGGTGCTCACCAACAAGTACGCCGAGGGCTACCCCGGCCGCCGCTACTACGGCGGCTGTGAGCACGTGGACGTCGTCGAGCAGATCGCGATCGACCGGATCAAGGCCCTGTTCGGCGCCGAGCACGCCAACGTCCAGCCGCACTCCGGCGCGCAGGCCAACGCCGCCGCGATGTTCGCGCTGATCCAGCCGGGCGACACCATCCTGGGCCTGAGCCTGGCCCACGGCGGTCACCTGACCCACGGCATGAAGATCAACTTCTCCGGCAAGCTCTACAACGTGGCCGCGTACCACGTCGACGAGAAGACCGGCCAGGTCGACATGGCCGAGGTCGAGCGCCTCGCCAAGGAGCACCAGCCCAAGCTGATCATCGCCGGCTGGTCCGCCTACCCGCGCCAGCTGGACTTCGCCGCCTTCCGCCGGATCGCCGACGAGGTCGGCGCGCTGCTGATGGTCGACATGGCGCACTTCGCCGGTCTGGTCGCCGCCGGCCTGCACCCCAACCCGGTGCCGTACGCGGACGTGGTCACCACCACCACCCACAAGACCCTGGGCGGCCCGCGCGGCGGCGTCATCCTCTCCAAGGCCGAGTTCGCCAAGAAGATCAACTCCGCGGTCTTCCCCGGCCAGCAGGGCGGTCCGCTGGAGCACGTGATCGCCGGCAAGGCCGTCGCGTTCAAGGTCGCCGCCTCGGAGGAGTTCAAGGAGCGCCAGCAGCGCACCCTGGACGGCGCCCGGATCCTGGCCGAGCGCCTGCTCCAGGCCGATGTCGCCGAGGCCGGCGCGTCCGTCCTGTCCGGCGGCACCGATGTGCACCTGGTCCTGGTCGACCTGCGCAACAGCGCGCTCGACGGCCAGCAGGCCGAGGACCGCCTCCACGAGGTCGGCATCACGGTCAACCGCAACGCCGTCCCGAACGACCCCCGCCCGCCGATGGTCACCTCCGGCCTGCGGATCGGCACCCCGGCGCTCGCCACCCGCGGCTTCCAGGCCGAGGACTTCCGCGAGGTCGCCGACATCATCGCCGAGGCGCTGAAGCCGGCCTTCGACGAGGCCGTCGCCACCGCTCTGAAGGCCCGCGTCTCCGCGCTGGCCGCGAAGTACCCGCTCTACCCGAACCTGTAGTCCGGCGCGGGTGACCGGCCTCACCCCGTCGGGCCACCTGCGATCAAGGGGCACCGCGCACACTGGACAGTGCGCGCGGTGCCCCGTTCCGTGCCGGCACCTGCCCGCCTGTCCTTCCACGAGACCAGACAAGGACGTCCCCCGTGGCCATCAGCGTCTTCGACCTCTTCTCCATCGGCATCGGCCCTTCGAGTTCCCACACCGTCGGCCCCATGCGCGCCGCCCGGATGTTCGCCCGCCGACTGAAGTCCGAGGGCCTGCTGGCTGGCACCACCGCCGTCCGCGCCGAGCTGTACGGCTCGCTCGGCGCCACCGGGCACGGCCACGGCACCCCGAAGGCCGTCCTGCTGGGCCTGGAGAACAACTCCCCGCGCACCGTGGACGTCGACCAGGCCGACCTGGACGTCGAGCGGATAAGGGCCGAGAAGCGCCTCAACCTGCTCGGCAGCCAGCCGATCGACTTCGACCCGGACACCCAGCTCGTCCTGCACCGCCGCCGCTCGCTGCCGTACCACGCCAACGGCATGACCCTCTGGGCGTACGCGGCCGACGGCTCCACGCTGCTGGAGAAGACGTACTACTCGGTCGGCGGCGGCTTCGTGGTCGACGAGGACGCGCTCGGCGCGGACCGGGTCAAGCCCGACGACACCGCCCTGCGCTACCCCTTCCGCACCGGCGAGGAACTGCTCCGGCTCACCCGCGAGACCGGTCTGTCCATCTCCGGCCTGATGCTGGAGAACGAGAAGGCCTGGCGGACGGAGGAGGAGATCCGGGCCGGGCTGCTGGAGATCTGGCGCGTCATGCAGGAGTGCGTCCGGGCCGGCATGTCCCGCGAGGGCATCCTCCCCGGTGGCCTCAAGGTCCGCCGCCGCGCCGCCTCCGGCGCCCGCGCGCTGCGCGCCGAGGGCATCGGCCCGGCCAACGCCATGGAGTGGGTGACCCTCTACGCGATGGCCGTCAACGAGGAGAACGCCTCCGGCCGGCGCGTCGTCACCGCCCCCACCAACGGCGCGGCCGGCATCATCCCCGCCGTCCTGCACTACTACCTGAACTTCATCCCCGGCGCCGACGACGAGGGCATCGTCCGCTTCCTCCTCGCCGCCGGCGCGATCGGCATGCTCTTCAAGGAGAACGCCTCCATCTCCGGCGCCGAGGTCGGCTGCCAGGGCGAGGTCGGCTCCGCCTGCTCGATGGCCGCCGGCGGCCTCGCCGAGGTCCTCGGCGGCTCCCCCGAACAGGTCGAGAACGCCGCCGAGATCGGCATCGAGCACAACCTCGGCCTCACCTGCGACCCGGTCGGCGGCCTGGTCCAGATCCCCTGCATCGAGCGCAACGGCATGGCGTCCGTCAAGGCCGTCACCGCCGCCCGGATGGCCCTGCGCGGCGACGGCCGCCACCACGTCTCCCTCGACAAGGCGATCAAGACCATGAAGGAGACCGGCGCCGACATGAAGATCAAGTACAAGGAGACCAGCCGCGGCGGCCTCGCCGTCAACGTCATCGAGTGCTGACCCCCGCACTCCCCCGCCGAGCCGGCCGGACGGCCCCCGTCCGGCCGGCTCAGCGGCGCGACACCCGGCCCCGGCCACGGACGCGCCGTCACCTCCAGGCGCGGCCGGGCGCCGGGCCCGTCCCCCGTGTCCTTCGGCACGTGAGGGGACGGGCCCGGCGCGGGCTCAGCGGTCTGCGGGCCGGCCGGTCGGGGCCGTGCGGGCTTCGAGCAGTACGGCCCGGCGGAACGCCGCGCTGCGTCCCGCGCAGTCGGCGCAGATCGCGGCGCCGTCCTCGGTGCTGGGGTCGCGGTCCATCTCCACGGCGATATAGGAGTGGTCGCAGGTGTGGCAGCGGACGCGGGTCTCCCAGATGTCCTCGACCTCGTCGCGCGGGTCGCCCGGCCGGTCGAGGGCGACGGGTCGGCCGAGCCGGTGGGCCACGGTGTACAGGACGATGCTGAGCACCAGGACCAGGGGGGTGGACCACGTGGTCCCGAAGGTGCCGGTGCCCTCGTACACCGCGATGCCGAGCACCGAGACGATCAGCCAGACGATCGCGCCGGGGCCGAACGAGGCCACCCGGCCGGGGCGGAACTCCGGCAGCCCGTCGCGGTCGCCGTGGCGGCTGAGCCACATGTGGGTCAGGGCGATGCCCACCCAGGCGACGACGAACGCGCCCTGCCAGGCCAGCGCGGTGAGCAGGTAGCTGAGGACATCGGTGAGCATGAACAGGTAGGTCAGCACGCCGGCGAGCATCAGGGCGGCGACCCGGGGGACGCGGATCCGCAGCAGCCGCGTGAACAGGGCCTCCAGATTGGTGGAGGCGACGTAGTAGTTCGCCGTGTTGATCCTGGACTGGGTCACCCAGACGACGACCAGGCCCGAGATCCCCATCAGGTTGATGACGGTGTCGCCGATGGCTGTCTCCGACAAGGCGCCGGAGGTGCCGGCCGCCATCACCAGGAAGATCCCGATGAGACCGTTGGCGAGGTACACGAAGAGGTAGAAGACCGGGCCGAAGGTGACGACGCTGTGGTAGCGGCTGTCCTCGGGCTTGCCGAAGCGGGCGAAGTCCACCGTGTACATCATGAAGACGAACACGCCGAGGTAGACGAACAGGGCGTAGAGCCAGCCCGGCGCGCTGAGGTCCGGGGCACTGTCCGGGACGTGGGTCAGCCAGCCCTTGGAGGGGTACTTCACCGCGGCCAGGACGACGGCGACGAGCAGGCCGCCCCAGTACAGCGGCAGCAGGAAGCCGTTGAACTTGTCCATCCAGCGGCGCACTCCGCCGATGACCATCGGCAAGTTGGTGACGACGGCGACGGCGTACCAGATCCGGATATCCAGCACCCCGGTGTAGGCGTGCAGGGCGTGGGCGATGACGGAGCTCTCGAACACGGCGTAGTACAGCGCTGTGGCCGCGAGGATGAGCGGGGCCAGCACGGAGCCGGCGAGGCCGAAGAGCCGTTGCGAGAGCAGGGCGACGGTGAGCCCGGTGTGCGCGGCGTAGCGCGACAGGGCGCCGCCGACGACGCCGAACACGATGACGGCCAGGACGATGCCGATGAGGGTGTTGACGGTGCCGACCGTGACAGCCAGCGTCGCCGCGGTGACGAGGTAGAACATGCCGCTGATCACGGCGTACCAGGTCATCGTCAGGGAGAGCCGGCTGCTGCGCCAGCTCAGTGGGACGACGTGGGTGGAGTAGTCCTCGTTGGCGGCCTCCTTGACCACACGGGGGTCGTCGTGGAAGGAGACGTCCAGGGGCCTGGGTCTGCGGGTGGTCTGCTTGCCGTTGGTCCGGGTGCTGTCTGTGGTCACGGGGGTGTCCTTCTCCGGGCGGTGGTGAGCCGCGGGGTGCTGCCGGGGCGTCCGGAAGGAGGGCAGGCGGCCCGGTGGGGGCGCGAGTTGGGACGCGTACCGCCGTGGGGGAGGCGGTCCGGCGGGGCATGACTTGGCCGGAAGGACCGGGAGGCGTTCCGGCAGGACTGCCTCCGGGGCCCAACGTCTACGCGTTCCCCGACACGGAGTCAAGGTCCGGCGGAAAGATTTCCGCTGTCCTGACGGAATCGTCCGCGCGGGCGGTGCGAATCGACGGAATCCGTTGGCGCCTGGTTCAGCCGCGCCTTCCGTGCAGGCGGCGGCGAGCCACAACGAGCGTGGCAAGCACCAGAGTTGGCGCGATCGCCGCGGCCAGGACAGGGGCGAAGCGCAGCGTGACCGCACCCGCGAGTGCGCCCGCGACCAGGGCCAGGAGGACTGCGCAGCGCCGCAGGACGTCCTTGGTCGAGCCGTGGGACAGGGACTCGGCGACGGAGGTGAGCGTGCCGGTGACGAAGGTCGTGGTGATGCCGGCCCTGGCGATGCGGCGGGCGGTGGCGGTCTGGAGGCCCATGGCCGCTCCGGACAGCGCGACCAGGGCGATGTCGACCGCGCGGCCCGGCTCCGCGCCGGACTGCGCCCAGATGGCCAGAAAGCCCGTCTGCAGGGCGAGGTTGACGCCGAGCGCGGCGCTGATCCGCGGGTGCCAGAGCCAGTCGGACAGGCCGGACCGATCGGTTATCCGGTAGGCGGCGACGAGGCCCGCCGTGAAGGCGATCACGGCGATGCCCGCGCGGGCGAGGTGCATGTCCGCACCGTGCGCCCCGGCGATGCCGAACAGCACGAGGTTGCCGGTCATGTTGGCCGTGAAGACGCCGCCGAGACCCAGGTAGGCCACGGCGTCGGTGGCCCCGGCCGCCGCGGTGAGCAGGACCAGGAGCAGGTCCACCAGGCGCCGGTCGGACCCGGCGGGCGCCGCGGCGGGCTGGTCGGCGGCGGTGTTGGAGCGGATGGATCTCATCTGGGGCGGTCCTTACGGCAGGGTGCGCGGGCGAGATGTCCGGGCCCTCAAGGCCGGAAGCCTTGACAGGCAACCGGGTGGTGTGGAGAGAATCCCCCGACTTGGTCGGACCATCTGACTATCTTGGCTCACCGGCAGAGCCGTCAACCTCCCCCAAGGAGCAGCGCATGTCACGGACCGATTACGAAGCGCGGGTGGCGGAGCTCGGGCTGGAACTGCCCGACTACAGCAGCCGCCCGTACTACGGCGCCGACTACGGCTCCATGAAGCCCCACCACATCACCGGCAACCTCCTCTTCCTCGGCGGCCACACCGCCGACGACGACCAGGGCAACGTGCGGTTCGCCGGACGTCTGGGCCAGGACCTGACCGTCGAGGAGGGCTACCAGGCGGCCCGCCTCACCGCGCTGAACTGCCTGGGCGGCATCCGGTACGCCCTCGGCTCGCTCGACCGGGTCGCGTCGGTGGTGCGGTCGCTGTGCTTCGTGGTGACCACGCCCGAGTTCGAGGACGTCCACAAGGTCTCCTCCGGGGCCACGGACCTGTTCCGCGACGTGTTCGGCCCCGAGGTCGGACTGGGTGGGCGTGCCACCATCGGCGTCATGAGCCTGGCCCGGCGGAGCTCCTTCGAGGCGTGGGTCACCGTCGAGATCCGCGACTGAGCCCACTCCCGCCGTCCGGCCGGTGTCCTCGGCCGGGGAGCATGGACGCCGTAGGTCATGTTCCGCCCCACCGTTATGGAGGTCGTCAGTTGTCCGTCAACTGGTCGCTCATCACTCCCGAAGCACGTTCCGGCCCGCAGCGGCTGGCCGGACGCATCCACCGGCTGATCGAGGACGGACAACTGGCGGAGGGTGACCGCATTCCTCCCGAACGAGAACTGGCGGACACCTGGCGGGTCTCCCGGGCCACCGTCCGCGAAGCGCTCCGCGAGTTGGAACTGCGCGGACTGGTGGACCGCCGCCCCGGCCGGGGCACCATCGTGGCGGGCATCGCCCGCCCGGCCCTGCGAGACTGGCAGCTGGGCGACATGGACTCGGCGGCCAGGCTCATCCACGAGGTGATGGACCTGCGCTCCGCCGTCGAGCCGCCCGTCGCCGCCCGCGCGGCGGTACGTGCCACCGACACCGACCTGCAGCACCTGAGCGACCTGCTCGCCGAGGCGGACCGGGCGCTGAAGCACGGCCTGCTGCCGCGCCTGGTCCAACTCGACAGCGAGTTCCACGTGGCGCTCGCCAAGGCCGCCCACAACCCGCTGCTGACCCAGCTGCTGGAAACCACCAACCAATGGGTCGAGCTCTCCCGCAACCCCGCCTACCAGAGCACCGAACGGCTCGTCAGCTCGCTGAGGGCGCACGGACGCATCCTGGAGGCCGTCATGGGCCAGGACTCCGAGACGGCCGCGCAGGCCATGTCCGAGCACCTGCTCGAAGTCCACCAGGCGATCGTGGAGACCATCCAGTCCGCGAGCCCGAACGAGCACCAGAGCCCGAGCCAGAGCCCCGGACCCGCTCGCTGACCGGTCGCCCACCGGCCGGGTACCATCCGCACCCCCGACGAACGGCCCCTCCCATGAGCATCCACGCACCCGCTCCCGCCCCGACCGCCTTCGCGCTGGCCACCCCCCACGCCCTCGCCACCGCCGCCGGCGAGCAGGCCGTACGCGACGGCGGGAACGCCGTCGACGCGGCCATCGCCGCGGCCATCGCACTCACCGTGGTCTACCCCCACCAGTGCGCCGTCGGCGGGGACTTGATCGCCCTGGTCGCCCGGCCCGGCCGGCATCCCGTCGCGGTCAACGGCAGCGGAGCGGCACCCATGGCCGCCGACCCGGACGCCCTCGCCGGCGCCGGCGGGATGCCGGTCACCGGCCCGCTCAGCGTCACCGTGCCCGGCGTCGTCGCGGGCTGGGCCACCCTCTCCCGGACCGCCGGACGGCTCCCCTTCGACCGGCTGTTCACCAGCGCCATCGCCTACGCCCAGGAAGGGGTGCCCACCGCGCCCGGCGTCGCGCACGCCCTCACCCTCGAACAGCCCCTGCTCGCACCGGACGAGGGCATGCGCGAGGTCTTCTTCGCCGCCGGCCGGCCGCTCGCCGCCGGCGAACCGCTCGTCCAGCCCGCCCTGGCCCGGACCCTCGCGGCCATCGCCGACCACGGGCCGGACGCTCTCTACCACGGGGAGATCGGGGCCTCGATCGTCGGCCACCTGCGGAGCCTCGGCTCGCCCATCACCCGCGACGACCTCGCCCGGCACCGCACCGAGACCACCGAGCCGATCGGCCGGACCTTCCGCGGCGAGGAGTACCTCACCGCGCCACCGAACTCCCAGGGCCAGCACTTGCTGCAGATCCTCGGCGCCGTGGAACGCCTCGATCCGGGCCTCGACCTGCTCGGAGCCGACGCGGCCGTGCTCGCCCGCGTCTTCCGACAGGCCGCGAACGACCGGGACACCTTCCTCGCCGACCCCCGGTACGCGCCCGTCCCCGTCGACGACCTGCTCGGCGCCGCCCGGATCGCCCGGATCGCCGAGGCCGCCACCGACCCGGACGCCCACCCCGGCGGGCCCTCCCCGACCGCAGCCGCGCAGGCCGCCCGCCCCAGCGGCGACACCGTCGCCGTGGTCGCCATGGACGCCGAAGGCAACGCGGTCTCCCTGATCCAGAGCCTCTTCCACAGTTTCGGATCCGGCATCCTCGACCCGGCCACCGGTGTCGTCCTGCACAACCGGGGGTCGTTCTTCAGCCTGCTCCCGGGCGCCCCCAACCACCTGCGCGGCGGCAGCCGCCCCGCCCACACGCTGATGCCCGTCCTGACCCGGCGGGACGGCGCCGTCACCGGCGCGCACGGCACCATGGGTGGCAAGGCGCAACCGCAGATCCACGCCCACCTCGCGCTGCGCCTGCACGCCGGGGACTCCGTCACCACCGCCCTGCACAGCCCCCGGTGGGTGGTCGGCGGCATGGAGGTGGACGCGCCGACGGACGCCGTCTTCGTGGAACCGGACGTCCCCGCCGCCGCCATCGGCTCCCTGCGCGGCATGGGTGCGCAGGTCCAGGTCGGCGGGACTCTCGACGAGCAGGTCGGCCACGGCCAACTGGTCCGGGTGGGCCCCGGCGGCACGTTGCACGCCGCCGCCGACCCGCGCAGCGACGGGGCGGCGATCAGCCGCGCCTGAAACCGCGACAGGGTCGCCCGGGCCGCGCGCCCTGGTAACCGGAGGAGCCCCTGCCGGGGCTTCCGCACGGCTGGAAGCCCCGCGCGCCCGGCGGAAGGGCACCTCGACCCGCCGTCCGGCCTGACGCAGCGAAGCGGGCGCGGCACGCGGCTGCGCCGCGATCGCGCTGCCGACCGCCCTCCACCTCTGGCGAGCGCACCGGGTTCAGCCGCTCGGCTCGGCGGATTCACTCCCCGGGGTATCTGACGCAGAGTGAGCAGGCCTCCCCCGGGTGCGCGGCTCCCGGGGGTGTAGGAAAATTGTAAATGCCCGAACCTCCGAGGCGTCTGCGCCTGGTGGGCATTGCCAGGTCGGCGCCGTGCACTGGATGGGTCGTCGGTCATCGTGGCTGGAAACGACGTGTGGAGTCCGTTCCGGGAGCTGGGTGACGCCGTCGCACGGGAGTGGCGGGCGCACGACTTCGGGGAGGACGCCTTCGTCGGCATCGCCGTGCGGCGCCTGTCGGAGGCCGCCTGCTTAGACGAGGTCGACGCGCTCGAACTGGCCGCGCGGGCCGCGAGTGAGCCGGTGCTTCCGGCGCAGACGGATCTCGACGCCCGTTTCGGCCAGCCGCCGCTCACGCTGTACAGCACCAGCCGCTTCCACATGACGCTGCTGTACTGGCTGGAGTCGACCACGTCCATCCACGAGCACGCGTTCCAGGGCGCCTTCCGCGTGCTCCACGGGTCGAGCCTGCACAGTTCCTGGCGCTTCGACGAGAGTGCGCGGATCTCGGGGCGGCTGCTCCTCGGCCGCACGACCCGGCTGCGGTCGGAGGTCCTGGCCGTGGGCGATGTGCGCCCGATCCTGCCGGGCGCCCGGGGCGCGCACGCGCTGTTCCACCTCGACCAGCCGTCGGCGACGCTGGTCGTCCGGACCCGGTCCGACCCCGGCGCTCAGCCCCAGTACGAGTACTGTCCACCGTCGCTCTCGGTCAACCCGTTCGACGAGGACCCGTCGCTCACCCGCCGGCTCCAACTGCTGCACCTCTTACGGCAGGAGGACGAGAAGGGGCTGCGGGAGGCCGTCCGGCGCTCCCTCGCCACGGACGATCTCGTCTCCGCCGTCACCGTCCTGCTGGACGTGTGCGGGCTGGACCTCGACGGCGCCTTCACCGAGGAGGCGATCGGCCTCGTCGCCGACCGGCGGGCGGAGTTCGCCGACCCCTTGCGGGCAGCCGCCCGCGAGGTGGTGCGCGACCACCGGCTGACGGCCCTGCGCCGCCGGGTGAACTCCCCCGAGGCGCGGCTCGTGCTGGCGCTCGCGCTGAACGGCCTGGACCGCCGGGGCTCCCTGGACGCCTTCGCCGCACGGTACGGGGCCGATCCGGTCGGGCGGATGGCTGCGGGGATCGGCGATCTGCTCTCCCAGGCCGACGGGATCGATCCCGTCGAGCCGCTGCCGGAGATCCTTCGTCTCCTGCTGGGCGGGAGCCCGGCCGAACGCGTGGTCCACGAGCTGGGCGGGCGCCCGGAATACCATCCGCGTCTCATCGAGAAGATCACGGACATCCTGCTGCGGTCCCCCACTCTGCAGCGGCTGTTCCGCTAGCCGAACGGAAAGGAGGTGGGAGCGATGACCGAACGCCAGGTGGACCTGCAGAAGCTTGCCCAGGAGCTGTCCGACAGCGAGTTGATCAATTTGGCGGAGAAGCTCCGCGGGCATCTGACGCCCGAGGTGATCAACAGCGAGAAGCAGACCCAGTCGTTCGTGGCATGCAATCCCAACTACTGCGTCGTAGTCCGCCCGCTTGAGGAATGAGGAATGGCATCGTCGACAACCGGCACACGGTGACCGCAGGAGTCGGGGCGCCATCGCCACCGGCCCTGCGGCCACCCCCGAACAAGGCCACCCCGAACAAGGCCACCCCGAACAAGGCCGCCCCGAACAAGCGGACCCACGAACAAGGGGACCGGACGCCCGGCGGAGGTTCATCACCATGGCCGGCCCGCGCGACCGCCTGACCGCCCCGCCCGGTGCGGCCCCCCGGGCGGAGTATCTGCACCACCGGATCGACGAGGTACTGGAGTTCGCCGCCGGGCAGCTGCGACACCTGGACGACTACGCCGCCCACTGGCACGACGACCCCGGCGAGATGGTCCGCAAGGAGGACAAGGTCGCCATCGAGACGGCGATGCTCCTGCTGGTGACCGGCCGGATTCCGGGTCACCGGGACGGCGAGGCCTGGCGGCGGCTCGTCGACGAGTGCGTACGGAGGTGCCGCGGCGGCCGGGTGCGCTGCGTGATCGCCCGCCACCCCAGAACGGTGTCGAGTCTGGGCCTGGGCCACCTTTTCCTTTCCGCCCTGGGCTGCCCGGACGAGGACCTGGACCACCTGCTGGAAAACGCGGTCGGGACCGGCCAGGTGGGCATCGAGGAGCATGTGCCGTTCCGTCGCCTGGAATTCGAGTGGGCGCGGCGCGGGGCGGCGCATCCGGCGTTCGCCGAATCCGGCCGGGCGGCGTCGAAGTGGCGTCCGGAGGTGTCGGCCATTGCCTCCGATCGGGACGGTCTTTACGCCACCCGGGAGGACTGCTACGCACTCACCCATACCCTCATGTACGCCACCGACTTCGGCGCGGCCGGGATTCCGGGAATCGACACGGAAAGGCTCCGGTCCTCGATCGGATCCACCATCTGCTTCGCGCTGGCCATCGACGATTTCGACCTGCTGGGGGAATTGCTGCTGGCCGATGCGGTACTGCCGGGGCACGCCTCGGCGGCCGCACGCTGCGGCTGGGCGGTGCGCACCCGGGTGCTCGACGACCGGGGGGCGCTGCCCGGTCCCACGTTCCGGGACGCGGAGCTGGCGAAGCAGGAACCGGCCGGCCGCGCCGGCTACCGCTTCTACCACTCGTACCACACGACCTACGTCGACGCGCTGCTGTGCGCGGCCGTCCTCTCCCGGCGCCACCACTGGTTCGCCCCGGAACCGGCCGACGGGCCGCGGGCCGACGAACCGCAGGCCGACGACCGGAGGATCCGGCGGATCGCCGGTCTCGCCTGGCCCGGCGGCCCCCGTTCCGGGGCGGCGGCCGCACTTCTCGACCTGTGCACCCGGTCGATCGTGCCGGGCGCCCGCCTCGGGCCGCTGGCCGAAACCGCGATCATCGAGGTCGTGCGGCGGTACGACCTGGTCGCCCTGCGCAGGATCCTCCAGGAAGTCCGCGGCAGTTCGATAGCGGAGTCACGGAGCATCGCGGTGGCGACGCGCTTCCTGGCGAATCAGACGGCGCTCGCCACCTGCCTGGAATCACCGGTCACCCCTCGCAGTAAACCTTGAATTCGGCTCCAGTGAATGCCGGGGCACTGTCCGGTCGTACCGAGAGGTCCATTCCAAGCCATTTCATCAGACCTTTCCGGACCACCATTGACTGGCCACCGCCAATGGCTACGATGGAGACACCCTGCGCCACAATGGAATGCACCCGTGAACAATCTCCTCAGGGGAGCTCTAATTTGAACGCGCCGATATCCACCGCACTGGTTTCCACCGGCCTCGACGCCACGGGTGTGCGCACGCATCCGCTGTGCGGGCCGGCCGACCGCATGCCGGCCGCCTATCGCGGGCCGCACCGGCTGAGTCACGGCGGCTGGCTGGACTTCACCAGCCGGCTGGAGCGCCGGGAGGAGATCTCGCTGATCTGCTCCACCACCGCCGCCAACAAGCGCGCGCTCGACGTCGGCGGCGGCACCGGTGACCTCACCCGCGCCGTGGCCGTCCAGCTGGGCCACTGCACCACCGTCGAGCCGCACAGCCAGCGGGTGGCGACGCTCACCGAGCGCGCGGAGGAGGGCGGCACCGGCACGATCGAGATCATCCCCGGGCACGCGGAGTCGCTGCCGTTCCCGGACGCCTCGTTCGACGTGGTGTTCGCCACCTGGATCCTGCCCTACGTGGACGATCTGGAGCGGTCCGTCGCCGAGTTGGCGCGGGTCTGCGACCGCACCGACCCGGAGGCGAAGGTCGTACTGATCGGCGGCGCCGACGACAACGAGCTGGTGAGCATCCTCAACGAGACCTGCGTCCCGCTGGCCGGCGAGCCCCATGACCACCAGGGCTATCTGCTGGCCACCGCGGCCGAGTTGCTGAGCACGCACGGGTTCCACGACTTCTCGCTGTACCGGACGGAGGCCGCGCTGCACTTCCCCGAGCCCGACCTGGACGACCGGGTCCGGGCGGCGACGACGACGCTGGTCAACTTCTGGTACGAGGACCACCCGGACGCCGGGGCGATGCGGCAGGCGATCGCGCCCGCGCTGCGCCGCCACTTCGCACGCCGCCCGCACGCGATCGGGGACCAGGGTGCCGTCCTGGTCGCCCGGCCCGGATCGGCCGCCAAGTCCTGACCCCCACAGGCCGGTTGAGGGCCCCCGGACACCCCGGGGGCCCTCAGCCGTGTGGCCGCTCAGACACATGGCCGCTCAGACACATGGCCGCTCAGACACATGGCCGCTCAGACGCGATGACCACTCCACCGCACCGGCCGCTCAACCACGTGGCCGCTCAAGCACGCAGCCGCTCAGACCGCGTCCGGCGCCGCCGCCCGCAGGAACGCCCGCGCGACCGCGACCGGCGTCTGGTCGGCGACCTGCCGCGGCGCCTGCCCGACGGCCGCGTGGTAGGCCTCCGGGTCGTCGACCAGCTCCCGCAGCGCCCGCCAGATCCCCTCCGGCCCCTGCTCCAGCTCCACCATCCGGCCCGCCCCGCCGGTGAGCACGGGCAGGTGCCCGAGCCCGTACCCGACCACCGGCGTGCCCACCGACAGCGACTCGGCGGCGACGTTGCCGAAGGTCTCCGGCGCGTTCGAGCCCATCACGGTGACGGCGGCGCCCGCGAGGAACGGCTGCACCTCCTGCCAGGGCAGGGCGGGCAGGATCTCGACGTCCGGCAGGCCGGCGGCCAGGGCGCGGCATTCGCTGATCACCTGCTCCTGCATGCCGGGCCAGAACTCGAACCCGGCCGCCGCCAGCACGATCTGGACGGGCCGGCCGAGCCCTTCGGCGGGGTAGGCGCGGAGCAGCTCGGCGACGCCCTTCTGCGGATCGGCCCGGGAGAGCGTCCGCACCGGGCCGGTGCGCCGCAGCCGCTCGCGCTCCTCGGCGGTGGGCGGCGCACTGTGGTGCAGCAGGGCGTTGGGCAGGGCCTGCCAGCCGGTGGTGTCGAGCCCGGCGCGGGCGGCCTCGCCGGTCAGGAAGTCGCTGACCGGCAGGACGACGCCCGGCTGGTGCTTGAGGCTCTCGTGCATCGCGTCGTCGGTGCGCAGGAAGTGCACCATCAGCGCGGTGCGCACGCCGGGCGGGGCGGGGTTGAGGAAGCCGAGGCCGGCGCCCGCGTCGACCCAGCAGACCAGGTCGACCCGGTGGGCGGTGAGCAGGTCCCGCACCTCCCGGTCGACGGCGGCGGGTTCGGCGAGCAGGCGCATCACCTCGTCGTACTGGACGGGGCGCGGCAGGGCGAGGCTGCTCAGGCGGAGCAGGTCGGGGTCGTCGGCCGGGTGGGCCGGGCCGGCCGCCACGATGAGGGCGCGGTGGCCCAGTTCGCGCAGGCCGTCGGCGAGCGAGGCGATGCTGCGCTCGATCCCGGCCGGTTCGTCGGGGTTGTGGGTCAGCAGCACGAAGGCGATGTTCACGCGCGTGGTCCGTTCAGGGTCGGAGCAGGTCGGAGCAAGTCGGAGCAGGTCGGAGCAGGTCGGATCGGGGGCGAAGGCGCCTGGCGGCGGCGCCGAAGGGGCGCCGCCGCCGGGTGGTCGTGCGGGGAGCGGTCAGCGCCCGGTGTGGGCGGGCGCCAGGGCGAGGACCTGCGCGCGCAGGCCCTGGTCCGTGGTGAACTCCCCGGACAGGTGGCTGGTCACCATGACCGCCCCGTGCGCCTCGGCCCCGCGCAGGGTGAGGCAGGCGTGTTCGGAGCGGATCAGGCAGGCCGCGCCGAGCGAGGTCAGGTGCTTGCTGAGCGCCTCGACCACCTGCTCGCCGAGCCGCTCCTGCACCTGCGGCCTGGCCGCGTACTCCTGGAGCACCCGGGCGAGCTTGGAGAGGCCGACGATGTGGGCGCCCGGCGCCGGGAGGTAGGCGACGGTCGCCCGGCCGAGGAACGGCAGGACGTGGTGCTCGCACACGGCGACGAAGGGGACGTCGACGGCGGCGATGATCCCCTGGTTGACGGACTCGGCCGGGAACTGCACCTTCAGGTGCCGGGTCGGGTCCTGGCGCAGCCCGTCGGTCATCTCGGCCAGGGCCTTCACGAACCGGTAGGGGGTGCGCCGGGTGGACGCGCTGTCGCAGTCGATGCCGAGCGACGTGAGCATGGCGCGCGCGTGGGCGGTGGCCTGGTCCAGGGCGGCCTCGCCGGAGAGCTCGGCCCCGGAGAGGGCGGCCCCGGTGAGAGCCGATCCGGTGAGAGCCGGGCTGTCGATACTGGTCATGTCGTGAACTCCTCGGTGGACAACGGGGACGGCCGGCCGAGCTCAGGCCGGCACATTGCGCCATCCCGCGGCATTGACGTGGGTCTCGTTCACCAGGACCTCCTGGACGAACGCGCCGGGCGCACTGTCCAACGAGCGCAGCGCCTCGTCGGCGACCCTGGCGAGCAGTTCGGCGACGGCCTCGACGGTCGGGTACGACAGTCCTTCGGCGAGTCGTTCGGCCGGGGTCGGGTCGGCGGCGCCGAAGCGGAAGAGCTTGCTCTTGTGCTCGGTCAGCACCGCGGCGAGCGGGTCGTCGGCGCCCAGCATGGCGCCGTGGTCGAGGTGGGTGTCGATCCACGAGCGGATCCGCGCCTTGAACGCGCCGAACTCCACCACCGTGCCGTCGGCGAGGGCCGGCGCCGAGATGCTGGCCTGCATCCACCAGGAGTGCCCGTGGAAGTGGACGCACTTGCCTTCCAGGTGCGGAAGCCGGTGCGCGGTCTCGAAGTTGTGCCGCACCGACACGGTGTGCCGGGCCGCCGCCCCACCGGGCAGAAGCAACGTACTCATCAGGAAATCCCCAGGTACTTGTGGGTTTGCAGGGAGAAGTTCCAGAGCGGGTGGTCCAGGCAGTACTGGACGGCTGCGCGGGTGTTGGCCTCGATGTCGGGGCCGTCCATGGGCTGGAGGCGGAAGGACTCGAACGCCAGGTGCTCGAACTGGGACGGTTCGCCGTTCTCCTGCGGGTAGACCAGCTTCAGCTCGTTGCCCCGCTCGACGATCATCTCGGAGCCGAGCTTCGGGCTGACGCAGAGCCAGTCGATGCCGGGCGGCGGCGTCCGGGTGCCGTTGGTCTCCACCGAGACCTCGAAGCCCCGGTCGTGCAGGGCGTCGACGGCGGGGGCGTCGAGCTGGAGCAGGGGTTCGCCGCCGGTGATGACGACGAACCGCTGCTCGCTGGCGTCCGGCGCCCACACTCGTTCGACGGCGGCGGCGAGGTCCTCCGGGGTGGCGAACCGGCCGCCGTTCTCGCCGTCGGTGCCCACGAAGTCGGTGTCGCAGAACTGGCAGATCGCCCGGTGGCGGTCCTTCTCCAGCCCGGTCCACAGGTTGCAGCGGGAGAAGCGGCAGAAGACCGCCGGGCGGCCGGCGTGCCGGCCCTCTCCCTGGAGCGTGTAGAAGATCTCCTTGACGAGGTAGGTCATGCCGACACGCCCTGGTAGCGGACCGGGTCGGCGATGCCGGCCTCGCTGAAGCCCTTGAGCCGCAGCCGGCAGGTGTCGCACTGGCCGCAGGCGCGGGCGTCCTCGTCCGGGTCGTAGCAGCTGGAGGTCAGGGCGTAGTCGACGCCGAGCCCGATGCCGGTGCGGATGATGTCCGCCTTGGACAGGTGCAGCAGCGGCGAGTGCAGGCGGATGCGGTGCTCGCCGTCGGCCGTCGACTTGGTGGCGAGGTTGGCCATCGCCTCGTACGCCGCCAGGTACTCCGGGCGGCAGTCGGGGTAGCCGCTGTAGTCGACGGCGGTGACGCCGGTGAAGATGTCCAGCGCCCCGACGACCTCGGCGTAGGAGAGCGCGAAGGAGAGGAAGATGGTGTTGCGCGCGGGGACGTAGGTGAGCGGGATGCCGCTCTCCATCTCCTCGTCGCTCCGGCCCTTGGGGACCTCGATGTCGTCGGTGAGGGCTGAGCCGCCGAACACCCGCAGGTCGATGTCGGCGATGACGTGCCGCTCCACCCCCTGCCGCTGGGCGACCCGCTGCGCGGCCGCCAGTTCGACGGAGTGGCGCTGGCCGTAGCGGAAGCTCAGCGCGTAGGGCGTGAAGCCCTGGTCCTTGGCGATCGCCAGACTCGTGGTCGAGTCGAGGCCGCCACTCAGCAGCACGATGGCAGGTTTCCCCATAGTGATTCCACTCTTCGGTCGATTACGGCATGACGGGGCCAGTCGAGGGTTGGTGGTGCATCAGAAATGGAAACGAAGTTGAATCCGGCGTAACGACGCATGACTCTGCGGCATTCGAAGTACGTGCGTTCACGGGGGCGCACAGGGACTCGAACACCGCGGAACCGGCCGGCCGGTAAAATTTTCAACAGCCGAAACCCAGGGAGATTCCGGCAGCTCATCCAGCTTTCAATGGGCAGCATGGCCCTGTCAAGGAGTTGGCCGGTTTGCGCGGTCCAGACCACGAGACGGCGGGTCGAGAACGGACATGCCAGGTCAGGCCGTACGCCGCCCACAAGTGGAGGTTTACCATTCCGCAGCATGGATCAGGGCAGATCGCAGTGGTCTTGACCAATCGGGGTACGCCGCCATCACCTTGCCATCCGCCCACCCCGCCCGTTACCGAAAGACTGTCCACGACTGGCATGGATTCGGCCAGGCCGGAGTTCCGGCCCGGCCGAATTGAGCGAGAGGCGCGGGGAATCGGCCACCGAAAGGGAATTCGGCCACGCATTGCCCGAAAGGGCAGGAGGAATGCCCGGATGACCTTGAAATGTTTATCAGAGCCTGCACCGGGAGACCGGCCCCCAGGCGCGCGGCCGCTACAGCGCGCCGCCCCAGAGCTTCAGTTGGAACCACACGGTCTTGCCGCGGTAGCCCTCACCGCGGAGGTGGGCGCCCCAGGAGTCGGCGAGGGCGTCGACGAGGTGCAGGCCGCGGCCGGCCTCGTCGTCGAGGGCGGCCTCGCGGGGCTGGGGAAGGTCCTCATTGGCGTCGGTGACCTCGACCCGGAGCAGGTCGTCGACGATCAGGCAGCGGACACCCACGAGACGGTCACGCGGGCCACGGGCGTGCCGGCAGGCGTTGGTGACCAGCTCGCTGAGAAGGAGGACGGCGATCTCGGTGGTCTCGTCGGCGACCTGCCAGACGTAGGCCTGCCGGAGCAGTTGGACGCGGGCCCGGCCGGCGCTGCGGGGGTGGCGGGGGAACATCCACTCGATGTCGACAGCCTGAGTGATCATCAGTGTCCTTGGGGGCATGGGGAGGTCGGGCCTCACTCCGTGGGGCGAAGTTCGGCCATTGCACGTTCCAAGCGTCGGCAACCGGGCATAGCCTCGGGAGTTACGACGCCGGTACCTCAGCACTTGCACCGCAGGTTGACCGGCACGAGGAGGGGATCCGGAGATGGCCACGCCCAAGCAGAACCCGACGGCATGGAAGTACTGCGGCGACCAAATCAAGCGCTGGCGCGCCCAAGCCGGTGTCACTCGAGATGAGTTGAGCACAGCCTCGAACTACGACTGCGAGAGCGTGCGGTCGATGGAGGCCGGACGAAGGAAGCCTTCACTGAAGCTCCTCACCGTTGCCGACGAGTTGTGCAACGCACGAGGCATGCTGCTCGGGGCCTACCAGTACCTGGCCTCGGAGAGCCCGCCTACTCGCACCGACTCGTACCGCGACGCCGAAGACGAGGCCATCGCGATGTACTCGTATGAGCCTCTCTACATCCCCGGCCTGCTACAGACGGAGGAGTATGCGAGAGCGATCTTGAGCAACACCATGCCGCCCGTGGACGATGCGACGGTCGAGGATCGCGTCAAGGCTCGGATGCTCCGACAGGAGAAGCTGACCCTCCGCCCCACCGTGCTGTACAGCTTCGTGATCTACGAGGCGGCCCTCCACGCCGGCCTGGGCGGCCCAGGAACGATGCAGCGACAGCTGCACCGCCTGCTGGAGACCGAACAGTTGCGCAATGTGCGAGTCCAGATCCTGACCATCGACCGGGCCATCCCCTCGGCCCTCTCCGGATCGATGGTTGTCATAGAGACGGTCAATCACGAGCACTACGTATATGTGGAAACCCATGGAACGAACGCACTCCACTCCGACCCGAAGGTCGTGAGCGAGCTCAGCACGCGGCACGCGATAATCCGCGCGCAAGCCCTCAGCGTTGAGGATTCCATGCAGTTCATCAGAAAGGTAGCGGAGCAACTATGAGCGTCGCAGCACCGTGGATCCGGTCCAGCTACAGCGACTACGAGGGCGGCAACTGCGTCGAGGTGGCTGCCCACCCCAACCTCGTCCACGTCCGGGACTCCAAGGACAAGGCCGGCCCGCAGCTCGCCTTCTCGCCCTCCGCCTGGGCCGCCTTCCTCACCTTCGCGGCCGAAGCTCCGGTGTCGGCGGTCGAGTGACCTTCTAGTGGAATGGGTGGGTAGCCACCTCCCACCCACCCAAGTACCGCCACAGTCAGCACATATGACCAACGACGTGAGAGTCGACCTCACCGTGACGCCGGAAGAGGTCATCCACTGCCCCAACGCCCGTCGGTCCGCCCGGATCCTCCGGGACGTCCTGCCGACGGAGAAGGCAGCAGCTGTCCCGGCCCTCGCCCGGCGGCGCGCCGCCGGGCGAGGGCTTGACCACTGCGCCGTCACCACAGGAACGCCCACGTCGACCGGCGCTGGGCGGGCAGCCAGGCTTGACGGCGAGGCTCAGACGGATTCCTGCTTGGGCGCGTATCGCAGCACGACGACGTCACCGAGCTGCTGGACGCCGATCAGCCGCATCCGGTGGGTGCTGCACCACGCATGATCCGGGACTGGGAGCGCTGGGGGCTCCTCCCGTTCGGCTATGACCCCGCCGATCTGTGAGCGAGCAGCCTCCCCGTACCCACCCGGCGTTGGCGAAGCGAACAAGAGTGCACATTGCCTTTGACCCGCTGGTTCGTGGTGAGTGACCAGCGTGCGCAACGGTAGGCGAAGCCCCGCCCGTGCGCCGCTGTGGCGTGCACGGGCGGGACCGGATCTGGGTGGCGCTGCCAGGCCGCCGGTAGGGCCCGGGGCGAGGGCGGCCCGTCAGCTCTGCCGCGGAACCGGGTGGTCAGGAGAGTCGAGCCAGGCCGTCTGACCCTCCGGGGTGACCGTCAGGCCGAACCGCTCGTACCCGGGGCGGTCCTGGTCGGCCCACCACCGGTACGCGGCGGCCACCTCGTCCCACAGCCGGCGGGGGCCGGACCGCACCACCTCGTACTCCGTGCGGTCCAACCATCTGTTCGAACTCCACAAGCAGGAGTGGGCAGCCGGCGGCGAAGCTTCAACCGACCGCTCGAAGCCGTTCGAGCAGTTCGGCGACGGAAGCGGTCTGCGTGTATCGCGACAGCTCTGGTTCGAGGTCGCGGATCATCGTCACGCACCTGGGGGCGTCGATCCGGCTGGCCAGGTCGAGGGAGCGTGTGGCGGTCTCCGCGGCGATGTCGGGTTCGCCGTCGCGGAGGTAGGTCTCGGCCTGGTAGGTCAGGAACACGGATCTGGTCTTGGAGCGGGTGGCGGGCAGCAAAGCAATGCCCTCGTCCATGAGCTGGTGGGCCTGGCGGCGCTGACCGAGGTCCGCGAGGCAACGGCCGCTGTCCGCGGCCAGGTCGGCGTGCGACATCCACGAGCACCAGGCGGGTGCGGGATCATACGGCGGGGTATCCATCGCCTTCTCTGCGGCGGCGAGGGCCCGGCGGCACAGGCCGCCCTCGTCGAGCACGGCGAGGGCGCGGGCCTGTCGCAGGTGAAGGAGGGACCGCGCGGTGGGGTGCTGAGTCCGAGGGATGGCGTGGTCGAGGATGTCGGCGGCGGCTCGTGCGTCCTTGAGCCACAGCAGTTGATACGCGAGATCGGACAGGATGCCCGCGCCGAGGTCGCGCTGGTGGGCGGTGTGGGCGTTGTGGAGAGCGGCGTGCCAGAAGCGGCCCGCGGACGCGTGGCGCCGTTCGCCCGAAGTGCACACCGTTCGGGATACAGCGAGGGGCCTTTGAAACCCCGCCCGGCAGACGGCCGGGCGGGGTGGTTGTGGCGTGGACTACCGGTCGTCGCCGATGGCGAAGACGGCACGTACGGCGGGGGCGCAGCGGGGGCAGGCGAAGAGGACCTGTCCGGGGCTGGCGGCCTCCTGGGCGCCCACAGCGGTGACGTCGGGGCCGTTGTCGGCACAGATACGTTCTGACTCGTACCGGCACGCGCGAGGACGTGCCGAGACGCCTAGGCTCTGCGTCATGGCTGCCACACCTATCGACCCGGACGCCGAAGAGCACCCGTACCAGCAGATCGCTGCCGATGTGATCCGGGCCATCCGGTCGGGCGAACTGCGCCCCGGCGGGCGGGTGCCGTCCGAGTCGGCCTTGATACAGACCTACGGGGTGGCCCGGAACACCGCACGGCATGCGGTCGAGTTCCTGCGCGACGAGGGGTGGGTCCGGACCCTCCCGCAGCGCGGAACGTTCGTGGTGGACCGCGAGGGCGAGAGCGAGCCCAACGCGTAGGTCCAGCCGGAATCGATGACGCCCCGGCCACCTCTCCACGACGGGAGGGGACAGCCGGGGCTGTTCCGGGGCCGATCACGCCTTCCGGTAGTCGCGCCATGTGCGGGCGGCGCCGACCATGCGGGTCGTCCACGGGTCGGGGTCGTCCTCGCCGATCTCGTCCCACATGTTGGCGTTGGCGACAGCGAACGCGTTGACCTCCTCGGCGGACGCCGCCTGCCATGTCGGAACGCGGGCGGCCCATCCTTCGGCCGAGGCGGGGTCGTGCCCGAACGCGATCAGCCAGAGCGCCCAGTACCCGGCATCCAGCCACGGGGCGCCCTTGGTGGCCCAGGCCCAGTCAACGAGTTGGGCGCTCTGGTCGGTCACGAGGACGTTCGTGTTGTGCCAGTCGGTGTGAAGCAGCGCCTCCCCAGCGAACTGATCAAGGTCTTCCGGCCGTGCGGCGTACCGGGCGAGTCGCTGCTCCGCGCGCCGTAGTTCGATCGGTGGGCAAGGGATCTCCGACAGACGCCGCAGTGTGGCAACGACCTTCGGCAGGTCGGGTGAGCCAGGCCGGTAGTCGGCGTGGTGTCCGTCGACCGCTTCGAAGATCAACAGGTCCCACCCGTCGGATTCGACACGGGCGACCAAGGCGGGTGCGATCCCTCGCACATACGGGTTCACTTCCGCCTCTCGGGCCTGAGTCCACGCTCGTCGGTGGTCTGCCCGCAGCCCCTTCACGTAGTACATGCCAGTCGGCGACATCAGACGGGCGGCGATCGAGCTGTTGAAGCCCTCGGTCTCCGACTCCACCTTCAGGACCGGGCCGGTGTGCGCCTCGACGGCCCTGCGTGCCGTAACAGGCAGGTCCGCGTACGGGATTCGGGATGTGGTCACAGTCGTCCGTTCGTCTGTCGTGGCAGGCCCCGGCCGGGCCCCAGGCTGAAACGCCGGGAACCCACCCAGGGACACGTCACGCTAGGGCGCGTATTCGGTCGTGATCAATCTGTGTGATTCACCTTCGCGGCGGGTCCTGATCCGGTAGACCGTGGTGTGTGACGCGAGCGCAACTG
>NZ_JBFBIL010000037.1:0-83512 GCF_040685575.1 Kitasatospora sp. NPDC088351 | reverse complement strand
GTTGCGGGTCATCAGGGCGACGTTGCCCAGCGGCGTCCACTCCCGGGCGGTGATCCCGGCCTCTTCGCGGAGTGGCGGTCGCGGTCGCCGTGGCGGTCGCAGTCGCGGTGGCGGTGGCGGTCGGCGAGGCGGTCGGCGACACGGTCGTGGTGAGGCCGTCGGTCTCGGGCGGCGGTGGTGGAGACGCCCCTTCGCCGTACGCGGGGCTACCCGCGGCGGTCCCGGCCGAGCTGTTCGAAGAAGCGCAGGTGTTCGAGGTTGTCGACGGAGCCGGGGTTGACCGCCTGCTCCAGCGGGGTGCCGGAGAGCAGGCGCTTCACCGGGACCTCGATCCGCTTGCCGGTCAGGGTGTGCGGCAGGCCCCGGACGGCGATCACCTCGTCGGGGACGTGGCGCGGGGAGAGTTCGGTGCGCAGCGTGGTGCGGATGCGGCCGATGAGGTCGTCGTCGAGGGTCGCGTCGGGGGCGAGGACGACGAACAGCGGCATCCAGTAGCCGCCTTCGGGCTCCTCCACGCCGATGACCAGGGATTCGGCGATCTCCGGGAGGCGCTCGACGACCTCGTAGATGTCGGAGGAGCCCATCCGGACGCCCTGGCGGTTGAGGGTGGAGTCGGAGCGGCCGTGGATGACGACGGTGCCGCGGGAGGTGACGGTGATCCAGTCGCCGTGGCGCCAGACGCCGGGGTACATCTCGAAGTAGCTGTCGTGGTAGCGGATGCCGTCCGGGTCGCTCCAGAAACCGGTGGGCATGGACGGGATGGGCTTGGTGACGACGAGTTCGCCGACGGCGTCGGTGAGCGGGCGGCCGTGGACGTCCCAGGACTCGACGGCGGCACCGAGGCAGCGGGCCTGGATCTCGCCGAGGTGGACCGGGAGGGTCGGGACGCCGCCGACGAAGCAGGAGCAGACGTCGGTGCCGCCGCTGACCGAGGCGAGCCAGACGTCCTCCTTGACCTCGTCGTAGATCCAGCGGAAACCGTCGGGCGGGAGCGGGGAGCCGGTGGTGCCGATGCAGCGGACGACGGAGAGGTCGAGGTCGCGGCCGGGGTGGAGGTCGGCCTTGCGGCTGGCGATGACGTAGGCGGCGGAGGTGCCGAGGACGGTCGCGCCGGTGCGGGCGGCGACGGACCAGAGGGCGCCGGTGTCGGGGTGGCCGGGGCTGCCGTCGTAGGTGACGATCGTGGACCCGGTGAGCAGGCCGGCGAGGAGGAAGTTCCACATCATCCAGCCGGTGGAGGTGTACCAGAGGAAGCGGTCGCCGGGGCCGAGGTCGAGGTGGAGGCCGGCCTGCTTGAGGTGTTCGACCAGGATGCCGCCCTGGCTCTGGACGATGGCCTTGGGCAGGCCGGTGGTGCCCGAGGAGTAGAGGACCCAGAGCGGGTGGTCGAAGGGGACGGCCTCGAAGACCGGCTCGACGTCGTGGGCGACCAGGTCGTCCCAGTGCAGGGCGCCGTCGGGGGCGGGTGCGCCGAGCACGGGGACGTGGACGACGGTGCGCAGCGTGGGGAGTTCGCGGCGGAGTTCGGCGACGACCTCGGTGCGGTCGTGGTCCTTGCCGCCGTAGTGGTAGCCGTCGACGGCGAAGAGGACGGCGGGTTCGATCTGCTGGAGCCGGTCGAGGACGCTGCGGGCGCCGAAGTCGGGGGCGCAGCTGGTCCAGATGGCGCCGACGGCGGCGGTGGCGAGGAGGGCGACGGCAGCCTGCGGGATGTTCGGCAGGTAGGCGCCGACCCGGTCGCCGGGGCCGATGCCCTGGGCGCGGAGTGCCTCGGCCAGCGAGCCGACCTGGCGGCGGAGTTCGGCCCAGGTGAGGACGACGGGCTGCTCGGTGGTCTCGTCGAGGTGGAGGACGGCCGGGCGGTCGGCGTTGGCGCTCGGCCGGCCGTCGGGGCCGGGTTCGCCGGCGCGCAGGGCGTGCTCGGCGTAGTTGAGGCGGGCCCCGGGGAACCAGCGGGCGCCGGGCATGGCCGGGTCGGCGAGGACTGCCTCGGGTGCCCGGGTGAACCGGACGTCGAACCACTGGGTGACGGCGGTCCAGAAGCGGTCGAGGTCCTCGGTGGACCAGGTGTGCAGATCCGCGTAGCGCCGGGCGGCCTGCTGGTCGTCGTCAGCGGGGGCGAGGGGGGCGGCCGGTGCGCCGTGGTGTTCGGCGGCCCAGGCCTGGAAGGCCACGAGGTTGGTGGCGGCGGCGCGAGCGGGGTTGGGGCGCCAGAGCGGCTGATCCTGGGATGGGGTGCTCACGGTGGTGGTCTCCCGGCCGGTGGATGGGACGGGAGTGCTTGTGGCAGGGCCCGTCCGGTTGGGGCTGTCGGTGCAGACCCTGCCATGTGATCGGCCGGTGCGCCAGGGTCTGCCCCGGGGGTGCGCGGGCTGGTCAGCGGCCGGTCAGCGGCGGGTGAACTCGCCGTTGAACCAGGCGCGGGAGACCCGGGTGTGGAAGGCGAAGGCGAGTGGGGTCTCGGGGGTCGAGAGCTGCCAGCCGTCGGTCTCGTCGGTGGGCCTGGAGGGCGGCAGTTCGGCGAGCGGGCGGCCGGGCAGCAGGCCGAAGAGGCAGAGGAAGCCGCCGTTGGTGTCGGAGTCGGTGGCTACCAGGGTGATGTCGGCGGCGTCGGCCAGGATGCCCGTCTCCTCGCGGAGTTCGCGGACGCAGGCCTGCTGCCAGCTCTCGCCGTAGTCGACGTAGCCGCCGGGCAGGGCGAGTTCGCCGCAGCCGGGCTCGATGGTGCGGCGGATGACGACGAGGCTCCGCTCACCGCTCTCCTGGGTGACCGGGAGGAGGGTGACCACGACGGGCAGTGGATTGCGGTAGCTGATCTCGGCGCAGCCGGGGCAGGTGCGGGGCCAGGCCTCGGTACCTGACGGGTAGGGCGTGCCGCACCAGTGGCAGTGGGAGTTGGGCCGGTTGCTCGTCCTGCTCACCTCTTGAGTGGTCATGGCCGGATGGTAGTGCCGCGAGGGCCTGCGGTGGATCGCGGTCCGTGGACATGGGCGGCGGGGCCGGTCAGCGGAGCCCGTCCTCGTGGGTGGGGCGGAGCAGTGCCGGGTGGAGGAGCTGGGCGTCGCCGGCGCGGTAGTTGCGGGCCCGGGGGCCGCCGCGGGCGCCGCCGCGCTCGGTGGTGGTGCCGGTGCTCTCGACGAAGCCGGGGACGGAGAGCACCTTGCGGTGGAAGTTCCCCGGGTGGAGCTTCTCGCCCCAGACGGCCTCGTAGACGGCGCGCAGCTCGGGGATGGTGAAGTCGTACTGGAGGAAGGCGGTGGCCAGCGGGCTGTACTCGATCTTGGCGCGGGCGCGGTCGAGGCCGTCGGCCAGGATGCGCGCGTGGTCGAAGGCCAGCGCGATGGGGACCGACGCGATGGGGGCGGGCCCCTCGGCTCCGGTGTGGGGGGCGGGAGGGTGGCCGGTGTGCCCGTCGACGCCACCCCCGTGGGTGTCGGCGGGCACACCGGCTGCTGGGGACCGGCCGCCGGGCGGCCGGAGATCGAGGGCGGTGACGGGGTGCCAGGCGGCGGACGCCGCGTCCGTACCGGCCTGGGGGTCGGGCAGGTCGGGGGCGAACGCGAGGTAGGCGACCGAGACCACGTGCATCCGCGGGTCGCGCAGGGGGGCTCCGTAGGTACCGAGCTGTTCGAGGTGGATCCGGCTGAGGGCGGCCTCGGCGTCGGCGGTGCCGTGCAGGCCGGTCTCCTCGGCGAGCTCGCGGGCGGCGGCCTCGTCGAGACCCTCCTCCCCGGCCTTCAGGAAGCCGCCCGGCAGCGCCCAGTACCCCTGGTAGGGCGGCGCGGCGCGCTCGACGAGCAGGACGTGCAGGCCGCCGTGGCGCAGCGTCAGGGCGACGACGTCGACCGTGACCGCGACCGGGGTGTAGGCGCGCGGGTCGTAGGAGGCGAGCCACTCCTGCTCGGCGCCCCCGCCGTGGGGTGGCTGTGCGGCCATGGCGGTCTCCTCTCCCGGTCGGGCCCGCCCGTCCTTGTCGTTCTCGGGCTGAGCACAACGTAGCGATCCCTTGTCTCTGCGGCAAATGGTTTTCCGGGCGGCCGCCCGCCGCCGCGCTCCTAGGCTGTGAGCAGGAACGACGTCGCCCCAGGAGGCCGCCATGCCCGTCACTCCCCCGGTTCCCGGTCCGGCCGGCTTCGCCGCCGCGCTGGCCGCCGGTCCGCTGGTGCTGGACGGCGGACTGTCCAACCAGCTCGCGGCCGCCGGGCACGATCTGTCGGACGGGCTCTGGTCGGCGCGGCTGCTGGCGGACGCGCCCGAGGCGCTGGTCGCCGCGCACCGGGCCTACTTCGCGGCGGGGGCGCAGGTCGCGATCACGGCGAGCTACCAGGCGAGCTTCGAGGGGTTCGCCCGGCGCGGGGTGGGCCGGGCGGAGGCCGGGCGGCTGCTGGCGCGCGGCGTGGAGCTGGCCCGCGCCGCGGCGGAGGAGGAGGCGGCCGGGGACCGGCCGCGCTGGGTGGCGGCGTCGGTGGGCCCGTACGGGGCGGTGCCGGCGGACGGGTCGGAGTACCGGGGGCGGTACGGGCTGAGCCAGGACGAGCTGGAGGCGTTCCACCGGCCCCGGCTGGAGGCGCTGGTGGCGGCCGGGCCGGACGTGCTGGCGCTGGAGACGGTGCCGGACGCGGACGAGGCGCGGGCCCTGCTGCGGGCGGTGCGCGGGCTGGGTGTACCGGCCTGGCTGTCGTACAGCGTGGCGGGCGGCCGGACCCGGGCCGGCCAGCCGCTGGCGGAGGCGTTCGCCCTGGCCGCGGAGGCCGACGAGGTGGTGGCGGTGGGGGTGAACTGCTGTACGCCGCAGGATGCCGACCGGGCGGTGGCGCTGGCGGCGCGGGTGACCGGCAAACCGGTGGTGGTGTATCCGAACAGCGGCGAGAGCTGGGACGCGGGGGCCCGGGAGTGGCGCGGGGAGCCGACGTTCCGGGCGACAGGGGCGGCCGGGGGCCGGGGGCGGGTGGCCCGCTGGCTGGCGGACGGCGCCCGGCTGATGGGCGGCTGCTGCCGGGTCGGACCGGACGGGATCGCCGCCCTGGCGGCGGAGCTGGCGGCGGAGCTGGCGGCGGAGCCGACACCGGAGCGGGCGGCGGAGCGGGCGCACGGCCGGCCCTGAGCGCCGGTTACCGAGGGGGAAGGTGCACGGACCGGGGGTGGACTGGCAGACTCGTGGCGTTACCACTGCGGTCGACATTGTCGACCGCCTGTCAGCGCGGAGGTACCGAATGCCCGGCCCGATCCAGTCGCTTTCCCGGGCCGCCGCCATCATGCGCCTGCTGGCCGGCGGCGAACGCCGCCTGGGCCTGTCCGAGGTCGCGACGGCGCTGGGTCTCGCCAAGGGCACCGCGCACGGCATCCTGCGGACCCTCCAGCAGGAGGGGTTCGTGGAGCAGGACCCGGAGAGCGGCAAGTACCAGCTGGGCGCCGAACTGCTGCGCCTCGGCCAGAGCTATCTGGACGTGCACGAGCTGCGGGCGCGCGCCCTGGTCTGGGCGGACGACCTGGCCAGAGCGGCCGGGGAGACGGTCTACCTCGGGGTGCTGCACCAGCGGGGCGTGCTGATCGTGCACCACGTCTTCCGTCCGGACGACACCCGGCAGGTGCTGGAGGTCGGCTCGATGCAGCCGTTGCACAGCACCGCGATGGGCAAGGTGCTGCTGGCGTACGACCCGGTGGCGCGCGGCGAGCTGGCCGAGGGCGAGCTGGAGGCGTACACCTCACGGACCCTGACCGAGCCGGCGGACGTGGACGCGGAGGCGGCGCTGACCCGCGAACGGGGCTGGGCCGACGCGATCGAGGAGACCTGGGAGGGCGTGGCCTCGATCGGCGCGCTGATCCAGGACCGGCGGCGCAATCCGGTGGGCGCGGTCTGCATCAGCGGCGCGGTGGAGCGGGTCTGTGAGGACGGGTTCGTCAGACCGTCGCTGGTCGCCTCGGTGCGCAGCGCGGCGCGGGCGATCTCGCGGGATCTGGGCGCCGGGCGGTTCTGAGCCGCGTCCGGCGGGGGCGGGCCGGGCACGGACCGGGCCCGGACCCGACCGGAGTCACATCGGAAGACATGGTCACGCTGAGGCGCGGACAGGCGGGATGCCTGTCCGCGCCTTAGCGTTTTGTCCATATTTGGCGTTCCCCGATGGGTAACTTCGAGCGAAGGGTCACAGCTGCGTAACCCGCCCTTGACGTGGGGGCGACCTGGGGAGGAAGCTTCCGCATGACGGTCGACAATGTCGAACGATGGCCGAGCCGATCACTCCCACACAGCGCTCACCCGCACAGTGATCGTCCGGTCGCCTGCCCCCACCCTCATCTCCGGGCCATATGGACAAGGGAGTCTCTGTGTCCGCGTTCTCCAACGGCGACATCTTCGTCGGCGAAACCCTCGGCACCGCCGCCCTGATACTTCTCGGCGGCGGCGTCTGCGCCGCCGTGACGCTCAAGAAGTCGAAGGCCCTCAACGCCGGCTGGCTGGCGATCACCTTCGGCTGGGGCTTCGCGGTGATGGTCGCCGCCTACATGTCGGCCCCCAAGTCCGGTGCGCACCTGAACCCGGCCGTCACCCTCGCCATCGCCGTCGACACCGGCGACTGGAGCAAGGTCCCGGTCTACCTCGGCTCCCAGCTGCTCGGCGCGATGATCGGCGCCGTCCTCGTCTGGGCCACCTACCTCGGCCAGTTCCAGGCCAACAAGGAGCCGACCCTGGGCATCTTCTCGACCGGTCCCGAGATCCGGAACCCGTTCCAGAACCTGCTCACCGAGATCATCGGCACCATGGTGCTCTGCCTCGGAATCCTCACCCAGGGCCTGACCAAGGGCCTCGGCCTCTCCGGCACCGGCATCCTGATCGTCGCCTTCACCGTCGTCTCCATCGGTCTCTCGCTCGGCGGTCCGACCGGCTACGCCATCAACCCGGTCCGCGACCTGGGCCCGCGCATCGTGCACTCGCTGCTGCCGATCCCGAACAAGGGCGGCTCCGACTGGTCCTACGCCTGGGTCCCGGTGGCCGGCCCGGTCATCGGCGGCCTGCTGGCCGGCGGCCTGTACCACGTCGCCTTCTGAGCCCGGGTTTCCGCCCCGCCCGAGCACGGGGACTGACCAGAGAGTCGGACCCACCCACCCCCGCAACCCCCATCCCGAGCCGAGGACCCTCATGACCTCCACTGGCACTGGCAACTACATCGCCGCGATCGACCAGGGCACCACCTCCAGCCGCTGCATCATCTTCGGCGCGGACGGCCGGATCGTCGCCGTCGACCAGCAGGAGCACCGGCAGATCTTCCCCCAGCCCGGCTATGTCGAGCACGACGCCGCCGAGATCTGGACCCGGGTGCGGTCGGTGGTCCGGGGCGCGCTGGAGAAGGCCGGTCTGACCAGGGACGACATCCGCGCGATCGGCATCACCAACCAGCGCGAGACCACCGTCCTGTGGGACCGGAACACCGGCGAGCCGGTGCACAACGCACTGGTGTGGCAGGACACCCGCACCGAGGGGCTCTGCCGCGAGCTCGGCCGCAACGTCGGCCAGGACCGCTTCCGCCGCGAGACCGGCCTGCCGCTGGCCAGCTACTTCGCCGGCCCGAAGATCCGCTGGCTGCTGGACAACGTCGAGGGCCTGCGCGAGCGCGCCGAGGCCGGCGACATCCTCTTCGGCACCATGGACACCTGGGTCATCTGGAACCTCACCGGTGGTGTCAACGGCGGCAAGCACGTCACCGACGTCACCAACGCCAGCCGCACCATGCTGATGAACCTCCACACGATGGCGTGGGACGAGAAGATCGCCGAGTCGATGGGCGTGCCGCTGGCCGTCCTGCCGGAGATCCGCTCCTCCGCCGAGGTCTACGGCGAGGCCGTCGGCGACCTGGCGGGCGTGCCCGTCGCCTCCGCGCTCGGCGACCAGCAGGCCGCGCTGTTCGGCCAGACCTGCTTCGACGAGGGCGAGGCCAAGTCCACCTACGGCACCGGCACCTTCCTGCTGCTCAACACCGGCGAGAAGATCGTCAACTCGTACCACGGCCTGCTGACCACCGTCGGCTACCAGATCGGCGACCAGAAGCCGGTCTACGCGCTGGAGGGATCGATCGCCGTCACCGGCTCGCTCGTCCAGTGGCTGCGCGACCAGCTCGGCATCATCTCCACCGCGGCCGAGATCGAGACCCTCGCCAACACCGTCGAGGACAACGGCGGCGCCTACTTCGTCCCGGCCTTCTCCGGCCTGTTCGCCCCGTACTGGCGCTCCGACGCCCGCGGTGTGATCGCCGGCCTGACCCGGTACGTCACCAAGGGCCACCTGGCCCGGGCCGTGCTGGAGGCCACCGCCTGGCAGACCCGCGAGGTCGTCGACGCCATGCAGAAGGACTCCGGCGTCGAGCTCACCGCCCTCAAGGTCGACGGCGGCATGACCAGCAACAACCTGCTCATGCAGAACATCGCCGACGTCCTGGACGCCCCGGTCGAGCGCCCGTACGTGGCCGAGACCACCGCGCTCGGCGCCGCCTACGCGGCCGGTCTGGCCGTGGGCTTCTGGAGCGACCTGGACACCCTGCGGGCCAACTGGCACCGCGCCGCCGAGTGGACCCCGCGGATGGACGAGGCCACCCGGGAGCGCGAGTACAAGAAGTGGCTCAAGGCCGTGGAGCGCACCATGGGCTGGGTGGAGGAGGACGAACAGAGCTGACCGCGAAGCCGGTCGGGGCCCTCGGCCCCGACCGGCACGCTCCCGTTTCACCGGCCCGCCGCACCGGGCCGAACCGGCCTCTCAGCAGGGGCCGCACCGCACATCGAGAGGAGTAACGGCGCCGCCCGACCCGCGCCGCCGTACACACACCATGGCTACCATCCCGACCCTGGGCGCCGAGCGCACCGCCGGCCGCACCGCCTCCCGCGCCGAGACCCGCGAGCTGCTGGGCAAGGCCACCTACGACCTGCTGGTGATCGGGGGCGGCATCCTCGGCACGGCCGTCGCCTGGACCGCCTCCCAGGCGGGTCTGAAGGTCGCCATGGTCGACGCCGGCGACTTCGCCGGTGCCACCTCCAGCGCCTCCTCCAAGCTGGTCCACGGCGGCCTGCGCTACCTGCAGACCGGCGCGGTCAAGCTCGTCGCCGAGAACCACAAGGAGCGCCGCGCGCTCGCCACCGACGTCGCCCCGCACCTGGTCAACCCGCTGACCTTCTTCGTGCCGGTCTACAAGGGCGGCCCGCACAGCGCGCCCAAGCTCGGCGCCGGTGTCTTCCTGTACTCGGCGCTCTCCGCCTTCCGCGACGGCATGGGCCGGGTCTCCACCGCCGCGCACGCCGCCCAGCAGGTGCCCGCGCTGCGCACCGAGGGCCTGCGCTCGGTGGCCGTCTACGGCGACCACCAGATGAACGACTCGCGGGTCGCCGTGATGACCGTGCGCGCGGCCGTCGACGCCGGCGCCGTGGTGCTCAACCACGCCGAGGTCACCGGCCTGCGGTTCACCGGCGGCCGGGTCACCGGCGCGGACCTCAAGGACCGCCTGGACGGCACCGAGTTCGGCGTCGACGCCCGCCTGGTGCTGAACGCCACCGGCCCGTGGGTGGACCACCTGCGCACGATGGAGGACGCCGGCGCCGCGCCGTCGATCCGCCTCTCCAAGGGCGCTCACGTCGTCGTCAAGCGCCGCTCCCCGTGGCGCGCCGCGCTCACCATCCCGATCGACAAGTACCGCGTCTCGTTCGCCATCCCGTGGGAGGACCACGTCCTGCTCGGCACCACGGACGAGGAGTACACCGGCGACCCGCAGGACGTCCGGGCCACCGAGGCCGACATCGACCAGATCATGGGCGAGGCCGGCCACGCCATCCGCGACGAGCACCTCGACCGTGACCTGATCACCTACGCCTTCGCCGGCCTGCGGGTGCTGCCCGGCGGCCCGGGCGACACCGCCGCCGCCAAGCGCGAGACGGTCGTCACCGAGGGCAAGGGCGGCATGCTGTCGGTCGCCGGCGGCAAGTGGACCACCTACCGGCACATCGGCCGGACGGTGCTGGAGAAGCTCGCGCACGTGCCCGGTACCACCCTCGGTGAGGACATCTCGCCGATCGCCGCGACCGTGCCGCTGCCGGGCGTCGGCGCGCCGAACGCCGTCGCGCACCGCCTGCTGATCGACCGCGAGCCCGGCTCCCGGATGGAGCCGCTGGTCGCCAAGCACCTGGCCAGCCACTACGGCACGCTCTCCTTCGAGATCGCCCGCATGATCGACGAGAACCCGGAGCTGGGCGAGCCGATCCACGCGGACGGGCCGGACGTCTGGGCGCAGGTCGCCTACGCCGCCGACAGCGAGTGGGCGTACACCACGGACGACGTGCTGCGCCGCCGCACCACGATGACCGTGCGCGGTCTGGACACCTCGGAGATCCGGGCCGAGGTCGAGACCTTCCTGGCGAAGCGCGCGACCAGGTAGCCGGACCGGTTCCACCGGAAGGGCGGACACCCCTGATCCAGGGGTGTCCGCCCTTCCGCGTCCGTGCGTATACAGCGCGTCACGATCACATCAACTTCTCAAGGAAATCCTCAGGCCTTGGGGGCCTATGTCCATACTTGTCATGATCATCTCGTCAGATGATCTTCCCTATGCTCCCGCCAGCACTGTTGATCAACAGTGGGTCAAGGAGCATCGATGCACGTCTCAAGACGGACCCTGAGCGGTCCGCTGGCCCTCGCGCTGGCACTGTCGCTGGCAGGCGGGGCCCAGGTCGCGTTCGCGGCCAAGCCACAGCCCAAGCCCTCCCCCGGCAAGCCCCCGACGGTGGCCGCCACCGACCCCACCGGCAGCATCGCCGCCGCCAGGGCCGCCGCCCGGACCACCGGCAAGCGGGTCGAGGCGGCCTCCGAGCGCAGCGAGATCTCCACCACCTGGGTCAACCCGGACGGCACCCTCACCACCGAACTCTCGGCCGGCCCGGTGCGCTTCCTGCGCGACGGTGCCTGGGCCGATGTGGACCTCACCCTCAAGGCCGCCGCCGACGGCTCGGTGGCCCCCGCCGCGCACCCCAACGGCATGAAGCTGGCCGGCGCCGGCGGCAAGCGCCCCCGTTCGCTCCAGGAGTCGCAGGCCGGCGCGGAGGCGGCCCGCACCCTGGTCTCGCTCGGATCCGGCGACGACGAGCTGGCCCTCCAGTGGAAGGGCGGCCTGCCCGAACCCGAGCTGGACGGCCCGCGTGCCACCTACCGGGACGCCATCGGCGACGGCGCCGGCGACCTGGTCGTCGAGGCCACCCGGACCGGCTTCGAGCAGTTCGTGACGCTCAGGCAGCGCCCGGCCGCCCCCGGCTACTCGTACACCATGCCGCTCCAGGCCAAGGGCCTGAAGGCCGTCCCCCAGCCCGACGGCAGCGTGCTGTTCACCGACCGGAGGAACGGCCACAGGCGCGCCGTGCTGCCCGCCCCGGTCGCCTGGGACGCCACCACGGCGCCCGGCTCCGGCGAGCACCCGCGGCAGGCGAAGGTCGACCTCAAGGTCGTCCAGCACGGCGACGACGTCGATCTGGTCTTCACCCCCGACGCCGCGTTCCTGGCCGACCCGGCCACCGTCTACCCGGTGACCGTCGACCCGGCCACCGCCGGTCTCGGCAACGCCTTCGACACCCGGGTGCAGAAGGGCGAGACGGTCGACTGGTCGGCCGACACCGAGATCTACTGGGGCAACTCGGGGACCAAGAACGCCGACGGCAGCTCCCGCGAGGCCCGTTCCTTCATCAACTGGAACACCGCCTCGATCGCCGACGCGCTGGTCTCCAGCGCCACCCTGTCGCTGTACAACTTCCACTCCGGCAACAGCGACTGCCTGAACTACGCCTGGGACGTCTACGACACCGGCCTGGCCTCCACCGCCTCGCGCTGGACCGCCCAGCCGGCCTGGGGCACCAAGCGGGCGACGTCCACCGAGACCAAGGGCCGGGACGCCTGCGGCGGCGACGGCTGGATCAACGCCGACGTCACCACCATGGTGCAGACCTGGGCCTCGGCCAAGAACACCACCTCGGGCATGGGACTGCGCGCCCCCGACGAGACCAACACCAAGTTCTGGAAGGAGGTGAACTCCGCCAACGCGGCCACCAACGTGCCGAAGCTGACGGTCACGTACAACTACCGGCCGCGCACCGGCACCAACCAGCAGGCCGGCCCGCCGTTCCTCCAGGACGGCACCGGCACCTGGCGGGTGGACACCACCACCCCGGTGCTCCGCGACACCTTCGTCGACCCCGACGGGGACAAGGTGACCGGCACCTTCCAGCTGGTCGACGCCATCTCCGGCGCCCAGGTCGGCAACGTCAACGTCTCCGGCTACGTGGCAAGCGGCACCCCCGCCTCCGTCACCGTCCCGGCCGGCCTGCTCCAGTACGGCCACACCTACCGGTTCCGCACCTCGCCGTACGACGGGCTGCACTACAACCTGGGCTGGTCCGCCTGGGCCACCTTCAGCGTCAGCCCGCTGCCGGACGTGCCGAGCGCACTGCAGACCGGCGCCCAGCAGACCCTCACCCCGGTCCTCTCCGCCCTGGTGACCAACCCCAACCAGGGGCGCGTACGCACCGAGTTCGCGCTCAAGGGCCAGAACGGGCAGCCGCTGCCGACCGCGCTTCCCCCCGCCTGGGCGGAGAGCGGCAGCCGGGCCTCCGTCCAGGTGCCCTCCGGTGCGCTCGTCGACGGCGGCAGCTACACCTGGGCCGCGCGCGGCTGCGCCGCCGTCGGCTGCTCCGCCTGGACCGCCGACCAGCCGCTGACCGTCCGGGTGCAGGCCCCGCCCGCCCCGCCGACGCCGACCACCGTGGTGCTCACCGGACCCACGCTGGCCGACGCCTCGACGGCCACCGCCGGCGGCGGCTGCGACACCGGTGCCTGCCCGGCCGCCGACCCGGCCGAACTGCGGGTCGGCACGGTCGCCGGCAGCAGTTGGACCGGCTGGCTCAAGCCGGACCTGACCGCCGTTCCGGCGGGCTCCCGGGTGGTCGGTGCCAAGCTGGCGCTGACCCGCTCGGACTGCGCGGCCGGTACGCCCGGCTGTGACGAGGCCGCCGTGGACGTCTTCCAGCTCGGCTCGGCCTGGACCCCGGACCAGGGCGGCGCCGCGCTGACCGGTGCCACCGGAACGGAGAGCTTCGCCTCCGCCGCCAGGCTCTCCGAGATCGACCTGGCCGCGATGGTCGGCTCCTGGATCGAGAAGGGCGAGGCCTACGGGCTGGCCCTGCGCCCGCCGGCCGACTGGACCGGCGCCGCCCGGTACTACTCCGCCACCGCGGCGAACCCGGCCCAGCGGCCCCGGCTGACCCTCGACTACCTGGCGCCGACCGCGCCGGGCCCGGCCGAGCTGGTCACCGCGACCGGCGGGGACGCCGGACTGCTCGTCACCTGGAACGCGCCGTCCGACCGCGGCTCGGTCGGCGACGTCTCCTACACCGTCCGGGTCGAGACCGCCGACGGCACCCTCGTCCGGGAGCTGGCCGGCGCCGACACCCGCGCCGTGGTCACCGGCCTGGACAACGCCCGCTCGTACCGGGCCGCGGTCACCGCCCGGAACAGTTACGGCAGCGCCGCCCCGGTCGTCTCCGCCCTGGCCCAGGGCACCCCGACGGCCGGCGGCCCGGACCAGTACCGCGGTTATGTGCAGGAGTACCTGGACGCCCGCAACAAGATCAAGATGAAGCCCGGGTTCACCGCGCCCGACGCCGCGGCGGAGGCCGCGCACGGCACCGCCTTCGTCGACCTGCTGGCCACCCAGGAGGCCTCGCTGGTCGCCAACCGCGACGCCCTGGCGACCCAGAACCAGGTCTACTCCGCGGCGGCGGTCTCGCTGACCGACGTCGTGGTCGACCAGAAGACGGCCGGCAAGGTCGTGGTGCGGGCCACCGTCAAGGACTCGGTGATGATCCGGACCGACGGCGTGGACTCGCCGACCGAGAGCGCCGGCCCGAAGCGGTTCGAGTTCACCGTCGGCTCCACCGCGGTGCTCACCTCGGAGGCCGACGACAGCGCCGCCGAGCAGAAGCTCTCCTCCTCGGCCTCGGCGCAGGCCCAGGTCGAGGTGGCCGACGGCTCGCCGAGCGACACCGTCGGCAGCCAGGGCTCGGTGCCGCTCGGCGCCGACGGCTTCCCGGTCGCCTCGGCCCAGCCGGCCGGCGCCGTCCAGGCCGGGTACAACTACAACGGCACCGCCGACTGGGCCCGCCGGAACGTCGGCATCAGCTGGGACTTCGGGCAGGACTGCACCAACTTCGTCTCCAAGGCCCTGTACTACGGTGGCGGGATGCGGGTCCGGTACGGGTTCAAGACCTTCGACAGCGCCTGGTGGCAGAACGACTACTGGCTCTTCGGCTGGCACAAGAACCGGAGCTACACCTGGGCCGGTGCCGCCAACCTGCGTCGGCACCTGCTGTACTACCGCAACACGGTGTACCTCACGAGCACGAGCCAGGCCCGGCCCGGTGACATCGTCTTCTTCAAGTGGCGGAGCGAATCGGTCGTCAACCATGCGGCCGTGGTAGTCAGTTGGGGTTCCAGGATGGAGCTGCGCCAGCACGGCCGGTCGAATGTCACCACGCTGAACGAGGTCCTGTCCTACTACCGGCAGAAGGGCGACCCGATCGAGTGGATCACCGTCGTCCGGCCCCTCGGGACCAGCTGATGACGCCCGGGCGGCCGATCGCGGCGGCAGCGGCGGCCCTGCTCTCGGCCGCCCTGCTGGCGGGGTGCTCCAGCGGGCCCTCGGACGCCGAACTGGAGTACGCGGGCGACTACGCCAACCACCCGCACCTGCGGGTGACGGGCTATCCGGCCACCGCCACCCTGGGCCTCGTCCAGCAGGTCGTCTGGCGGCTCGCCGACGGCTCCGGGGACCGGCTGGAGAAGCTGGCCGCCTCGGACGGCCCGGGCGACGCGCGCCGGACCGCCGCGGACGCCTGGGTGCGGGACTACCAGCGGGGCGCCCAGGGGTCGGTCACCGCCGACTTCCAGGACGACCCGGCGAACCGGCAGACCGTGGTGCTCACCTTTCACGACACCGGCCAGTCGAAGGAGTTGCTGCTCCGGCTGGACGGCGACGGAGGCGCCGACGGCTGGCGCGTCCTGCTGAAGTGACCGCCGGGTGACGGGCGGGCGTTCCTCCGGGAGCGCCCGCCCGTTCGGCTTTCCTGCCCGGGCCACCTGGCCACCTGACCGGGCCACCTGACCGGGCCACCTGACCGGATGGGCGTCGGTGATCAGCAGTCGGCTCGTGACGGTGTCCTCCCGCGGCCTGTTTCAGTACGCCATGTATTGAATACGCCATATATCGTGTGGCCGTGAACCCACCCCAGGCCGAACCCGCCGCCCCCCGCCCGCCGCGCCGCCGCGTCCACACCCGGGCCCGGATCCTGGCCGCGGCCGCCGGGCTCTTCCTCACCGGCGGCTACGCGCGGACGAGCATCGAGGACATCTGCGCCGCCGCCGGCTACACCCGGGGCGCCTTCTACTCGAACTTCGCCGCCAAGGAGGACCTGCTGCTGGCGCTCTTCGACGAGCAGGCGGCCGGGCGGATGGCCGAACTGGAACGGCTGGCGGCGGCCTGCGAGGAGCTGGCCCCGCAGGAGCGGGCCCGGCGGCTGGTCGAGGCGCTGCTGCGGGTCGAGCCCGAAGAGACCGGGTGGATCCTGCTCTTCCTGGAGTTCCGCCTGCTCGCCGCCCGCACCCCCGGGCTGGCCGACCGGGTCGCCCGGCACGACCGCGCGGTGACGGCGGCACTGGCCGGGCTGCTGGAGCGGGCGATGCCGGGGCTGGTGCCGCCGGGCGCGGCCGCCGGACAGGCCGCCGAGGTGGTGCTGGCCGCCCGGGAGGGGGTGCTGGCCCGGACGGCGGCCGGCGGCGCGGCGGCGAAGCAGTTGCTGGACGCGGCCACCGCGGTGCTCACCGGCCTGCTGGGCTGAGTACGGCGGCGGGCCCGGGAACGCCGCAGGGCGGCACCCGTGGTGAACGGGTGCCGCCCTGCGGCGGAAGTGGGACGCGGTCAGATGATCAGGCTCAGCGGCATGATCAGGGCGATGGCGACGACCGAGATGACGCTCTCCATCACCGACCAGGACTTGAGCGTCTGACCGACGCTCATCCCGAAGTACTCCTTCACCAGCCAGAAGCCGGCGTCGTTGACATGGGAGAGGAAGAGCGAGCCCGCGCCGATGGCCAGCACCAGCAGGGCCGCGTGGGTGGACGACATGTCGGCGGCGAGCGGGGCGACGATACCGGCGGCGGTGATGGTGGCGACCGTCGCGGAGCCGGTGGCCAGCCGGATCAGCACGGCGATCAGCCAGCCGAGCAGCAGCGCCGAGATGTGCCACTTGCCCGACCACTCGCTGACCGCGTTGCCGACACCGACGTCGATCAGGGTCTGCTTGAAGCCGCCGCCCGCGCCGACGATGAAGACGATGCCCGCGATCGGGCCGAGCGACCTGCCGACGGTGTCGGAGATCCGGGCCTTGGAGAAGCCGGCCGCACGGCCGAGCGTCAGCATGCCGAGCAGGGTCGCGGCGAGCAGGGCGATCAGCGGCGAGCCGATGAAGTCGAACACCCGCTGCGGCATCGCCTTCGGGTCGTCGACGACCACGTCGGCCAGCGCCTTGCCGAGCATCAGCACGACCGGCAGCAGGATGGTCGCCAGCACCGCGCCGAAGGACGGGGCGTGCTCCGGCTTCTCGGTCTCCTCCGGGGCGGTGGCCTCCGGGACCGCCAGCGGTCCGACCCAGCGCTCGGCGAGCCGGGCGAAGAGCGGGCCGGCGATGATCAGGGTCGGCACCGCGATCAGCAGACCGAGCGCGAGGGTCACCCCGAGGTCCGCCTTGAGCGCGTCGACCGCGACCAGCGGGCCCGGGTGCGGCGGCACCAGGCCGTGCAGCACCGAGAGACCGGCCAGGGCGGGGATGCCGATCCGCATCAGCGGCACGTTGCCGCGGCGGGCGACCAGCAGCACGATCGGGATCAGCAGGACGACCCCGACCTCGAAGAACAGCGGCAGCCCGAGGACGGCCGCGATCAGCGCCATCGCCCAGGGCAGCGCCCGGGGGCCCGAGCGGGACAGCACGGTGTCCGCGATGATGTTCGCCCCGCCGGAGTCGGCGAGCAGTTTGCCGAGCATCGCACCGAGGCCGATCAGCAGACCGACACCCGCCACGGTCGAGCCGAAGCCGGTCGAGAAGCTGCTGAGCAGCTTGTCGAAGGGGGCTCCCGCGACGGCGGCCAGCAGGCCCGAACCGAGGGTGAGGGCCAGGAACGGGTGCAGTTTCAGCTTGGTGATCAGCAGCACGATGGCGCCGATGCTGAGCAGCACCGCGATCAGCAGCTGGGTGTCACTGCCGGTGTGCGGCAGGGCCGGCGGCGCGGCCGCGAGCAGGGTGGGGGACGGGCTCACGCGAGGTCTCCATTGACGGGCCGCAGCAGCGCCGCGGCCATCTCGACGAGTTCTTCGGGGGACGGACCGACATCCAGGACGGCGCCGCGCTCGTCCGCCCGGAGGGGTTCCAGGGCGGCGTACTGCGAGTCGAGCAGCGACGGCGGCATGAAGTGGCCGGTGCGGTGGGCAAGCCGGTCCTCGACCAGCTCGTGGCCACCGCTGAGGTGCAGGAAGAAGGCGCCCGGGCAGGCCGCGCGCAGGGTGTCGCGGTAGCGGTGTTTCAGCGCCGAGCAGGTGACCACGCCGCCCGTGCCGGCGTCGGCACGCTCCCCCAGCCAGGTGCCGAGGGCGCGCAGCCAGGGCGCGCGGTCCTCGTCGTCCAGCGGGATGCCGGCCGACATCTTGGCGATGTTGGCGGGCGGGTGGAAGTCGTCCGCCTCGGCGTAGGGGAGGCCGAGGCGGTCGGCCAGGAGGCGGGCCAGGGTGGTCTTGCCGACGCCGGAGACGCCCATCACCACGACCGTGAGGGGGGTGGGGAGGGTGTGTCCGGGGGTGTCGTGGTTCTCGACGCTGAGAGCCATGGGTGGTGCTCCTTCGTTGCCTGGCCGCCACTATCGCTCCAAAGATATGACGTATTCAAGTGGCAGAAACCAAATCGTCATACTTTTGCGGAAGGTCGGGCGGCCGGAGAAGGCGGGACCCCGGGCAGGACGGCCCGGCGGGACGGCCCGGCGCGGCAGCCGGGCGGGGAGGCTGGGCCTGTCTGACGATCCGCCCGCCCGCCGCGAATCATGAGACACGCCTTAAGCTGGGCGGATGGAGATCCAGGGGCTGCCCGGCCGACTGCTCGCCGACCTCGGACCGGCCATCGCGTCCGGTGAGATCCCCGAAGGGGCGGTACTGCGCGGCGAGGAGCTGGAGGAGCGGTACGGGGTGTCCCGGACGGTGGTCCGCGAGGCGGTGCGGATCCTGGAGGGGATGCGCATGGTCGCGTCCCGCCGCCGGGTCGGCATCACGGTGCAGCCCAGGTCGGACTGGGACGTCTTCGATCCGCTGGTGATCCGCTGGCGGCTGGCCGGCGCCGACCGGCCCGCGCAGCTGCGCTCGCTCGGATCCCTGCGGGTGGCCGTGGAACCGGCCGCGGCCGCGCTCGCGGCCCGGCACGCCGGCGACGACGACTGCCGTCAACTCAGCGCGCTGGCCGTCGAGTTGACGATGACGGCGCGGGCCGCCGACCTGGAGGCCTTCCTCCGGCACGACATCGCCTTCCACGCCACCGTCCTGCGGGCCTCCGGCAACGAGATGTTCGCCCACCTCGGCGACACCGTAGGGGCGGTGCTGACCGGCCGGACCGAGTACCATCTGATGCCCCACCAGCCGGAGCCCTACGCGATCCGGCTGCACCGCGAGGTCGCGGAGGCGATCTGCGCGCGGGACGCCGAACGCGCCGAGCAGGCGATGCGGACGATCGTGGCCGGTGCGCTGGAGGAGCTGAACCAGCAGCTGGGCTGACGGTCTGCCACGTCTTGCGGTCATCTGGGACGGATCACACGGTTTGGCGGCAGTTCGCCGGATTCGGACGCATAGTCCGGGCCGCATGGGGCAGAGTGTTTCCCAGGGGCGCGTTCTGCGTGCCCTCCCTGCCACGTGACCGCGCCCGGGGGGTCGCCCGATGTCAGTCGCTCGCCGTCGCCGCCTGCCCGACGAGGTACGTGCCGCCGTCGTCCGCGCGGTGCTCTGCCTGTCCTTCACCCTGGTGGGCCTGGTGGTCGCGACGCTGGCCTCGTACGCGGACAGCTGGCTGATGACGCCGGCGATGATGGCGATGGGGCTCGGGGTGTTCGGCACGATGTGGTGCCTGCTGGAGATCCTGATCTCGCGCCAGATCGCGGCGCAGCGGATGCGCGGGCCCGACTCGGCGTCCCCGATGGCGGGCAGCCGGACCGCGGCCCGGCCGCTCCCCCGCCCGGTGCCGCGGCAGGCCCCGCTGCCGCCCCAGAGCTGGCCGCAGCCCGGGCCGCAGTCCGGGTCACCGGCCGGCACCGGGGCGTTCCCGGGACAGGCCCTTCCCCCTCGGCCGCACCCGGGGCAGGGTTACCCCGGGCAGGCGTACCCCGGCCAGGGATACGCGGGCGGGCCGGGCGGGCCTCAGCCCCGGTTGCCCACCGCGTAGCCGTACGACGCGGGCCGGGCGCGGGCGCCGCCGTCTCCCCCGTGGTCCTGGCCGAGGTGGATGTCACTGAGATGAGCGATCGTCAGCATGGCGGTGAGGCCGGGGCTTGTCCGACAATTCCCGCCGCGCGCCGATACGACGGGAATTGTCGGACAAGCCCTGGCCCGGTCAGGCCGAGGCCGGCACCTCCGCGGGGCGCTTGAACATCCGGGTGGCGGTGATCTCGCCGTGGACGGCCGGGCCGTCCGGATCCTGCGGGGCGGGCAGGCCGGGGCGCAGGTGCTCCTCCACCGAGATGTACTTCAGACCGGCCCGCAGGTCGGCGTCGTTGCGCAGCCGGATGACGAGCGGGAACTCGGCGAGCGCGGTGGTGTCGAACAGGCCGGTGGTGTAGATCAGCTGGACGCCGAGCGCGTCGGCCACGGCCCGCTGGAGCTCCAGCAGGTAGGTGGCGTTGGCGCGGCCGATCGGGTTGTCCAGGAAGAGCGTGCCGGCGTGCCGGAGCTGGGACTGGCCGCGGTCGTTGGCCCGCAGCGCGGCCATCGTGCAGTAGAGCGCGATGGCGGCGGTGAGCAGCTGGCCGCCGGAGAAGACGTCGGACATCTGGCCGACGCTCACCCGCTCGGCGCGCAGCACGGCGTCGGGCTTGAGGATCTCGACGCCGACGCCGCGCGGGCCGATCGCGGCCGCGACACCGCGCAGCAGCAGTGACATGCCGTCACGGCGCAGGTCGCTGTTCTTCTTGACGGCGGCACGGGTCGCCTCGTCGATCACCTCGCCGAGGCGCTCGACCAGGGTGGCGTGGTCCGGGTCCTCGAAGCGGATGCGCAGGAACTCCTGGCCGGACCACTCCCCCAGGCCCTCGGGGAGCCGGGAGAGCCGCTGGGCGGCGCGCAGGGTGGTGAGCGAGGACTCGACCAGGCCGCGCAGACGGTCCACGATCGAGCCGCGGTTGCGCTCCAGCTGGGCGAGTTCGTCGGTGAGCACGCGCAGCCGGGGGGCGAAGGCGGCGGCCCAGGCGGCGGCGTGGTCGGGCAGCGCGGAGGCCGGCAGTTCGCGGATCTGCTGGCGGGCCGGGGTGCGGACGGCCTCGTAGCGGGCCGCGTTGGCGTGCCGGACGAGCGCGTCGGAGGCGTCGCGGACGGCGAGTTCGGCGGAGGAGAGCTCGCCGGCGGCGGTGCGCAGGGCGCGGCGGGCCTCGGCGGCGGCGGTGCGGGCGTCGGGGAGCGCGCCGAGGTAGGGCTCGACCGGCTGGTCGGCGTCGTCCTGGTGCTCGCGCAGGCCGTCGCGCAGTTGCCCGGCGTGCTCGTCGAAGTCGGCGGCGGCGGCCTGGGCGGCGTCGAAGGTGCGTTGCAGGTCGGCGTGGGCGGTGCGGGCGGTGTCGACGCTCTCGCGGCGCTCGGCCAGGCGGCTGGTGGCGGTGCGCAGCAGGACCTGGGCGTGCTCGGGGTCGGTGGGGACGAGGTCCTCGGGCAGCTCGGTGTGGGCCTCGCCGTCGGCGGGGGCGGAGCGTTCGGCCTCGCCGCGCAGCCGGCCGAGCTGTTCGCTCGCGGTGGCGGCGCGGGCCTCGATGGTGGCGACCAGCTCCTCGGCGCGGGCGGCGGCGGCCTGCCGGGCCGGGCCGTCGGCGCCGTCGGGGCTGTTGAGCAGCTCCTCGGCGCGGGTGCGCACCTTGTTGGTGAGGCGGTCGAGTTCGGTCGCGGCGGCGGCCTCGTCGCCCTCTGCGCGGGCCTGTTCGGCGCGCAGGTCGGCGCCGACACCGACCTTCTCGTAGAGCTGGGAGGCCGCGCGGTAGGCCTCGCGCAGGGCGGGCAGTGCGGCGGGGGCGGTGCCGGCGGGCTCGTCGGCCTGCTCGGCGGCGGGGATCTCGGCGCGCTCGGCACGCAGGGTGCGGGCGGTGCGGCGGGCGTCGTCGGCGGCGCGCTGGGCGGCGCGGCGGTCCTCGTCGCAGGTGCGGGCGCGCTCGGCGCACTGGGCCTGGCGGCGGTCGCACTCGGTGGCGTCCTCGGCGAGTTCGCGCAGGCCGCGGGTCCAGCCGGCGCGTTCGCGCAGGCGGAAGGCGAGGCCGGAGAGGGCGTCGGCGCGGCGGCGGGCGCGCTGGGCGGCCTCGCGGTGTTCCTCGTGGGCGGAGGCGGCGGCGGCGTGGTCGGTCTCGGCCTCGTCGTGGTCGGCGCGCAGCGTGGCCAGGGCGGCGGCGGCCTGCTCGGCGCGCTCGCGGGCGGCCTCGGCGGCGGCGGCGAGTTCGGCGAGGGTGCCGGGCGGGCAGCTGGCGTGCCAGGAGGCCAGGCGGGCCGCGAGGGCGCGGTCGCCGCCGAGCCGGGCGGCGAGTTCGCGGATGTGCTCCTCGCGGGCGGTGGCGCGGGTGCGCAGTTCGCGGCGCTCGTCGTCGGCGGCGCTCTCGTCGTGCATGGCCGGGTTCGGCGGGACGAGGAAGAAGGCCGGCTCGTCGGTGATCGGGGCGATCAGGGCGGCGGCGGCGCCGACGGCGACGGTGGAGCGGGGCAGCAGGGCGGCGGAGCGCAGGGTCTCGCGGGCCCGGTCCAGCGAGTTCGGGTCGGTCACCACGACGCCGTCGACGAGCTCGGGGCGGGCGGCGAGGATGGCCTCGTGGTCGGCCGGGTCGACGGACTGGGCGAGGTAGCGCCAGCCGGGCAGCGCGGGGATGCCGTGCTCGCCGAGGTACTCGACGGTGGCGAGGACGTCCGGGCCGGGCGGCAGCAGGCCGCCGTCGCCGAGGGCGGCGAGGATGCGGGAGTCGTCGGCGGCCGCGGTGCGCAGGTCGAACAGGGTGCGTTCGGCGGTGGCGATGGCCTCGTCGAGCAGCTCGCGCAGCGCCTCCGCGGAACGGTCCAGGACGGCGGGGGTGAGGAAGCCGGCCTCCTCCTCGGCACCCTCCTGGTACGGGGTCAGGGAGAGCAGGTCGGCGAGGCGCGGCTCGGTGGCGAGCAGGGCGGCGGTGCGCTGCTCGACGGCGAGGGTCTGGGCGGCGGCCTTGCGGGCGTCGTTGGCGCGGGCGGCGCCGAGCTCGGCGCGGCCGGTGGCGGCGGCGGCCTCACGCAGCCGGGCGGCGGCGGCCTCGGCGGCGGTACGGGCCTGGGCGAGCGCGGCGCTGGCGCTCTTCTCGACGTCGGCGGCGTACAGGGCGGCGCGGGCCGGGTCGGGCTCGGCGGTGTCGGGGTCGATCCAGCCGGCCTCGACGGCGGCCGCGGTCTCCTGCTCGACCTCGGCCAGCCGCTGGCGCAGGTGGTCGGCCTCGCTGCGGGCCTTCTGGGCGGCGGTGGCCGCCTCGGTCGCGTCGGACTGCGCCTTGGAGCCGTCGGCCTGCAGTTCCCCGGCGCGCTGCTCCTCGGTGTCGGCCCGGGCTTCGGCCGCCGCGGCGGCGCTCTCCAGGGCGCGGGCGAGGGCGGTGGCGGCGCGGGCGCGGGCGGCGAGCGCCGGGGCGGCGTCCAGCTCGGCCTCGCGGATGGCGGCGGCGACCCGGGCCACCCGGTCGGCGGCGGCGCGCTGGCGCAGCACGGTCTCGGCGGCCTGCCAGGCGGAGTGCAGGGTGCGGGCGTCGGTGAGTTCGCGGCGCAGCGCGGCGGCCTCGGCGGTGGCGGCGGCCAGGCCCAGGGTGGCGTGCCGGTGGGTGAGCTCGGCGGTGATCAGGGTGTGCCGGGTGCGGTCGGCCTCGGCGGCGGTGACGGCGCTCGCGGCGGCGGCCACCTCGATGGCGAGGTCCTGGGCGCGGTCGCGCTCGGCGGCGGCGCGGGAGGTGAGCGCGTGGGCGAGACGGCGGGTGCGCCGCTCGGCGGTGCGGTGGGCCTCGCGGACGCTCTCGCGGGCGGTGGTGGCCTCGGCGATGCGTTCCAGCAGGTCGAGGGAGCCGGCGGTGAAGTCGCGTTCGGCGGTGAGTTCGGCGCGGCGGCCGAGCTTGGCGGCGAAACCGTGGACGAGGTCGGCCAGGCCGTCGGTGTCGCGGGTGTCGGTGACGGCGCGCAGCAGCAGGTCGGTGAAGTCGCTGTCGTGCTTGACCGCGAAGAGGCCGGCGGCCTCGCCCTCGTCGGCGTTCATCTCGCGCTGGTAGCGGAAGAGTTCGGGGTCGAGGCCGAGGTCGCCGAGGTGTTCCGTCCAGCGGTCGTGGCCGTCCTCGAAGACCAGGTCGAGGTGGGGGTGGGCCTTTCCGGCCTCGGTGAGGGCGTCGCGGAAGCCCTTCATGGTGCGGCGGCGGCCGCGGGCCTTCTGGTCGCCGGCCAGGCTGATCCGCTCGGCGACGGGCAGCGAGTCCAGGGTGAGGCCGGGGCCGGGGCGGAAGGAGTACCAGGTCTCGGCGAACTTGCGCGGGTCGGAGGAGACCTGGCGGCCGCGCCACTCGCTGACCTTGCCGACCACGATCGGCTCGCCGGTGACGGTGTGCTGCCACTCCAGGGCGACGTGGCCGCAGTCGTCGGCGAGCAGGAACTTGCGCAGCACGCCGGAGCTGGCGCCGCCGAGGGTGTTCCGGTGGCCGGGGAGCATCACCGAGAAGATCAGCTTGAGCAGGACGGACTTGCCGCCGCCGTTCTCCAGGAAGAGCACGCCGGCGGGCGCGGGGCGGCGGACCGGGCCCTCGGCCTCCTCGCCGAACAGGCCGATCTGCTGGGGGGCCGGGTCGGCGACGGGCTCGCCGACGCCGCGCAGGTCGAGCACCGTGTCGGCGTAGCGGGCGCCGGCCGGTCCGATCGAGTAGAGGCGGACCCGGTTGAGCTCGTACATGTGCGGCGGTTCTCCAGTGCGGGCAGGCGGTTCGGTTCGGGTGGGTGCTGCTCGGGTGGTGCTGCTCGGGTTGGGGGGTGCGGGCGGTGCGGGTGAGCCGGGTCGGGCCGTCCCGGTGGGGGCGGGTGCGGCTAGAGCGAGTGGAACGGCAGCCCGGCGTCGGCGACCAGCTCGTCGCCGGTGTCCGGCGGCAGCAGGCTGGCGGTGCCGTCGGAGACCGCGACGATACCGAGGTCGAGCAGTTCGGCCATGGCGGCGCTGCCGGCCAGGTCACGGACCTGGAGCTGGTAGCGGGCGGTGGTGCGGTAGGTGCCGCCGGAGTCGTCCGAGGTCTTCTGCAGGAAGCCGGACTCCACCAGGAACATCACGGCCTTGGCGACGATGCCGATGGTGGAGCCGGAGAGCCGACGGGCGTCCTTGGTGGCCCCGGTGGCGGTGCGCCGGGCCCAGACCCGCCAGGCGGCCTCCAGGCCGGGGGCGTCGCTCTGCGGGTCGGTGTTGGCGCCCGTGGCGTCGGCCTGCTCCTCCAGCCGGCGGCAGGCCTGACGGACGAAGGAGTCCACGCCGTTGACGGTGATCCGGCCGAGGTAGCCGTCGTCGGCGAGGTCCTCCGGCCGGGGGAAGGCCATCGCGGCGACGGCGAGGTGGGCCAGGCCGTGGAGGAAGCGGTCGGTGGACTCGGAGGCCGCGCGGCGCGAGTAGTCGCCCATCCGGACGGCGAAGACGGAGTCCTCGGCGGCGGCGACGGCCATGCCGGCGCGCGGCGAGACCTCCAGCACCACCAGGCCCATGCCGGTGGCGACGGCGTCGGCGAGGCGGGCGAAGGCCGGGTCCTCGCGGTGGCGGCGGACGAGTTCGGCGTACTCGGCGTCACGGGCCGGGAGCAGCTTGGCCTGGAGCCCGAAGGAGACCAGCCGGGCGGCGTCGGCGACATCGCCCGGGGTGATCGCGGCGGGCGCGGCGGGCTCGGTCTCGGTCGCCCAGGACGTGTCGTGGTGGGTCGTCACGGGCGGTGCTCCTCGGGGCTGTCATGGATCGTGGTGCGGTGGTGGCGGGCCATCGGCTTCGTCGGCCGGTCGTTCGTCAACCGACCGCTCGTCAACTGGCTGCTCGTCAACTGGCGTCCTTGCGGTCGGCCGCCATTCCGGCCGCGTCGAGCAGGGCGCTGCCGACGATGAGGTCGGCGCCGCCGAACTCCGGGTCGCGCAGCGGGGTGCCGTCGTCGACGGCGAACAGCAGCCGCTCCTCGCCCTGGCGGTAGGCGGTGCCGACCGGCGGGCTGGCCGCGTGCACGGCCAGCAGGGCGACCAGGTACGGGAGTTCAGGGTCCTGCCGGCGGGCGTCGGCGAGCAGGCCGGAGAGCCGGCGGGGCGCGTCGGCGGGCAGGTCGAGCAGTTCCAGCGCGGCCTCCAGCTGGGCCTCGGAGAAGCGGCTGTCGTCCGGCGTCGCGACGAGGTCCGGGTCGGGCAGCTCCGCGCCGAGGTGCTCGCGCTCGACCGGCGGGGTGAGCAGCAGGTCCACCAGGTCGGCGACCCGCACCGCGACGGGGGTGCGCAGGCCGATGCCGCGGGCGAAGAAGGCACCGGTGGGCCGGACGGCCTGCTCTATCGGCAGCCGCAGCACCGGGGCGAGCAGCTGCCCGTACAGGTCGATGCCGCTGCGCGCGCCGGGGGTGGCGAAGGCCTGGCGGTCCTGCTCGGCGCGGAACAGCGGGCCGGCCTCCAGCAGGCGGGTCTGCAGCTGGGTGTGGCGGCGGATGCAGTCCTTGACGATGTCGACCAGCTCGGCGGCGCGACGCTTGTGCTCCTGGTCCTCCGCCTCGTCGCGGGCCTTGCGGATGTTGGTGAGAATCGCGTTCTCGTGCCGGTAGCGGTCGGCGATGTGGTCGAGCGCCTCGTCGATGAGGTCGGGGATGGCGTGCATCCAGTCCACGGCGCGCACATTGCGCCGGGTCGCGTCGAGGGCGCGGCGCAGCGTCTCGGCGTACTGGACGGTGCGGTACCGGGCCTGCTCGGCGGCGAGCTGGGCGTCGGCCAGGCGGCCGCGCCGGATCAGCACCTCCAGCTTGACCTCGGCGGCGATCTGGGCCGAGGTGACATCGGTGTCCAGCGCACCGACCAGGACGTTGACCGCCTCGTCGGTGGTGCGCAGGTAGATACCGCCGTCGGGGCCCGGCACCTCCTCGATCAGCTTGAAGTCGTAGTCGCGGCGGACGTACTCGCCGTCCGGGCCGAAGGTGCCGTAGACCGCGCGGAAGCCGCGGTCGACGCTGCCGACGTTGATCAGCGACTCCAGCACCCAGCGGGCGACCCGCTCGTGCTCGGCGGCGGGCCGGGCGGCGGCCTGGGCGGCGACCCTGGGCAGCATCCGGGCGAGCACTATCTCGCGGTCGGCCCCGGTGTCGAAGTCCATGTGCAGGGTGACGAGGTCGATCGCGGCGAGACCGACCTCGGCCATCGCGTAGCCGCCGTACTCGCCGGCCAGGTTGACCTTGCGGCTGTCGAGGTCGTGCAGCGGGGCGGTGCAGGCCAGCGCCTTGAGCCTGCGGGCGAGGCCCTCGTCGGCGGCGGGGCCGGGCGCAGGCCGCACGGCGGCAGCGGCGGGGCCGGCGGGCGGCCGGGGGCCGTGCTCGATGGGCGGGTCAGCGATGGCGGTCACGGTGGACAAGATTAGAGGTTCGCACCGACAACGACCGAAACGGGCCTTACGGGTGGGTGCGGGTCCCGCCGGCGGCGCGGGCGAAGGAGCTCCCGCTCGGACACGGAAGGCGAGTTGAACATGTTCAATTCCGAGGTCTAGAGTCACTTCCAGGTGGCCGGGAGAAGCCCGGACCGCCTCCTCGACCTGGGGGTTTCCGGCATGAACAGCACGTCCGAGAGCGAACGCGCCGCGTTGCGCAGGGTGCGGCAGTGGCTCTGGTTCTTCGTCGTCTGCCTGGTGCTGAGCGGCCTCACGGCCTTCCCGCTGGAGTCCGAGACCAGGTGGCTGGCCGACTTCGCGGCCGGCCCCGGCGCCCCGGTGACCGAACGGTTCCCCACGCTGCTGGAGTGGGCCGAGCGGGTCCGCGACGGCGTCGCCGAGACCAACGCCCGCTACCCCTTCCTGGCGTACGGCACCGACTGGCTGGCCTTCGCCCACCTGGTGATCGCGGCCGCGTTCTGGGGCCCGATCAAGGATCCGGTGCGCAACGTCTGGGTGATCCGCTGGGCCGTCCTGGCGTGCGCCGGGGTCATTCCGCTCGCCCTGATCTGCGGACCGCTCCGGGACATCCCGCTGTACTGGCGATTTATCGATATGTCGTTCGGAATCGTCGGTGTGGTGCCGCTGTTGATCGTGTTGCGCGCGCTGCGCCCGCTGGAGCGGCGGGCGGGGGCGACTCCCGTCACCGGCTGAGCGGGCCCGCCCGAACGGCAGGACGAGCGGCCGGACGAGCGGGCAGACCACGGAGGCGGCCCGAACGGGCGGACGATCGGCTGAGCCGACCGGGGGAGCGCGCACGGCAGCGGTGCGCGCCGGTGGGCCCGGGAGGGGTCGGGTATCGGGCAACGGCCTTCACACACAGGCCCTACCATCTGGCTCAACAGCTGCTGGAAGGCGGACGGGCGTGGCCGATGCGGTGATCGATCTCAATGCGGACCTCGGTGAGGGGTTCGGGCGGTGGACGCTGACCGACGACGAGGCACTGCTCTCCGTGGTGACCAGCGCCAATGTCGCCTGCGGCTTCCACGCCGGGGATCCGTCGACGATGCGGCGGGTCTGCGCGCTCGCCGCCGAGCGCGGCGTACGGATCGGTGCCCAGGTCTCCTACCGCGACCTGGCCGGCTTCGGCCGGCGCGCGATGGACGTCCCGCCCGAGGAACTGGCCGACGAGATCGCCTACCAGATCGGCGCCCTCCAGGTCTTCGCCCGGGCGGCCGGCTCCCGGGTCTCCTACGTCAAACCGCACGGCGCCCTCTACAACCGGGTGGTGGCCGACTCCGACCAGGCCGAGGCGGTGGTCGCGGGCGTGCTGCGGGCCGGCGCGGTCTGCGACGGCCCGCTGCCCGTCCTCGGCCTGCCGGGCTCCCGGCTGCTGGCGGTCGCCGAAGGGGTCGGGCTGCCGGTGGTCACGGAGGCGTTCGCCGACCGCGCGTACACCTGGGCCGGCACCCTGGTGCCGCGCAGCGACCCGGACGCCGTGGTGCACGACCCCGAGGCGGTGATCACCCGCGCCGTCGGTATCGCCCGGGACGGCGTGGTGGAGGCGGTCGGCGGCGAGCCGATCGCCGTCGAGGCCCGCTCGCTCTGCGTGCACGGGGACACCCCCGGCGCCGCCCAGCTCGCCTGGCGGGTGCGCGGCGCGCTCGCCTCGGCCGGGGTGCGGGTGGAGGCGTTCACATGACCGTCCAGGTGGCCGGCGGGCCCGAGCCGTTCGGGCGGATACGACCCGTCGGCGACCGGGCGCTGCTGGTCGAGGTGGCCGGGACGGCCGAGGTGAGCGCCCTGTACGGCTGGCTGCGGGAGCGCCGGGCGGCGGGCGCGCTGCCCGGGGTCGAGGAGATCGTCCCGGCCGCGCGGACCGTCCTGCTGGACGGCGTCGCCGACCTCCCCGCGCTGACCGCGCTGCTGCGCGGGGTGCGCCCGACGGCGGCGAGCAGCACGCCCGGCCCGCTGCTGGAGGTCCCGACCGTGTACGACGGCGCCGACCTCGGCGAGGTCGCGGCACTGTGGGGGGTCTCCGCCGAGGCCGCCGTCCGGATCCACACCGAGCCCGAGTACGTCGTCGCGTTCTGCGGCTTCGCCCCCGGTTTCGGCTATCTCACCGGCCTGTCGCAGCGGTACGGGGTGCCGCGCCGGGCCACCCCGCGCAGCGCCGTCCCGGTCGGCTCGGTCGCGCTGGCCGGCCCGTACACCGGCGTCTACCCGCGCTCCTCCCCCGGCGGCTGGCAGCTCCTCGGCCGCACGGCGCTGCCGCTCTGGGACACCGGGCGCGAGCCGGCGGCACTGCTGGCGCCGGGTGCGCGGGTGCGGTTCACGGCGGTGCGCGACGGCGGCGGGCGGGCGGCCCCGGCTCAGGCGTCCCCGGCGGTTCGGGGTGGCGGCGCTGAGTGAGCTGCTGGTGGTCCGGCCCGGGCCGCTGACCACCGTTCAGGACCTGGGCCGGCGCGGCGTCGCCCACCTCGGCGTGCCCCGGGCCGGGGCACTGGACGAACCCGCGCTGCGCGCCGCCAACCGGCTCGTCGGGAACGACCCGGGCACCGCCGCGCTGGAGAGCACACTCGGCGGGGTCGCGCTGCGCGCGCTCGGACCGGTGGTGTTCGCCACGACCGGAGCCCCCGCCCCGGTCCGGGTGGACGGCCGGGCCGCCGCCTGGGGCGCGCCGGTCGCGGTACCCGCCGGAGCGCTGATCGACATCGGCGCCGCCACCCACGGGGTGCGCGGCTATCTGGCGGTGGCGGGCGGGATCGCCGTGCCGCCGGTCCTCGGCAGCCGGTCCGCCGACCTGCTCTCCGGTCTCGGCCCCGCCCCGCTGTCCGTCGGCGACCGGCTGCCCGTCGGCCCGCCCCCGTCGTACCGGCCCGCGCCCGATCTGGTGCCGCTGCCCGCGCCCCCGGTCGAACTGGTCCTGCGGCTCCGGCTCGGGCCGCACACGGACTGGTTCGACCCGTGGTCGGTGGCCCGACTGGCCCGCGAGCACTACCGGGTGGCGCAGGCCGGCAACCGGATCGCGCTGCGCACCGAGGGCCCCGCCGTGGCCCGCGCCCGAGGCGGCGAGCTGCCCAGCGAGGGGATGGTGCTGGGCGCGGTCCAGATCCCGCCGGACGGCCTGCCGGTCGTCTTCCTCGCCGACCACCCGACGACCGGCGGCTACCCCGTCATCGGCGTCGTCCCGCCCGCCGACCTCGCCTTCGCCGCCCAGGCCCGCCCTGGCACCCCGGTCCGGTTCGTGCCGCTGCGGGGGCGCTGACGGAGCGCCGGAGGCGGCGCGGTCGGCCGGCCCGATGCTCACGACCGGGCGGCGGCAAGGGGCTGCCGACGGCCCGCCGGCGAGGGCGGCCCGTCGGCGAGGGCGGCCCGTCGGGCAGGGGCTCGGCGGCAAGGGCTCGGCTGGGTGCCCAGCAGACAGCTCAGCGGGCCAGCAGGGCCTCGGCCACGGCCCGTTGGGCGGGGTCGATCGCGTGGGCGCCGTCGTCCAGGTCCCAGAGGGCGTTCTGCAGGATCCGGCCGAGGGTCCAGGACGTCGCCCGGGCCCGGTCGAGGGCGAGGACGTCGGTCATCAGGTCGAAGCGACGGCGCAGGGCGCGCGGAACGTCGCCGGTGGCGGTGAGGTCGTCCCAGCGGTTGCCGAGCGCGGGGAGAAGTTCGAAGCCCGGGTCGCCGGCGAGCGGTTTGGGGTCGATGGCGAGCCAGGGCGCGCGGCCGTCCGGGCCGGCCGGGGCGAGCACATTGCCGTAGTGCAGGTCCCAGTGCAGCAGGCGGTCGCCGGGCTCGCCCCTGACCTCGCGGACGGCCGCGGCGCAGTCGGCGAGCAGGCGGCGGTCGGCCGGGTCCGCCAGCACGGCGAGTGCGGGCGGAGTCCCGGCCAGCAGGCCGTCGGCGAGGTCCGCCAGCCGGCGCAGCCCGGGCGGGGCCTGGCGCTCCGTCAGGCCGGCCAGGATCTCCGCGAGAACGCGCAGCGCGGCGAGGTCGTCGGGGACGGCGAGCAGGGAGCGGTCCGGGTCCAGGCGTTCCAGCAGCATCGATCCGGACGCCGGGTCGTGGGCGAGCAGCCGGACGGCGCCCCGGCCGGCCCAGGCCCGCAGCGCCACCGGCTCGCCCGCCGTCTCCTCGTCCACGGGCTGGAGCTTGAGCACGGCGGGCGTGCCGTCGGCGCGCAGCACCGGGACGACCAGCCCGACCACGCCGTGCGCGGGCGGGCCGTCCGGGCGCAGCTCCCAGCTCTCCAGCAGTGCGCCGGCGAGTGACGGCAGCCCGGCCGCCCAGACCCGTCCGGTCTCGCCGAGGAACGCGGTGAGAGAGGCCGCCAGAGCGTCGGGGACATCGATCGGCGCGGGGCCGGGCGGGTGTTTCGGCATGGTGGGCTCCTGCTGGCACGTCCGGGCTGTCCTTCCGGGCTGTCCTTCCGGGCAAGCCTGACACGGCCCGCCGCGGCCATCGGCCCGGCCGCATCACCCGCTCCGGGCCGCCGCTCCCCCACCGGGGACCGCCGGCACGGCGCGACCGCCGGCACGCAATCGCCAACTCACTTCCCCAGAGGGGGATTTCCGGGGTGCGAGTTCCGCCGAACGACGGTTTTCCGGCCCGTTCCGGAGGAGGATGGCACTCGGACGCTCCACCCGCGGGCGAGGGACCGGAGCAATGACGGAGGGGCGGACGTGGCCTCGCACCCCTGGCAGTCCGCACGCCAGGGATGCGAGGCCGGCGAGGGAGCCGTCTCTCGGACCGGGCCGACCCGTCCTATCGGGTCGGCCTGTGCCGTGTGGCGAGTTCTGCGCTTCGCCGGGCAGGTCGGGGACACGGCTCCCCGTCCGCCTCCGCTCTCGCCGCCCGGGGCGCAGGTCGGCCGGAACAGAAGCTTCCCGCAAGCGTACCCGGTTCGGGCAAAACGTTCGGGCCATCAATGAACGAGTTCTGTGCCCAACTGGCCTTTCTTCGGTGATTCCTTGACGAATGATCAGCTCTTGGCGCACAGAAGCCCGAGGGGCGCCGAACCGTCCGGCGCCCCTCGGGCCGCTCTCCTCACGGCGCTCGCCGGCAGGGACCACGCGAACTGGCGCCACCATCCCCATGGCGCAGTCCGTCGGACCGCGGTCACCACTGGCCGAGCACACCGGCGCGGGTCATGTCCCTGGGAGCCGAACCCGGTCTCCCGGCCGCACCGCCCACCCGGGCCGCACGCTCATCCGAGCAGCAGCAGTTCCCGGACGGATCCCTCGCGATCGACCAGTTGGAGCTTGCTCCCGCGCTCGCTCTCCCGCTCCACCAGGTCCAGCAGGGCGATGGCCCGTCGCACCGTCTCGGTGATGGAGGTGCCGCGCTTCTTGTGCCGCTTCAACACCTCTTCCGTCTCGCTGTTGATGTTGATGCTCAGGCGAGTGAAGGTTTTCGTCTCAGTGTTCTCGGACATGCCGCAGGCCCCTCGTTCGAAAACGCCGCAGCATAGGAACCACGGCGCAGCCCGGGCGTGAACACAGCACACCCAGGCACATTTGATTGGCTGCCATCACGAGCAAGGTGGGACCGCGTGTGAGCGGAAACGCACGACAACGGACTGCAGAGCGTCCGCATCCGTCACACGCCGCGCCGGCACGCCGTCACGTCAACCGAGTCGAGCCATAGCCGAGGACCGGCCCGTAACGCTCGGGACTGTTGGTCGGGACAACCCATGGTGCTCCCCCTGCAGTTCTGGCGATGCGTTCAATCCTCCCCAGACCCACATGCGATGTCAAGTAGATACACCTGGGACACTCCTTTGGTACGCACAAGATGCACATTCAATGTTGATCTGATGTTGATTCAATCCGCCTTCCGTCTGTAGGATCCCTCCTGCAGCACGCTGCAGGGAACTGCGCCGCTGCTCCCCTGCCCCGACGGGCACTTCAGTGAGGGAGAACCACAGCATGTCGACCGTCTCCGCGAGCAGCGGCGAGCCGGGACAGGACCGCTGCGCCTTCGTGCGTCACCTGTTCCCCAGGCCCGGCTCCGCGGTCTCCACCCGGGTCAGCCTGGACTTCGGCTGCCCCAGAATGGCCGCAGCAGACAGCGTGGTGAACGTCTACGCGGGCCAGTCGGTTCCTGAACCGACCCCCGAGGATCCAGAGTTGATCATCAGTCAGACCATTCCGGCCCTCGTGCCGGGGCAGCGGCTCCTGCACGAGGACGAGACCCCCGGCAACGGCCTGTGCGACGTCGCCTCGGTGTCCGGGCCGATCGCCCGGCTCTACTGCGAGGCCGGCAAGGAAGGATGCCGTGACCGAGATCTCTGAGGGCGCCGAGCGGCCCGGACAGCACGTCCTGTCCGAGAACGACGAGCCCTCCAGGCGTGGGCTGAACACCAACGACTTCCTGTTGGAGGTCAACAACCAGAAGCACATGTCCCAGACCCGACGCCTGCTGGCGGTCGGGCTTTTGTGGATCATGGGCCTGCTCGCCGTGATCCCCACCATCGCCCTGGTGCTCGGCCGCTGGACCCACTTCGGCGGCGAGCAGCTCCAGGCCTTCGCGGTGCTGTTCACCCCCGTGATGGCACTCGCCAGCGCGGCGTTCGGCTTCTTCTTCGCCTCGGAGGGGAGCAACCGCCGGCGATAGCGGCGCCGCACACCGGAGCCGCGCCCGTACCGGCCGTCGATCGGACCGGTACCGGCGCGGCTCCGTCCCGCGCGCGGGCCCGCACACCCGGGAAGCGGACCGCCACGTACCTCTTCCCGGCACCCCCTTCCCAGTTCCGGCCGCCCGTGTTCGGATGGGGCGCATGGGTGATGAGCGACGCGATGGATACGACGGGACGGGGCCAGGAGCGATCACGCCGGACGGCTGCGCCGTCGAGATGTGGTCCCGGCTGCCGGTGGACGGTTCGCCGGAGGTGATCGAACGGGCGGTACCGGCCGGCGCGAGCATCCTCGAACTGGGCTGCGGCGTCGGCCGGATGACACACCCGCTGCTCGACCGCGGCTTCACGGTGACGGCCGTGGACGAGTCGCCCGAGATGCTGGCCCGGGTGCGCGGGGCGTGCACGGTCCGCAGCCCGATCGAGCACCTGGATCTCGGCGAGCGCTTCGACGTCGTCCTGCTCGCCTCGTTCCTGGTGCACGCCGGCGACCCGACGGTCCGCCGGGGGCTGCTGGAGACCTGCCGCCGGCACGTCGCGGACGACGGCAGCGTCCTGGTGCAGCGGGAGGGCGAGGACTGGTACCGGAACGTACCGCGCGAGCGCCCCGTCGGCCGGGACGGGCTGATGCGGGTGGTGTCGGCCACCCCGGTCGGCGACGGGGTGAACTCGGTCCATATCGAGTACGAGTTCCCCGACGCACGCTGGACCCACACCTTCCGCGCCCGGCCGCTCGACACGGAGCAGTTCGAGCGGGCGCTGGCGGACGCCGGGCTGGCCGTGGAGAGCTACCTCACGGACGACCGGACGTGGGTCCAGGCCCGGCCGGTGCCGCACCGGACCGGCTGAGCCCGGCGGGGGCCCGGAGCGGGGGCCCGGAGCGGGGGTGATCGCCAAGTCGTCACCTTCACCGCGTACCATCAGGCGCGCGCCGGGCCCGCGCGCGGCCCGAGGGCCGGACGGGACCGGTTGTTCGCATGCCGTCGGCATGTCCCCCGCGCATGCCATCGGGCATGCTCCCGCACCGACCGACAAGGACCGCTGATGCGCATCGAGCGACGGATACCCCCGGCGGGTGCCCGGTGATCGACTGGTTCCACGGGGCCGTCCTCGGCCTGATCCAGGGGCTCACCGAGTTCCTGCCGGTCTCCTCCAGTGCCCACCTGCGGGTCTTCTCCGCCCTGCTGGGCTGGGACGACCCGGGCGCGGCGTTCACCGCCGTCACCCAGCTCGGCACCGAGTCCGCGGTGCTGATCTACTTCCGCCGCGACATCGCCTCGATCGTGAAGACCTGGACGCTCTCGCTGTTCCGCCCGGCGCTGCGCTCGCACCAGGACGCCCGGATGGGCTGGTTCGTGATCATCGGCACCCTGCCGATCGGCATTCTCGGCAAGCTGTTCCAGGACAGCATCGAGACCAACCTCCGCGATCTGCGGATCATCGGCACCACGCTGATCGTCTTCGGCCTGATCCTGGCGGTCGCCGACCGCAGCCGGGCGGTCCGGAACGCCAAGCCGATCACCGACCTGACCCTGCCGCACGCGGTCGGGTACGGCTTCGCCCAGGCGCTCGCGCTCATCCCCGGCGTGTCGCGCTCCGGCGGCACCATCAGCGCCGGTCTGCTGCTCGGCTACAGCCGCGAGGCGGCGGCCCGGTACTCGTTCCTGCTGGCCATCCCCGCGGTGCTGGCCTCCGGCGCGCTGGAGCTGTTCAAGATCGGCGAGGGCCCGGCGCCGGCCTGGGGACCGACCATCCTGGCAACGGTCATCGCCTTCGCGGTCGGCTACGCGGCGATCGCCTGGTTCCTGAAGTACATCTCGAACAACAGCTTCCTGCCGTTCGTGGTCTACCGGGTGCTGCTGGGCATTCTGATCATCACCCTGGTGAGCATCGGCACCCTGGCCCCCGACGCCGGTGTGGTGAAGTAGCGCGGCGGACGTCGCGGACACGTCGGTAGAACGGCATTGCAGAACGGCCCGGGCACAAGCGCCCGGGCCGTTCGTCGTATGCGGTGCGGAGAACCTAGCGACCACGCTCGCGGGCGGCGGTCAGACGGCCGCGTACGGCGGCGTGGACCTCGGCCTCCTCGGCCGGGTCGGCGGCGAGCCGGCGCAGGCGCTCCAGCACACGGGCGTCCCCCGTGGTGGCGACATGCCGCGCGGCGAGCTCGCGGGTGGACTCCTCGCAGTCCCAGAGGCACTCGACGGCCGGCCCCTCGGGGAAGTGCACGTCGGTCACGGCCAGCGCGCGGGCGGCGCGGCCACGCAGCTCGGACGAGGCGGCCTCACCGTAGATATGGCGCAGGACGGGGACGGCTTCGGCGGCGGCCAGCCGCCCCGCGCCGTCGACCAGCGACCCGAGCCCGGTACCGGTGACGCCGCGGACGGAGACCCAGCGGCGCAGCCCGGCCACCACCAGCGGTCCGTCGCCGGGCTCGCCGGCGTCGGCGAGCAGCTGGACGGCGGCCTCGCCGAGGGCGCTGTCGGCGCCGCCGGTGGCCGGATCGGCCCAGCGGCGGGCGTGGGCCAGCGCCTCGGGGCCGCGCATCCGGCCGAGCAGCTCCAGGGCGGCGCGCACGATCCGGTCGTCGACATCGGCGGCGGCGGCCTCGATCAGGGCGGCGGCGGCCGGGTCGCGTTGGTCGACCAGGAAGCGCAGAGCGGCCCGGCGGGCCCCCGGCAGTCCGCCGCGGGCGGCCTCCAGCACGGCGGGACGGTCCTCGGGGCGGACCACGGCGGCCAGGCAGCGGGCGGCGGCGGCGGCCCGGCGGTCCCCGGCGTCGGGGCCGTCGGTCTCGCCGGCGTCACGGGCCGGCTCGGGGCGGTCGGGCTGCCGGGCGAAGGCACCGGCACCGAGGCCCCCGAGGTCTCCCTGGTCGGCCCAGGCGAGCACGTCCGCGGTCGACCAGCCGGGGGTGACGCCGCTGCGGTTCAGCTGGCGCTGCCAGAGGTCGAAGGGTGACTGCTCGCTCGCCGCGGCGACCCTCGGGTGGTACGCGGCCCAGAGCCGCCAGGGCCTGGGCTCGTACGCGCCGCGGATGAACTCGCGCAGCTCTGCGTCGCCCTCGGGGCCCGGCGCGAACCGGTCCAGGACGGCGGTGCCGAGCAGCAGGAGCCCGCGGTCGTCGTCCCTCAGCGCCAGTTCGTCCAGCGCCCAGGCCCAGTTGGTGCCGGTGGCGGTGTACTCGCGCAGCATCAGCAGCGCGTCGCGCCGGCCGTACGCGGCGAGGTGGCCCAGCACGGACAGGGCGAGACCGGTGCGGCCCTCGTCGTCGTCGAGAAGGTCCTCCGGGTCGTGGAGGTGGTCCTCGATACCGTCGAGCGGTGCCTCCAGCTCCATGTAGAGGCGCGCGTAGTAGAGGGAGCGGTTCTCGACCTGCCAGTCGGCTCGCGGATCCCTGGTGACGCACTCCTCCAGTGCGGCGATGGCCTCGGTGCGGTCGGCGGCCAGCGCATGGAGCTGCCCGTCACCGCGGCCTCGCTGAAGGAGGCCGAGGAGGCTGGCACTGGGCGCTATCACTGGCTCGAACATGAGGTCAGCATCCGTTGCGGCGGTCGTAGTGGCAACGGGATTTCCGTCGCCGGGGTCTCTGGTCGGTACTGCGGTGGGCGCCCGGGCGCCGGAATCACCGAAGGTTACCGCCTCGCGCACGTCGCCGCACACAGGGCGACGGCCCCCGATGCCTTACTGGCATATGCCGGGGGACTTTTGCCAGGATCTGTTCAAATCCCCCGCAGGGGTGACGCGGCTGTGCGACAGTTTTTTCACCACCCCCGACGGCCTTCCCGGCACCCCGCCACCCTCGGAGCGATGGAGCCGCCATGAGCATGCCAGCCCCCGCCCCCGATCCCTGCCCGCCCGGCACCCCCGCCGGGCCGGGCGGCCCGGCGAAGGGCCCGGCAGGGGGCGGGACGGACGGCGCGACGGGCACCGACGGCACGGCGCAGGCGCCGCCCGGCCCCGAGATCGGCTCGGCCGAGTGGGACCTCCTCACCGACGACGTCCGGTGGTCGGCGGAGACGTTCCGGCTGCTCGGGTGTGACCCCGGACACGGTCCGCTCAGCCTCGACCGGCTGCCCGACCGGCTCGACGCGGCGGACCGGCCGATGCTGCGCCGGATGATGACCGACGCGCTGGTGCACGGCCGCTGCGCCGTCGGCACGGTGCAGGTGCGCCGGCCCGGCGGCGGGCACGGCACGGTCGAGTACGCGGGCGAGCCCGTGCTCGGCGCGGACGGCACCGTCACCGCCCTGCGCATGCTGCTCCGGCCGGCCGGTCAGGACGGCGGGACGACCCCGGTCTGACCCCGACCCGCCGGGCGCCACGGACCCGCCGGGGACGGCTCGGAGAACACCGGACAGCACCGGACACGCCGGCGAAGGTACCGGCCCCGGGCCGGAGGCCGGCTCAGGCGAGCTTCGGGCGGTGCTTGGCGTCCGCCACCCGCAACTCCCGCCCCAGCTCCGCCCGGAGCTCGTCCACCACCTGCACGCCGCGGTAGCGGGCGGTCAGCCGGTACATCTCGCGCAGCCGGTCCCAGGTCCGGTGGGACGAGTTCTGGCCGATCAGGTTCATCACCATCTTGGCCTGGAACTCCGCCGCGTCCGGCTCCCCGGTGATCCAGTGCACCGAGGCCAGGGTGATCCGGTCGAACAGCGCCGAGCGCAGCTGTCCGGTGCCCTCGCGCAGCTTGATCACCCGCTCGGCCTGCTGTCTGGCCTGCGGGGCGGCCACCGGGTCGTGCTCGGCGAGGGTGCGCAGCACCAGCGCCTGCATCCCGCGCAGCTCGGCCTCGTCGAACACCTGCATCCAGGACGGCGGTGGCTCGGACACGTCCTCGGCGAACAGTTCCTCGGCCTCGCCGAGCAGCCGCCAGGTGTCCTGCGAGTGCCCGATCGAGGCGTGTGCCCAGGCCTCCACGGTGTTCAGCATGGCCCGGGTCCTGGGCAGCGCCCGGCCACCGCCCGCCTTGGCTGCCGCCATCAGGTCGAGCGCGTCGTCGGCCCGGCCCAGGTGGACCATCTGCCGGGCGGCCCGGGAGATCGCCTCGCCAGCCCGGGGGCGGTCCCCGGCCTCCTTGGCGGACTCGGCGGCGATCATGAAGTACTTCTGGGCGGTCGGTTCGAGGCCGACGTCGTGCGACATCCACCCGGCGAGCACCGCCAGGTTGGCCGCGACCAGCCACAACCGCCGCTCCACCGGCGGACTGTGGCGGTGCGTCAACAACCCGCCCACCTCGTTGAGCTGGCCGACCACGGCCTTGCGCTGAAGTCCGCCGCCGCGCGCCGCGTCCCAGGCCCGGAACACCTGGACCGAGCGCTCGAGCGCCTCCACCTCGTCGAGCCCGACCGGGCCCGCGTCGTACACGTCGACCACCGGGCGGACACCGCCCTGGGTGATCATCTGGCGGGGGCCCGGCACCGAGGCCGCGTAGGCGACCGCGTCCCCGCCCAGCCAGCCCTTCAAGGAGTCGGCGATGGCCGCCCCGGCCGTGAGCGCGGCACCCGCACCCACCAATCCACGTCGGTTCAGCATGAGGTCCATTCCCGTGAACTCGGTGAGGACCGCGGCCGTTCGATCCGGCTCCCATGGCACTGCTGCGGACTGCGCCGCTCCGGTCCTGGTGGGCCGGTGTCGTTCCAGACCGAGGTCCTCAGTGGTGACGACACGGCCGAGCCGCTCCGTGAACACGGACGCCAGTACCCGCGGCACCGGATCGCGCGGGATCTCCCCGTGCTCGATCCACCGCCGCACCCTCGAGGTGTCGGTGGACAGCTGCTGCTGTCCCATCGCGGCACCCCTCCGGTTGACCAGCCGCGCGAGTTCGCCCTTGGACCATCCGGTCAGGACGAACAGATCGGCGAGTCGGGTGTTGGGTCCCCTGCTCACGTGAAGCCCCCAGGTTCCTCGGCTGGTTCGAGGCTAGAGGCTCCGTCAGGTGCCGGGCGAGTATTCGCCATGCTTCGCCAGGGTCCGCCACATTCTTAACCAGTGGCGATCGGGTGTGTTGTAGAGGTGCGCCACCTCGCCCCTCGGGTCGGGCGGCGTCCCAGGGCCGGTCGGGGCATTCCCCCGCCCGTGTCATGGGGCGTCCCCGGTCCTCACCCGAGGGGGTGGCGCGGCCGGGTGGCGCGGGGGCGCCGGGCACGGCCACGGCAGTCCGGCCGACCGCATTCCCCAGGGTGCGGACGGCCGGCACCTCGCCGCAGGGGCTCCGGCCCCGCGTCCGTGCCCGGCGCCCGCGTTCCACCCACCGCACCGCCCAAGGGCCGCCGTCACGCCAGGAAAGCTCGCGGCACCGGCCCTCCCCCGCACCGCGGGGCACACCCGCCCGACGGACAGGAAGGGACCACCCTCACCCCATGTACTCCTCAGCGACCACCCCTACGCCGACCGCGGCCCGCACCGCGCTGCGACCCCCCACCGCAGCCGCGGGCCGTCCCGGGCCGAAGCAGGTGCCGCCACCGAGCCGCCCCGCCGCCCCGCGCGGAGCCGACGGCCGGTCCACGGACGCGCGGGGCCACGCCGGCCGTACGGCGCTGGGGCTGCGCGGCCCCGAGACCGTCCTGCCGCCCGGCGCCCGGATCCCGGGCGCCCGCCCGACCGACGGCCGGCTGCTGCGGCCGCACCGGCCCGGCCAGCCCGGCACGGCCGAGCGGATCGACCCGGCGGCGCTGCAGACCCCGACGGTGCGGGCCGCGCTGGCCGGTGTCGCGCGGATATGTCCCGCGTTCACCCCGCGTCAGGTCCTGCGGGAGGGCAGCCGCCACATCCTGGTGGCCGGCACCATCGGGCGGGCCCCGGTGGTGGCCAAGTGCCTGGCCCCGCAGGCGGTGCGGAGTGAGTACTTCGAGCAGCTGGTGGCCGATTTCCACCACGAGGTCGCGGTCTACCGGGCCTTCGTCCGGCACCGTCCGCCGGTCCGGCTGCCCCGGCTGGTCGCGGCCGACCACGACCGCTGCGTGCTCGTCATGGAGCGCGTGCCCGGCCGCCCGGCCGCCCGGGAGCGCCACCCCGTCAACGCGCCCACCCCGGGCGAGGTACGGGCGCTGCTCACCGCCGTCCGCACGCTCAACCTGTGGCGGCCGCCGACGGACGTGTTCCAGCCGAGGATGGACTACCAGCTGGAGATCGCCCGGTACCACTCGGTGGGCCAGCTCACCGACCGGGACGCCGGCGATCTGCGCGGGCTGCTGCACGGCCTGAGCCACACCCCGCTCCAGCTCTGCCACGGCGACGCCCTGCTCAGCAACATGCTGCTGGCACCGTCCGGGCCGGTGCTGGTCGACTGGGAGCAGGCCGGCTGGTACCTGCCGGGCTACGACCTGGCGGTGCTGTGGAGCGTGCTCTCCGGGGACACCGCCGCCCGCCGCCAGATCAGCCAACTCGCGCAGAGCGGCGGCACGATGGCCCGGGACGCGTTCCTGGTCAACCTGGTGCTGGTGCTCATGCGGGAGATCCGGCTGTACGACGTGCCGGGCGCCGGCGAGGAGCAGCGGATCATGATCCGCCGGCTGTACGACGACGCCGCGCTGGCCCGCCGGGCCGTCCGGGCCGCCGTCGGCACCCGCTGAGGCGGCCGCGGACGGGGCGGGACATGGACCGGAGCCGGCGTCGGCTGAGGCGACGCCGGCTCCCCCCAAGGGGGGTTTCGGGCCAGGGGGCGTCAGGCCCTGGTACCGCGCTCCAGGGCGGCTCGCCCGGCCCTGTCCAGGACGGCCTCGTCCGGGGCGAAGTGCACCCGGCTGCTCAGCACGTCCCGCAGGTAGCGCTCCAGCGGATGACGCCGGCTCAGACCGGGGTTGCCGGTGAGCGAAACCGCCTGCTGGACGGCCGATACGGCCGCGCGGGTGGCCAGCAGATGGGCCGGTCCGGTCCGGGCCACCGCCTCCGGGTCGGCCCGGTCCACCCGCGGGGCCAGTCCGCCGACCAGCTCCTCCGCGCCGATCAGCTGGGCCTCGATCTCGCCGAGCGCACAGCGGTAGCGGGGCAGGCTGCCGAGCGGCTCGGTCAGGTTGGCCGGGGTGCGCTGCTTGAGGAAACGAACCAGCCAGTCCTGCGCCGAGCGGGCCACTCCGACGGCGACGGCGGAAAGAGCCAGATCGTGCCAGGCGCGGGTGAGTTCGCCGGGCGGTACCGCGCCGGACACCGGAGCGACCGTCGAACTCGCGCCCGATTTCGGCCCGGTGAGCCCCAGCGCGAGCTCGACCGGCACCCGGACGGCGTCCAGCACCACGTCGTGGCTGGCGCTGGCCCTCAGGCCGAGCTGGTCCCAGGTCGGGTCGATCTCGATGCCCTCGCTCTCGCCGCGCACCAGGAAGGTGCCGACCCGGGGCACCGGTTCGTCGGTCCGCGCGGTGACGGCCATCCAGGCCAGCGCCTCCGCGCCGGCACAGTACGTCTTCCGGCCACTGAGCAGCCAGCCGTCGCCGTCCCGCCTGGCGACCGTGGCGGGCGGTTCCCCGCTCTGCGAACCGGGCTCCGCGCGCAGGGTGTTGACCAGCGCCGGACCGCGCCGGGACTCGGTGAGCAGCCTCCGGTAGCCGGCCGGCGGCCAGTTCGCCACCCGGGCCTGTTCGGCGTGCTGGAGCAGGGTGAACGCCGTGACCACGGCCACCGAGGCGTCCCCGCGCCCGAGTTGGGCGAGCACCCGGACGGTGTCGGCGAGCGTGCCGCCCGCGCCGCCGTACCGCTGGGCGACGGTGAGGGTGAGCAGCCCGGCCTCGTGCACCGCCTCGATGCCCTGGTACGGGAAGGTGGCGTCGCGGTCGTGCTCCTCCGCGCGGGCGGCGAGCAGATCGACCACCCGGGGCAGCCCGGCGAGGGCGATGGCGACGGACGGCTGGTCGGCAGCGATGGTGGTCATGGTGCTGGTGCCTCCGGGCGGCAGCGTGGGCTCGGCAACTGCGGGCGGCACGCCGGACGGGCGCGCGGTACCGGTTGGCGGCCCGGGAGACCAGCGGAAACGCCGCCCCCGGATCGGCGTCGGCCACTCGGCCGCCCGCCCACCGCCGCGGGGACGAATCCCCCTCAGCGGCCCGGACACGCCGCGCTGGCGGTGCGCCGCAGGTCCAGATAGCTGCGGCGGGTCAGCAGCAGCGGGAGACGGCACGACATGTTCGCGACTGTACGAAGCCGTGATCGAAACCGTCAAGCAGCGGCCAGGGCCCCGGCCGCTGCCCGGCCCGGGGGCGGCCGGATCAGCCCTGGTGGAACATGTCCGCCGGCAGCGGCTTGAGCAGCTGGTAGAGGTCGTCCGAAATCGGTCGGTCCCAGGAGGCGATGGTGACCTGCACGCCGTCGCTGCGCCCGAACTGGGAGCAGAACACCCGACCCTCGCTGACCTTGACCTTCTTCACGATCAGGAGGTCGTCCCCGAGCATCACCGGGAAGTCCTCGGCGGAGACGAACTCGACCGGTTCTTCGTTCTCCAGCGCCGCGAGCAGTTGCCGGATCTCGAAGGGCACGCCGTCCCCGGTGTCGCGGGCCGGCGAGCCCTCGGGGAGGTTGCCGATGAACATCGCCGGGCCTCTGCCGCCGAACAGGTCGTAGCGCAGGAAAATTCCCTGGCAGGAGCCGTCCGGGCCGGTCATCATGGCCGCACCGAAGTCACCGGGCCAGTCGCCCGGCTCCATCGCGAGCACGTCGAAGTCCGGGCCGGCGGGCTGTCCGGAGCGACGGCGGAGAAAAGACATGGGAACATCGTACGTGCCCGGCACACCGCCTTCGCAGGGTGGGTGGGGCGCCGGACGGAGATCCACGCTCAGAGACCAATGTTGACTCTGAGCAACCGTCCGGGCTACGTTCGGTTCAGCACGACAGCCGCTCTGGGTTTCACCCTCCGGGGGGACGGCTTGTCGCAACGCGGCCCTACACGCGTATCCCTCACTGTGCACATCGTCGTGCCGAACCGCCGAGCACCCAGCTTCGTCGTCGCACACAGCACAGCACACAAGCCAACAGTTCCATGCCACATAAGCAAGGTCCGCGGGGCCCCGGCCCGTCGCTCCCGCGGATCTGCTCGGGACGCCGCCGCGTGGGGGCGTGCGGGTCCCGAGCATTCGGTACCGCCGCCGAGTCGCTCTCGGCGGCGGCGCCACCCTCCCGGCGACTGCCGGCCCCTTGTGGGCCGGGACCGGCCGACGCACCCCGGTGCGCAGGGGATGACTGGGAGGAGGCCTGGCAGCGCTGCCGGGCCGCACAGCAGGCGCCGTGTCTGGCCGCGTGGGGGCGGTGGGCACGGCGTCTGCCTGTGCTCATACTCTGAGCTGCGTTTGTCTAACAGTCAACAGAAATTATGACGGCGCACGCTCAAAAGATGATCAGATGGGACGATCTGACGGACAGTCGAGTCAGGTCGGCCAAAAAACACCCGTTCGTGGAGCCACTCGTTCGAGGAACCACCCGTCCGGGGAGACGCCCTCCCGGGGCACCGGAAGCGGGCAGCACGGAAACGGGCCCCCGAACCGGGGGCCCGCCGCTGTCCGTCCCGGACCCGGGCTCAGGTGAGGTCGAACTCGCCGTCCCGCGCGCCGAGCACGAAGGCCCGCCACTCCCCGGGTGTGAACACCAGGACCGGTCCGTCCTCCTGGCGGCCGTCCCGCATGCCGATGTAACCGTCCACAAAAGCGATCTGGACGTCCCCGACACCCTGGCTGCTGCACAGCCAGGTCGCCCCGGTGAAGTCCACCTTCGGCTTCCCGCTCGGCGCGAACTCCTGCGCCGCTCCGGCCGTCTCCACGTCAGTCCCGATGTTGGCTGCCACTACTGCTCTCCTCCCGACGGCTTGTCGGGGCCAGCCTAACCACCCCGCGTCGCCCCGGTCAGCGGGTTGACCGGGACCGCCCCGACGGTTGACCGGGCTCCCCCGCCCGGGCCGGGTCCGCAGGCCCGCCCCGCGGACCCGGCCGGCCCGGCCGGAGGCCCGGTGTACGGAATCCCGCCCGGCCGCCGGAGGCGCGCCGGAGCCCCGCCGGGGCGGCTCCGGGGCGTGTCCCGGAGTCCGGGGCGGCGGTCAGCTGCCAGAGTGTGGGAAGCCCCGACCGAACGCCCCCAGGAGCAGCCGATGAGCCGCCGGGACGGCACCCGCGCCGATGTCATCCCCATCTCCGACGCACCCTCGGCCCACCCTCCGGCGCCCCGCACCCCACCCACGCGCACCCCGCTGCCCCGGCCGGCGCGGGGCCGGCCGCCCGCGCACGGCCGGGTCGGGATCGTCCTGGTCTCGCACAGCCAGGAGCTGGCCGCCGCCGTCCGCGCCCTGGCACTGGCCCTGGTCGACGCCGACTCCCCCGCCCCGGTCGTCGGCACCGGCGGCGACCTGGTCTCCGGCCCCGGCATCAGCGCTGTGCTGGTGGCCGCCGCCACCCGCCGGGTCGACCAGGGCCATGGCGTGGTGGTGCTCGCCGACCTGGGCAGCGCGGTCTCCACCGTGCGCGCCCTGCTCGCCGACGCGGACGAGCACGGGCTGCCGTTCCCGGTCCGCTTCGCCGACGCGCCGTTCGTGGAGGGCGCGGTGGCCGCGGTGGCGACCGCCACCGCCGGAGGCGACCTGACCGCCGTCCTGGACGCGGCGGAGGAGGCCTACCGCCAGCACAAGGGCTGAACCCGGCGTCCGCCCGGCCCCGCCGGGCGTCCCGCACTGTCCTGGGGCCGTCCTGGGGCCGGGGTGGAGCGTTCCACCCCACGGGGGGTGACCGCCCGGCTACCATCGGCGCAGGGCCTGCCGAGCGGGCCGGGCGGTTGTCAGGGGGGAACCTCAGCCATGCGCGTGGTCGTCACCGGCGGAGCCGGATTCATCGGGGCCAATCTGGTCCGGGCCCTGCTGACCCGCCCGGAGGTGGTCCAGGTCCGGGTCGTGGACGACCTGTCCACCGGCAACAAGGCCACTCTGGCGGGCCTCGACGCCACGCTCTACGAGGGCAGCATCCTGGAACCCGCCCTGCTGGACGAGGCGTTCGCGGGTGCCGACGCGGTGGTGCACCTCGCCGCGCTGCCCTCCGTCCCCCGCTCGGTGGCGGACCCACTGGCCAGCCACCACGCCAACGCCACCGGCACCCTGGAGGTGCTGGAGGCGGCCCGCCGGGCGGGCGGGCTGTACGTGGCGGCCGCCTCCTCGTCCTCGGTGTACGGCGCCAACCGCGAGCTGCCCAAACGGGAGAGCATGCGCACCGCGCCGATGAGCCCGTACGCGGTCAGCAAGCTGGCCACCGAGGCGTATCTGGCGGCCTACCACCACTGTTACGGGCTCGGCGTGCTGCCGCTGCGGTTCTTCAACGTGTACGGCCCGCTCCAGCCCGCCGGACACGCGTACGCCGCCGTGGTGCCGGCCTTCCTGGACTCGGCACTGGCCGGCCGGCCGCTGACCGTCCACGGGGACGGCGGCCAGAGCCGGGACTTCACCTATGTCGGCACCGTCACCCGGGTGATCACCGAGGCGGTGCTGCGCCGGGTGGTGCACGCCGACCCGGTGAACCTGGCCTTCGGCACCCGTACCTCGCTGCTGGAGCTGGTCGGCGAGCTGGAGTCGGTGCTCGGCCACCCGGTCGAGGTGGACCACACCGATCCCCGGCCCGGCGACGTCCGGGACTCGCAGGCCGACAACTCCCGGCTGCGCGAGCTGTTTCCGGACGTCCGGCCGGTGCCGCTGCGCGAGGGCCTGGAGCGGACCGCGGAGTGGTTCCGCACGCTCTGAGGGCAGGGCTGCCGGGGCTTTCAGGGCACGGCGAAGGGGCCGCTCGGGCAGAAGGCCAGCCGGGCGAAGCGCTCGCCGATCAGGGTGTGCCCGGCCGGGCCCGGGTGCAGCAGGTCGACGAGCCCGTCGGCGTCCGCCGGGCCGAGCAGCGCGAGCCCGTCGAGGTAGTGCAGCGCCGGGTCGGTGGCGGCCCGGGCGGCGGTGATCCGGGCCAGTTCGGCGCGGACCACCTCCAGGGTGAGCGCCCCGGCCGGGACGTCCGCCCGGTCCCCGAGCGCCGCGAACCGACCGCCGGTCTCCGTCGCCTCGAACGCCGCCGGGCCTGGCGTCCGTTCGAACGGCGGGCTGAACACCGGGGAGACCACCAGCAGCGGGGAGTCCGGATGGCCCTCGCGGACGGTGTCGAGGAAGCCGTGCACGGCCGGACCGAAGGTGCGCAGCCGGAACGAGGCCTTGGTCAGGACGTTGATGCCGATCTTGAGGCTGATCAGATCGGCCGGCTGGTCACGGATGGTCCGGGCGGTGAACGGGTCCAGCTGGGCGTTGCCCGCGAGCGAGAGATTGAGCAGGTCGACGCCGGCCCGCCCGGCGGCGATCCACGGCCAGGTGTCGGCGGCCGAGGCGGCCTCCGGTGCCTGGCTGACCGAACTGCCGTGGTGCAGCCAGCGGCGGCGCCCGGTCGGCCGGGGCGGGAGGACCGGGGCGTCCGCGCGCAGGGCGGTCAGTTCGACGGCGGTCCACTGGGGAAGCCACAGTTCGGCCTCCCGCTCACCGCCCGCCCCGGTGGCGAACCGGAGGACGACGGGCCCGCCCGCGGGCGGCAGCGGAGCCCGGTCGGTCCGGACGCCGTCCAGCCACAGCTCGACCGCCCCGGGGTACGGCGACTCCGGCTCGGCGTACAGGGCGAGTTCGAGCACCGCGGCCGCCGTCCGGAAGGCCAGCCGCACACCGGACGGCATGGCGGCCACCCGGCGCAGCTCGCCGTCCGGGAACTGCCCGGCCGTCCAGGCGGGCAGCCGCCAGGGCCGCAGACCGTGCTCGGCGCGCTCCAGATGCAGGGCGCCCCGGACCCGCACCGGGCCGTCCCGCAGCGGGACTTCGGCCAGCCGGCCGGTCACGGCCGCTCCCTGCCTTCCCATTCGAAGAACGCCGCGCCCTGGCACTCCAGGGCCTGGCGCAGCCGCTGGTGCTCCTCGTCGATCATCGGCGGCAGCGCGTCCAGGGTGTACCAGCCGACCGCGAGCGACTCGTCGTCGTTGACCCGGGCCTCGCCGCCGACCGCCCGGCAGCGGAAGGTGAGGAGCACGTACCGCGTCACATCGCCGTTGGGGTAGGTCACTTCCGGTGTCACGCCGACCGAGGCGAGCAGTTCGGGGACGGCGGCGACGCCGGTCTCCTCCAGGCACTCGCGCACCGCGCCGTCGGCGGGCTGCTCACCGGGGTCGAGGATGCCGCCGGGCAGCGCCCAGCGGCCGTCGTCGGCGCGCCGGGCGAGCAGCACCCGGCCGTCGTCGTCCAGGACGACGGTCACGACGGCGCTGAGCCAGAGCGGGCGGGTACCGACCACGGAGCGGAGTTCGGCGAGGAACGGAGGAATGGCCATGCCCCGCAGCCTATCCACCGGTCCACGTCGGACCTGCGGCTCTGCCCGGCCCCGCTGTCCTCGCCACCGCGACACGCGCCCGGCGCGCCCTACCGGAGGGCGCGCGCCGGGGTCCGGCCGGCGAGCCGACCACCACCTCGCCGGGCGGGACGTCCCTGGTGACCACGGCGGCGGCGCCGACGAAGGCGCCCGCGCCGACCTTGCGGCCCTGGAGCACCACGGCGTTGCCGCCGACGGTCGCGCCGTCGTCCAGCAGCACCGCACCGGAGACGTTGCCGCCCGGACAGACCGTCACCCGCTCACCGAGCACGCTGTCGTGCCCGACGGTCGCGTTGTAGTGGACCTGCCTGTGCGCGCCCAGGCGCACGCTGCTGGACACGTGCGCCCCGCCCATCACCAGGCAGCCGGGGCCGAGTTCGGTCCCGGGCGCGATCAGTGCCCGCGGGCACCGCGCCGAGGCCGTCCAGCAGCGCGGCGTGCGGGTGTGGTTGGCGACGGTACAGAGGCCGGAGCCGGTCATCTCGCGCAGCTGCTCCCAGCTGAGCGCGGGCGCGCCGGCGCCCTTGGCGGTGGAGCCCTCCCAGCGCGTCTCGCCGCCGACGTGGCCGCTGGCGAGGTAGACGGTGAACGGGAGGGCGCGTTCGCGCAGCAGCGGCCAGGCGTTCTCGTAGACGTCCGCGAAGCCGTCGTCGAAGGTGAGCACGGTGCCGGGGGTCCGGCGGCCGGCCTCGATCCGGTCGACGGCCTCGTCCGGGGAGACCACCCGGCCGGGCGCGCCAGCCGACGCTTGACCTGGGCGCGGATGCCTCCGTCGGCTCCGGTCGGTCCGGGCGCGGCGGTGCCGCTCATCGCCCCCCTCTGCGGCGTCCTCCCCGGCGCCGTCAAGTGGCCCCGCATCCGGCGCAGTTGACGCACCGGACGGAAATCACAGCAGGGGGAACCGTGAGGCCGGTGGACCGGAATCGTGAAAGAGGCGAGAAGGAGTTGGCGGATGGGCTGAAAACCGGCCGATCCGACCGGTTGAGACGGGTGTCCGTCCCGCGTCAGAGCGTGGCGCCCCGGCGGTACCGCAGCACGGCGAACGCGATCCGGCCGAGCAGCAGCACGCCGGCCCCGAGACATCCGGCCACCGCCATCGCCCAGGCCGGTCCGTCACTGTCCGGAACCGCCACCGCGACCACGATGCCCACCGCCAGACAGGCCAGGCCGACCATCGCCAGCGGGATCTGGTGGGTGACCAGCGCGCCACCACTCCACAGGCGGGCCATCCTGGTCGCGCCGTGCGGGTGGGAGTGATCACTTTCCGCATCTGCCATGAGCCCAAGGTACCCCGGGAGGGCGCCCGGGGCAGCCCGCGGGAAGTGATTCCCCGGACACCCTCCGCAACCGCCCCGGCGTCGGGCGCACTCCGGCGCGCGGCCGGGGCCGCCCCGCCTCCGGCGCGCGAAAAATCCTCGACTGTCCGGTACAACCATCTACGCGGCGTATCGGTCTCCACTACATTGAGCGATCCAGGAGCCGTCCGCGGTGCGGGTTGGGAGTCCCCGCCGTGGACCGGAATACCCAGGGGGCGGAGCCGCCGTGCCCTTGGTGTCGGAGGCCGGGCTCCGTCCTCCGGCGGTACCGCCACGCCGCATCGGCGACCGAGGGGGAACCGTGCCGCAGTCCCAGTCCACGACGTCGACCTCGACGGCCCCGGCCAGGTCCGCGCCCGGCGTGCGTGTTCGCCCGCTGCCACGGGCGGCGGCCCAGCCGGTGTCCGGCGCGTCCACACGCTCGCCGGCCCGCTCAGCGACGGGCGCGGCGGCCCGCGAGCAGCGCGGTGCCGGGGCGCGCGGTGGGCGGCACGCCGCGCAGTCCGCGGGCTGTCACTCCGACGGGCGAGGTGAGTGGCTGCGCTTCGCCCCCGTCCAGCCCCTGTTCCGGGCCCGCGCCGCCCAGCGGCTCGCCGTGCTCGCCTATCACGGCGTGACGGACCCGCGGTCCTTCGGCGCCCAGCTGGACCGGCTGCGAAGACTTGCCACGCCCGTCTCACTGGACGCCGTCCGGCAGGCCGTCGCGGACCGCCGTCCGCTGCCGGCCCGGAGCGTGCTGGTCACCTTCGACGACGCCGACCGCAGCGTTCTCACCCACGCCCTGCCCGCGCTGAACGACCGGGGCATCCCGGCCGCCGCCTTCGTGATCTCCGAGCTGATCGGGACGGAACGACCGTTCTGGTGGCACGAGGCCGACTTCCTCGCCCGGCACGGCGGGCGCGCCCGTTCACTCGACTGCGGACACCCCTCGCAGCTGCTGCGCCGGCTCAAGGCCATGCCCGACCCCGACCGGCGGCGCAGCCTCCAGGAACTGCGGGTCAGCGCGGACCGCAGGCCTCCCCGCCAGGACCAGCTCACCCCCACCGACCTGCTCGCCCTGCGCGAGGGCGGGGTCGCGATCGGCAACCACACCCAGGGGCACCCCTGCCTCGGGCGCTGCGACGACGCCACCGTCCGGACCGAGATCACCGGCGCGCACGAAGCCCTCACCCGCTGGCTCGGCGAGCCCCCGATCGCCTTCGCCTACCCCGACGGCGGCCACGACCCGCGTGCCGAAACCGTCCTGCAGGAGCTCGGCTACCACCTCGGGTTCCTCTCCGACCACCGCCTGGGCCCCCGGCTCCCCGACCACCCGCTCCAGATCAGCCGCCTCCAGGTCGACTCCACCACCAGCACCCGCCGCTTCGACACCATCCTGTCCGGGCTGGAGCCCGCCTACCGCCGCTGGCGCGGCCAGGCCGTCGCGTAGCAGGACCTCGTCCGGGCCGGGGCCCCCGTCAGACGGCCGGGAGCGGGGCCGGGGCGGCGAGGGTACGGCCCTGGGGGTAACGGGTGGCGGCGGTGGGAAGGGCGGCGGGGCGGCCTGCGTGGAGGACGGTGAGGGTGCCGGTGCCCCGGCGGGCCGGGTCCCCGATGCGGCGCAGGGCCTGGGCGGCGACCGCGCCGGCGGAACCGTGCAGGGTGAGCTGGGCGGCCGCGGTGGGCGCCACGGCGGCCCGGATGCGGTCGGCCACGAGTTCGTAGTGGGTGCAGCCCAGGACGATCGCCGCCGTACCGGCCGGGGTGCGGGCGGCCGCGTCGGTGACGGCCGCCTCGATGGCGTCGTCGTCGCCGTGTTCGACGGCGTCGGCCAGGCCCGGGCAGGCGACCTCGGTGACGCTGGCCGCCCCGCCGAAGTCACGGATCAGCCCGCGCTGGTACGTGCTGCCGGTGGTCGCGGGGGTGGCCCAGATCGCGACCGGCCCGCCGAGGGCGGCGGCCGGCTTGATGGCGGGCACCGTGCCGATGACGGGCAGTCCGGGCTCCAGTTCGGCCCGGAGCGCGGCGAGCGCGTGGACGGAGGCGGTGTTGCAGGCGATCACCAGCGCGTCCGGTTCGAGGGCGGCCGCCGCCCGCGCGCAACCGACGGCGAGCGCCGTCACCTCCTCGGTCGTGCGCGGGCCCCAGGGCATCGAGGCCGGGTCGGAGGAGAGCACCAGATCGGCGTCCGGGCGCAGCTTCCGAAGGGCGGCGGCGGCGGCCAGCAGGCCGATTCCGGAGTCCATCAGTGCGATCTTCACGGGTCAAGACTTTAGTCGATCCGCCCCGCCGGGCCCCGGGTGCGGCAGACTGCCGGGGTGACCGTCCTGCTGTGGATCGCCGTGCTCTCCCTGCTGGTCTGGCTCTGGCTGGCGTGCTGCCACGGGTTGTTCTGGCGTACCGACGTGCGTCTCCCGCCCCGTCGGCCGCCCGCGCGCTGGCCCGCGGTCGCGGTGGTGGTGCCGGCCCGGGACGAGGCGGAGGTGCTGCCGCTCAGCCTGCCGAGCCTGCTCGCGCAGAAGTACCCGGGCCGGGCCCGGGTGATCCTGGTGGACGACCACAGCTCCGACGGCACGGGCGCGGTCGCGTCGAACCTCGCCGCCCCTGACCCCGCCGCCTCGGGCCTCACCAGCACGGCCGGCCTGGAGCTGACCGTCACCACCCCTCCCCCGCTGCCGCCCGGCTGGACGGGCAAGCTGTGGGCGCTGCGGCACGGCGTGGAGCTGGCCGGGCCGGACGCCGAGTACCTGCTGCTGACCGACGCCGACATCGCGCACGGCCCGGACTCGCTGGCCGACCTGGTGGCCGGAGCCGAGAGCAACGGGCTGGACCTGGTCTCGCAGATGGCCCGGCTGCGGGTGGAGACCGGCTGGGAGCGGCTGATCGTCCCGGCCTTCGTGTACTTCTTCGCCCAGCTGTACCCGTTCCGCCGGAGCAACCGGCCCGGCAGCCGGACGGCCGCCGCGGCGGGCGGCTGCTCCCTGGTGCGGCGGGACGCCCTGGAGCGGGCGGGCGGGGTGGCGGCGATCCGGGGCGCGGTGATCGACGACGTGTCGCTGGCCCGCGCGGTGAAGGCGTCCGGCGGACGGATCTGGCTGGGCCTGGCCGAGGAGGTGGACAGCGTCCGGCCGTACCCGCGCCTCGCCCAGCTGTGGCGGATGGTCTCGCGCAGCGCGTACGCCCAGCTCCGGCACTCGTCGGTGCTGCTGCTCGGGACGGTGCTGGGGCTGACGCTGGTCTACCTGGTGCCGCCGGTGGCGACGCTGGCCGGGCTGGCCACCGCCCGGTGGGCGGTGGCCGGGGCGGGCGGCGCGGCCTGGGCGCTGATGGCGGGGACGTATCTGCCGATGCTCCGCTACTACCGCCGGCCCGCGCCGGCCGCGCTGCTGCTGCCGTTCACGGCGGCGCTGTACCTGCTGATGACGGTGGACTCGGCGGTGCGGCACTGGCGGGGTCACGGGGCGTCCTGGAAGGGCCGGACCTACTGAGCGGCCGGCGCCGTCGGCACCGTCCCGGCGCCTTCCCAGCGCCTTCCGTGCGGTCAGCGCCCGAGCATCCGCAGCGCGGCCGGTTCGGTGAACTCGTACCTGGTCATCCGCTCCAGGTCCCGCAGCCAGCTGGTCATCCGCGCCGCCCCGGCGGGGCGGGCCGGCACCCGGGCGTACAGCTCCTCGAACGCGGTGGTGGCGCTGTCCAGCGAGAACCGGCCGGCCACCCACTCCCGCCCCCAGGCACCGAGCCGCGCCCGGCGGGCGGGATCGTCGACGAGCTGCGCGCGTTGCCCCCCACGGAGCCCTGCCCTATCCGGTACCGCCGGTATCGAGAAGTGGGCCCGCCGCCACGGCAGTTCCGTACCGCGGCGGTGTGGCCCGGCGCCCACCCTGGCACAGGGTGTGGTCGTCGGGGGTCGGATCGGTGAAGGTGATCAGGTCCGGGGCCCGGCCGGGTCGTCCGGCCGGGCCCCGGCGCACGTTCCGGGCCGGCGAGGGGCCGCCGGGCGTCGGCGGACGGGGCCGGCGGCGGGTCAGCGACCGGGCCGGGCCTGCTACCCCTGCCGTTCCAGCTCGACCAGGTGGTCGAGGACGCCGGGCATGGCCTCGACACCGCCGGCCCTGGTCGGCGAGGTGCGGTACTCGCCCTGGACGACCACGGTGGGCAGCTCCTCGACGCCGTACCGGACGAACAGCCCGGCGGCCTCGTCGGTGGCCCGCTGGACCTCGGCGGAGCGGTACGCCTCGCGGAACCGCTGCGGGTCGACGCCCTGGCGCAGCGCCCAGTCGGCGGCGCCGGCCTCGGTGGTGAGGTCCGCCCGGTCGACGCGGACGGCGCGGAAGACGGTGGTCTGCAGGCGCTCGACCAGGCCGAGGCGCTCCAGCGTGTAGTAGAGGCGCGCATGGCCGCGCTGGGCACCCTCGTGGGGGTCGCCGGGCCAGACGGCGGGCACCCGGCGGAGGGTGGCGTCGGCCCGGTGCCTCCCGGCCCAGTCCTGGAGCGGCTGTTCCAGGAGCTGGGAGTGGCTGCAGTCGTACCAGAAGAACTCGACCGCCTCGGTGCGGGTGCTCTCGCGCACCGGCTGCGGCTGGTCGAGGCGGACGTACTGGGCGCCCTCGTGGGGCGGTTGAGGGGTGATCGCGCCGGCCTGGAGGGGGGACGCGGCGATCCCGGCGGCGACGGCGAGCAGGACGGTGGACCTCAGCAGCGATTTCACACCGGGCAGTGTGTCGATGACGGATCGTTACCGGCCAGTCTCCCGGGGGCGGCCGGGCCGGGATTCGCCCGTTCGGCGCAGCCCGGCCCGGCCTGTTCGGCGGGCGGTCAGCCTCTTCCCCACACGTCGGTGAAGAGCCGCTGCCAGGCGTCGGCCACCACGCCGAGTTCGAAGTGCTTCAGGGCCCGCGCGCGGGCGGCGGCGCCGAGCGTGGCGCGGTCGCCGGCCAGCACCTTGGCCAGCGCCTCGGCGAGGGCGACCGGGTCGCCGGGGGCGACCAGCGCGCCGGTGTCGCCGTCGCGGACCACCGAGCGGACCCAGCCGACATCGGTGGCGACGGCGGGCAGCCCGGCCAGCGCGGCCTCGATCAGGACGCCGGGCGCGCCCTCGCTGTCGCTGGTCAGCAGCAGGGCGTCGGCGGCCCGGTAGAGCGAGGCCGGGTCGGCGAGGGTGCCGAGGAAGTGGGTGCGGGCGGCGGCCGGGTGGCGTTCCAGGGCGGCGCGGCCCGGGCCGTCGCCGGCCACCGCGAGGCGGACGTCGGGCAGCCGGTCGAGGGCGTCGAGGGCAAGGTCCAGGCGCTTCTCGGGGGCGATCGCGCCGACCCAGGCGACCAGCAGGCCGTCGGTGGGCAGGCCGAGGGCCTGCCGGGCGGCGCGGCGGTCGGCGTCGCCGTCGGCGGGCGGATAGCGGTCGGCGGCACGGGCGTTGGGGATGGTGCGGACCGTGGCGGCGGGCAGCCGGAACCGGTCGAGCAGAACGGCGCGGGCCTCGTCGGCGAGCGCGGTGACGGCGGCCGCGCGGCGCAGCAGGAGGCCGGTGCGCAGCCGGCGCAGCGGGCGGGCGGTCCAGTGCCGGGGGTCGCCGATGGAGACGTAGACGAACGGGGTGCGGGTGCCGGCCAGGGCGAGGGCGCAGGCGGGGAGGGTGGCGGAGCCGTGGGCGAGCACGAGGTCGGCGGTCCGGGCGGCGGAGCGCAGGGCGAGCAGGGTGGCGGGGTGCAGCCGACCGGGGCCGAGCACGGTGGTGGCGCGGGTGTCGGGGGCGTCGGGGTGGGCGTCGGGGTGCGGGGCGAGGGCGCGCAGCGCGGAGGCCTGGCCCCGGCGGCGGAGTTCCCGGTGGAGGTCCCGGGCGAGGTTCTGGGCGCCTCGGCGGCGCGGGTCGGTGATCACGTGCAGGATGCGGGGGCGGGTTCCGGCCGTCTTGGCCGACACGGCGTCGGGCATGGGAACGACCTTGGCACAGCGCCCGGCGCGGTTACAGCCCCTTCGCGCAACCCGGTGGTGGCCCGTACGCCGGTGCCGGTACTCCTGGCGGGCGCCGACCGCGAGCCGTCGTGCGCGGGGCATGGCGACCGTACGCCTTGTTTCGCGCCCCCAGCGCCGTCGACCGCCCCCGGCTGCCCCGGCGCCCGTGGGACCGGCCTGGCCTAATCCCTGGCGGGCGGTGCCCGCCACCTGCGATGCTGATCGGCAGTCAGGGTGCCGGCCGGCATGGGAGACCGGCCGCGCCCAGGAGGGCGGGGGTTGGCCTGTGCATGTGCTCTATGTGATCGACAGCGTGAGCCGGGTCGGTGGGGCCGAGCAGGGTCTGGTGGCGATGGCCCCCCAACTGGTGCGGGCCGGCGTGAAACTGGATGTCGCGTACCTCGAGGAGTCACCCGGGGGCTTCCAGCCGGAGCTGACCGAGGCGGGGGCCGACGTGTTCGGCGTGGGCCGGGCCACCCGGGGGCGGACGGCCGCCGCGCTGCACCGGCTGATCCGCGAACGGCGGCCGGAGCTGGTCCACACCACCCTGTACGAGTCGGACGTGCTCGGCCGGGCCGCCGCGCTGTCGGCCCGCACGCCGGTGGTGTCCAGCCTGGTGAACTCGGCGTACGGCCCGGAGCACCTCAACGCGCGCGGGCTCAGCCCCTGGAAGGTCCGGGCCGCGCAGGCGGTGGACGCGGCGACGGCCCAGGGCACCCGCCGGTTCCACGCGCTGACCAGGTATGTGGCCGGGGCGATGGCGCAGCGGCTGCGGGTGCCGCGGGAGCGGATCGACGTCGTCCCGCGCGGGCGCGACCCCGAGCTGCTGGGCACCATCACCCCGGAGCGCCGGGCCGCCGTCCGGGCCGCGCTGGATCTGCCGCAGGACGTCCCGGTGGTGCTCGCGGCGGCGCGCCAGCAGTACCAGAAGGGTCTGGACGTGCTGCTGGAGGCGTGGCCGGCGGTGCTGCGGGCGGAGCCGGAGGCGGTGCTGCTGCTGGCGGGCAGCGAGGGCACCGAGACGGTGCGGCTGCGGGCGCTCGCCGAGGCCGCCGGGAACGTCCGCTTCCTCGGTCCGCGCGGGGACGTGTTCGACCTGATGGCCGCCGCCGACGCGCTCGCCGCGCCGTCCCGCTGGGAGGGGCTGGGCAGTGCGGCGATGGAGGCGATGGGCGTCGGTGTCCCGCTGGTCTGCGCGGACGTGCCCGCGCTGCGCGAGACGGTCGGTTCGGAGGACTACGCCCGGCTGGTGACGCCGGAGCGGCCGGCCGAGCTGGCGGCGGCGCTCACCGACACGCTGGACGACCGGGCGTCGGCCCGGGTGCGGGCGAAGGCGGCGCGGGCGCGGTTCCTGACCTCGTTCACGCTGCACCAGGTGTCCGCGCAGATGGTCGAGTTCTACGAGCGCTCGCTGCGACTGCGCCCGGTCTGACCGGGCCTGACCGGTCCCGACGGCCCGCCGGTCACCGACTGCCCCCAGTATCGCCAAGGCGGTTGCGCCGCACGTCGCGGCTCGGCAAGCATCGCGGGAGGGGGACGGGCGCGGGCGGCGGGGGTCGGTCGGACGCCTTCGGCCCGACCGCCGAGCGGCTCGCCGCCGTCCTGCGAGCCGAGGGCATCGGCTCGCGCCGCTACTTCCACCCGCCGGTGCAGCGCCAGCGGGCCTACGCCCATCTCGGCCAGGCCGAGTCACTGCCGGTGACCGACCGGCCGGCCGCCTCGGTGCTGACCGTCCCGCTCTGGTCGCAGACGGACGCGCCCACCGTGCGCCGGATCGCCGGCGCGGTGACCCGGATCCAGCCGTACGCGGAGCGTCTGCGCACCGTCTGACGGGCCGCACCCGGTTGGGCGGTTCGGGTGAACGCGGTTGGACTGCGGGCGCATCCGGTCGGCAGGATGTCCGGCCGGGGGCCTGCGGCTCCGTCTCACGGGCACCCGTCGAACACCTTCACGGGAATTTTATTCCCGAAACATTCACGAGCCACCGTCACGCCCTCGGCGGGGGCTCGAATGCGCCAGCGCACGCCCTGTCCGCAGAAGTTTCTTCGGCGGTGCCCGAACCGTCCACCGGCCCGTCACCACACGGGCCCGCGCGAGCCGTGTCCGGGTGGCGTTCGAGAGTCCGCACGGGCTCCGGGTTGGCCTGAAGTCGCCGCCGGAATGTCCGTTCTTCCCACTTTCGAAACCTTTGTGCGAGCGAAGACTGTGTAAACACTCGAACTGCACTGCCTCCCGCTCTCCTCAGCAGGCGCGTTGTGGGCTTACCGTATGCCCCATGACCTCGCCCCGCTCCTACGACGGAGTCGGCTACCCCTCTCCGTCCTTCTCCTCCGGCACGCCCATCTACGACAGTCTTGTCGCAGAGCGCGGTGTCCCCCAGATCGCGCCCATCAACGTGCCGGCCGCCCTGCCACCGGCCCTGTCCACCGGGTACGGCCCGGGCGCCGGCCCGTCCTACGAGAACCGGTACGGCTCCGGGTACGAGAGCACCGGCAGCAACCTCCCCGCGCTGCCGCCCGCCCGCCTCGCCCTCGGCCCCGGCCCGAGCAGCGCCCCGTCCGCCGGCCCCGCCACGACGTACCTCCCGGCGCAGCCCGCGCCGGCCTACGCCGCCGCGCCCCAGCCGCCCGTCCCCGGTTACGGCGGCCCCCAGCCGTACGTGCCCGGCCAGCGCCCGCAGACGCCGGCGCCCGGTTTCTCGCAGACCACCGGCGGCGGCTACCAGCCGTCCGGCGGCCAGAGCTTCGGCGGGCAGAACACCTTCGTCGGCGCCGGCCAGGGCGGCCAGCAGCAGACCTTCGGCGCCCAGCCGCTCGGCGGCCCCGGCCCCTTCGGCGGACCGCAGAACCCGGCCAGCCAGCCGCACGGCGGCCCGCAGGGCTTCGGCGGCCCGCAGCCCTTCGCCGGACCGAACCCGGCCGGCCAGGGGTACCAGGGCCAGGGCGGCGACCAGGGCTTCGGCGGCGCCCAGCTCCGCCCGGCCGTCGCGCCCGTCGCGCCGGTCCGCCCGATGCAGCCGCAGCGCCCGGGCCCGTACGGCGAGCCCGGCCAGTTCCAGCAGGGCGGCTACCAGTCGCAGGGCCAGGGCTACTGAGCCGCTGACCACCCCATGGGCCGACCCCCACCCGGCCGGCACCCGCACCACCTGAGCACCACCCGGCGTACCACCGCGCGCCGGGCGTACGGAGAAACGGGTCATCCACGGACCGTCCGGACCACCGCCACCCCACGGCGTCCGGGCGGTCCGTGCGCGTACGGGGGCACGGCGGGTGCGCCGGGGGGTGCACCGGGGGGTGTGCCCGCCGTCCGGCGGGGCTGGCAGGATGGAGGAATGCAGCTCTCCGGTCTCCACGTCTACCCCGTCAAGTCCATGTACCGCCTCAGCCCGGCCAGCGCCCGGGTCGAGCCGTGGGGTCTGGCCGGCGACCGCCGCTGGATGCTCGCCGATGCCTCCGGACGCTTCGTCAGCCAGCGGGAGAACGCCGCGCTCGGCCAGATCCGCGCCGAACTCGCCACCGACGGCTCACTCGCCCTCACCGCCCCCGACGGCTCCCGGATCGACGTCCCGGCCCCCGCCGTGACCGCCGGCGCCCCGCTCGCGGACGTCGAGGTCTGGGGCACCCGCTTCCGCGCCGCCGAGGCCGCCGAGGAGGCGCACCGGTGGATCGCCGAACACCTGGGCGACTACCGCCTGGTGCACCTGGACGACCCGCGCGCCCGGCCGGTCGACCCGGACTTCTCCGAGCCCGGCGACACCGTCTCGATGGCCGACGGCTTCCCCCTGCTGCTCGCCACCACCGCCTCGCTCGACGAGCTGAACGCGCTGATCGCCGCCGAGCACCCCGAGGGCCACGAGACGCTGCCGATGGAGCGCTTCCGCCCCAACGCGGTGGTCACCGGCACCAAGCCGTGGGCCGAGGACGGCTGGCGCCGGATCCGGATCGGCGAGCTGACCTTCAAGGTGGTCAAGCCCTGCGGCCGTTGCGTGGTCACCACCACCGACCAGGAGAGCGGCGAGCGGCGCGGCCCCGAGCCGCTCCGCACCCTGGCCCGGCACCACAAACTGCTGAAGAAGGCCGCGTTCGGCCAGAACCTGATCCCCGAGCGCCCGGCCGGGGTCGAGGGCGACGTGTTCGGCACGCTGCGGGTCGGCGACGAGGTCGAGGTGCTGGAGGAGGGCGCGCACTGGCCGGAGCACGGCCTGCTCTGAGAACGGCCTGGTCCGGCCACCGGGTGCCGCCGCCCGCGGGGCCGGAACCGGAAGCGCGCGCACTCGTTGAAGGGGGTGCCGGGCACCGGGCGTCCGCGGTCCCGTACGGCGGCGGGCGGGCGGACCACCCGCGCGAGCGCGCTACGGTGGGCGGGCGGCCCGCGCACCCCCGCGTACGGCCCGTTGATCGCCGGCTCGATGAAGGTGGGGACGACAGACCGTCATGGCTGAGCACAGGGTCCGGGTCACCCAGGACAGCGCATCCCGCTGGCGGCGCCGCGCCGGCGAGTACGACACCCTCGCGGAGGCCCTGGCCGCCGCCGAACCGGGCGACACCGTGACGATCCGGCCGGGCACCTTCCGGGAGAACGTGGTCCTGGACAAACCGGTCACCGTCGTCCCGGCCCAGGGGCCCGGCACGGTACGGATCGACCCGCCGGGCGGGGTACCGCTGACCGTGACGTCCGCCGCCATCGTCCGCGACCTGGTGATCGAGGGCAGCGACAGCTCCGTCCCGGCCGTCCTGGTCACCGGCCCGGCGGCGACGCCCTCGCTCAGCGGCTGCCGGGTGGAGACCCGCTCGGCCAGCGGTATCGAGGTCACCGCCGGCGCCCGGCCCACCCTGCGCGGCTGTGTGGTCTCCAACCCGGCGGGCCTCGGCCTGCGGCTGCGCGGCGAGGGCACGGCGGCCGCGTTCGAGGACTGCGAGGTCGCCGCCGCCGGGCAGGCCGGGCTTGCGGTGCTCGGCGGCGCCACCGCCGCGCTGGAGCGCTGCCGGGTGCACCACGCCTCCGGCGCCGGGGTGCTGCTCACCGACCCGGGCAGCGCCGCCGAGCTGACCGGCTGCGAGATCTACGAGATCCGCGGCAGCGGGGTGCAGGCCGAGGCGCAGGCCGGCGGGCGGCTGATCGACTGCGAGATCCACCGGGTCACGGGCAACGGCCTGACCCTGGACGGCGAGGCCGAGCTGGTGCTGACCGGCTGCCGGCTGCACGACCTGCCGGAGAACGGCGCCGACCTGCGCGGCCGGGCCCGGCTCAGCCTCTCCGGCAGCACCGTCCGGGACTTCGGGCGCGGCGCGCTCTCGGTCTGGGACCAGGGCACCGAGGCCGTCGCCGAGTCCAGCGAGATCCACGGCTCGACCGGGGAGTACCCGGCCCTGTGGGTCAGCGACGGCGCCCGGCTCACCCTCACCGACTGCTCGCTGCACGACCTGCCGGACGCGCTCTTCGTGCTGGACCGCGACTCCGCCGCCACCGCCGACGGCTGCTCGTTCAGCCGGATCCGCAGCTCGGCGGTGTCGGTCAGCGGCGGTGCCGGGGTGACCCTCACCGGCTGCCGGGTCCAGGAGGCGGGCACCGGGCTCTGGTTCCGCGACCACGGCAGCGGCGGGCTGCTCACCGGCTGCGAGATCTCCGACGTGGCCACCGGCGTCATCGTCACCAAGGGCGCCGACCCGGTGCTGCGCGACTGCACCGTCCGGGCCAGCTCGGACGCCGGCGTGTACGTCTCCGCGCAGGGCCGGGGCACCTTCGAGGACTGCCGGGTCTCGCACGGCAAGGGCTTCGGTTTCCACATCATCGACGGCTGCCGCACCCAGCTCATCCGCTGCCGGGCCGAACAGAACGAGCGGGCCGGTTTCGAGTTCTCCGAGCCCGGCCCGGTGGTGGAGGCCTGCACCTCGGACGATGTCGCCCCGGCCGCCCCCGCGGCCGAGGTGCCGGCCCCGAGAACGGCCCAACTGACCACCGCCCCGCCCCCGTTGGCGGCACCCGCGGCGATCGGCCCGATCCCGGACTGCCGGCCGGCCGACGAGGCGCTGGCCGAACTGGACGCGCTGGTGGGCCTGGCCACCGTCAAGCAGGAGGTCCGGACGCTGATCGACCTGATCGCGGTCGGCCGGCGCCGCCGCCAGGCCGGGCTCAAGGCGCCCTCGCTCCGCCGCCATCTGGTCTTCACCGGCGCCCCCGGCACCGGCAAGACCACGGTGGCCCGGCTCTACGGCGAGATCCTGGCCTCGCTCGGGGTGCTGCAGCGCGGCCACCTGGTCGAGGTCGCCCGGGTGGACCTGGTCGGCGAGCACATCGGCTCCACCGCCATCCGCACCGCCGCCGCCTTCGACCGGGCGCGCGGCGGGGTGCTCTTCATCGACGAGGCGTACACGCTGGCACCCGAGGACGGCGCCCGCGACTTCGGCCGGGAGGCGATCGACACCCTGGTCAAGCTGATGGAGGACCACCGGGACGAGGTGGTCGTCATCGTGGCCGGCTACACCAGTGAGATGGAGCGCTTCCTCTCCGCCAACCCCGGTGTCTCCTCCCGCTTCTCCCGCACCATCACCTTCTCCGACTACACCGCCGAGGAGTTGCTGGAGATCGCCCGCGCCCAGTGCGCCGAGCACGAGTACGCGCTGGCCGAGGCCACCGAGGGCGCGCTGCTGGACCACTTCGCCACCCTGGAGCGCGGCCCCAACTTCGGCAACGGCCGCACCGCCCGGCAGGTCTTCGAGACCATGGTCGAACGCCACGCCATGCGCGTCGCCCACCTCACCGACCCGTCCACCGAGGAGCTCCAGCTCCTCGTCCCCGCCGACCTCCCGGGCACCCGCACGCCCTGACCGCCCGCGATCGCCCGGGCCGGCGGCGTCAGCCCGTCCAGGCTCCGCCGGCCAGGAAGGCGTCCAGTGCGGCGCGGTAGGGCGCGATGTCGATCCGTTCGCCGGCCAGCCAGTCGTCCGAGTAGTACTTGTCGAGGTAGCGGTCGCCCGGGTCGCAGATCAGGGTGACCACGCTGCCGCGCTCCCCGGCGGCGCGCATCTCGGCGACGATCCGCAGCGCGCTCCACAGCCCCGTCCCGGTGGAGGCCCCGGCCCGCTTGCCGAGCACCCGCTCCAGCACCCGGACGGCGGCGACCGAGGCGGCGTCCGGGACCTTCATCATCCGGTCGATCGCCCCGGGCACGAAGCTCGGCTCCATCCGGGGGCGCCCGATGCCCTCGATCCGCGAGCCGCTCGCGCAGACCGCGTCCGGGTCGTGGCGGACCCAGCCGTCGAAGAAACAGGAGTTCTCCGGGTCGGCGACGCAGATCCGGGTGTCGTACTGCTGGTAGTGCACGTACCGGGCGATGGTCGCCGAGGTGCCGCCCGTCCCGGCGGTGGCGACGATCCAGGCCGGCTCGGGGTGCGGCTCCAGGCGCAGCTGGGCGAAGACCGACTCGGCGATGTTGTTGTTGCCGCGCCAGTCGGTGGCCCGCTCGGCGTAGGTGAACTGGTCCATGTAGTGGCCGCCGGTCTCCTCGGCGAGCCGGGCGGAAGCCTCGTACACCTCGTCGGAGCGCTCGACCAGGTGGCACTCGCCGCCGTGGAACTCGATCAGGTCGATCTTGGACTGGCTGGTGCTCTTGGCCATCACGGCGATGAACGGCACGCCGACGAGCTGCGCGAAGTACGCCTCGGAGACGGCGGTGGAGCCGCTGGAGGCCTCGATCACCGGTTTGCCGGGGCGGATCCAGCCGTTGCAGAGCCCGTACAGGAAGAGCGAGCGGGCCAGCCGGTGCTTGAGCGAGCCGGTGGGGTGGGTGGACTCGTCCTTGAGGTAGAGGTCGATGCCCCAGTCGGCGGGGAGCGGGAAGCGCAGCAGGTGGGTGTCGGCGGAGCGGTTGGCGTCCGCCTGGACCTTGCGTACGGCCTCCTTGAGCCAGCTGCGGTAGTCCGCGTCGGAGCGGTCCACGTCGACGGTCGGCTCGATACCCATGATGGCTCTCCTCGCTCGAACCCCCCGGTTGCTCACTACGAGTATATGAGAGTCACGATAAGTGACCGTTTCGGCTGTCCCAGCTTCCGCTTATCGCCCTCCGGCGGCCTGGCGTGTCATCGCCCTCCGGCGGCCGGCGCGCCGGAGGGCCCGGGGTTCAGCCCGCCGCCACCGACTGCGGGTCCGCCAGGTACGGCAGCCAGGCCAGCTCGGCCGCGCCGGCCAGTGCGCTGTGCGCCAGCTCCGAGCCGACGATCGGCACCCGGCCGCTGCGGCCCCAGAGGGAGCGCTCGGCGAGCACCGCGCGCAGCCGCTCGGGCGCGGCCTCCAGCAGGTCGCGGTGGAGGCCACTGAGCACCACCCGGTCGGGGTTGAGGATGTTGGCGACTCCGGCGAGCCCGAGGCCGAGCCGGTCGATCACGTGCTCGACGGCGGCCCGGGCGCGCGGGTCGGTGGCGGCGGAGCGGCAGAGCTCGCGGGCCTGGTCGAGCAGCGGGCGGTCCGGCTCGGGGGTGAGCCCGGCGGCGGCGAACAGCGCGTCGGGGTCGGTCTCGGAGTTGAGGCAGCCCCGGTTGCCGCACTGGCAGGGGCGGCCCTGCGGGTCGACGGTGAGGTGGCCGACCTCCAGCGCGAGTCCCGCGCTGCCGGTGTGCAGCCGGCCGTCGATCACCAGCGCGCCACCGACGCCGCGGTGGCCGGAGGTGACCAGCAGCAGGTGGCGGGCGCCGCGCCCGGCCCCGTGCCGGTACTCGGCGAGCGCGCCGAGGTTGGCGTCGTTGGCGACGAAGGAGGGCAGCGGGTCCAGCGCGTGCGGGCCGTTGTCGGCGCGGCCGACCTCGACGTCGTACAGGTCGGCGACCGGCGTGCCACTGGGCCAGGCGAAGTGCAGTGCGGCTAGGGCGGTGCCGTCCGGCTCGGTGACCGGGTTGGGCAGCGCGAGCGCGGCGCCGAGGCAGCGGCGGGTGGTGCCGCGGGCGAGCTCGGCGCCCGCCTGGGCGACGGCGCGCAGCATCCGGACCGGGTCGGTGGCGGCGGGCAGCGGCAGGTGGACGGGCGGGTCCAGCAGGCCGCCGAGCCCGGCGAGGGTGACGCTCAGCCCGTCGGCGTGGATCTGCCCGGCGATGACGACCGGGCCCTCGGGGTCGATGGCCAGCCGGTGCGAGGGGCGGCCGCGGCCGCCGCCCGCCGGGCGGGAGTCGACGGCGATCAGGCCGAGCGCCTCCAGCTCCGCCGTGACGGCGCCGGCGGTGGCCCGGGTGACGTCCAGCGCGCGGGTGAGCGCCGAGCGGGTGGGCGTCTGGCCGGTGTGGATGAGGGAGAGCGCCGGGCCCAGCAGCGTCCGGCCGCGGTCGGGTGCCGCGCGGCGGTGGGCGTCGCGCTGCGCGTCGGGGTCGGCCGCAGAGCCTGGCTTCGGACTTGAAGGTGTGAGCTGCACACCTCTATTGTTACTTTGTGCCGCTCCGAAACAAAATCCTCGCGTATTCCCGGACCGACCGCCCCTCCTCCCAGTCTCGCAGCACACCACCCGCCCCCGACACCCCCTGGAGGGCCGCACGTCTCGCACTGACCGCCTTCTTCGCCGTCGACGGCTTCCTGTTCGCCGCCTGGGTGGTGCGCATTCCGGACATCCGCAGCCAGGTCAGCGCCTCGCACAGTGCCCTCGGGCTCGCCCTGCTCTGCGTCTCGGCCGGCGCCGTGGCCACCATGCCGGTGGTCGGCCGGCTCTGTCTGCGGTACGGCTCCCGGCCGGTCACCGTCGGCTCGCTGGCCCTGCTCGGCGTCGCCGTGCCACTGCCCGCGCACGCCCACTCGGTCGCGGCGCTCGGCGGCGTCCTGCTGCTCTTCGGTGCCGGCTACGGCGGTGCCAACGTCGCCATGAACAGCGCCGCCGTCGACCTGGTGGCCGAGCTGCGGCGACCGGTCATGCCCAGCTTCCACGCCGGCTACAGCCTCGGCGGCCTGCTCGGCGCGGGCGCCGGCGGGCTGCTCGCGGGCACCCTCAGCACCGCCTGGGCGCTCGCCCTGGGCGGCCTGCTCGGCCTGGCCGTCACGGCGGGCGCCGGTGTGGTCCTGCTCCGCAGCCCGGCCGCACCGGCGGTGGCGCCCGCCCGCCCTGCCACCGGGAGCCCCGGCTCGCGGACGGCGGCCGCCCCGCACGCCCGCCTGCTCGTCCTGCTGCTCGGGCTCACCGCTCTCTGCTGCGCCTACGGCGAGGGCGCGATCGCCGACTGGACCACCCTGCACCTCACCGACGACGTGCACGCCGGTGCCGGTACGGCCGCCGCCGCGTACGCCGCGTACGCCTTCGCGATGACCACCGGGCGGGTCGGCGGGACCTGGGCCTCGATCCGGCTCGGCCAGACCCGGGTGATGGTCCTCGGCGGCCTCACCGCCGCGGCCGGCATGCTGCTCGCCGCGCTCTCGCCCTCGGTGCCGCTCGTCATCGGCGGATTCGTGCTGGTCGGCCTCGGCCTGGCCAACATCTTCCCGCTCGCCATCGCCCGGGCCGGCGCCGCGGGCGGTCCGCAGGGCGTCGCCCTCGCGTCCACCCTCGGCTACGGCGGCATGCTGATCGGGCCGCCGGTGATCGGCTTCCTCGCCGACGCCGCCGGCCTCCCGCTCGCCCTCACCACCGTCGCGCTCGCCGCCACCGTCGCCGCGCTCCTCCCCCTGACGGCCCGCTCCCGCTGACCGGCCGGCCGCGCCCCGACGCCCGCCCACCCCCGGTCGCGCCGTCCGGCGCGGGAGGCCCGTCCGTCCGCGCCGGGCTGCCGCGCTTGCCGACCGTGCCGGAGATCCTGCGCAACGGCGGGGGCGCCCTCCGCCCCCGGCCCCCGGGCGGCTCGTGGCAGGATGCCGCCATGACGACCAGTGGGCGGATCCGGATACTGCGGGCGGGCGAGCGCCCGGCGACGGCCTGGCTCAACGGGGGCGGGGTGACCAGGGAGGTCGCCGGCTTCCCGGCCGGGGCGGGGCTGGACACCTTCGACTGGCGGGTCAGCCTCGCGGACGTCGCCTCGGCCGGACCGTTCTCGCCGTTCCCCGGCGTCGACCGGGTGATCACCCTGGTCGACGGCCCGGGCATGGCGCTGACCGTCGACGGCACCGAGCACCTCGTCGACACCCCCTTCCGCCCGTTCGCCTTCCCCGGCGACGCGACGACCGGCTGCCGCCTGCTCGGCGGCCCGGTGGTCGACTTCAACGTGATGACCCGCCGGGGCCGCACCACCGCCGACGTCTCCTTCGCCGCCTCGCCCCGCGCCGTGGACGTCCCGCCCGGCGCCACCGTCCTGGTGGTCTGCCTGGCCGGCACCGCCGCCCTCGGCCCGGCCGGCCTCACCCGCTTCGACGCCGCCCTGCTCACCGCCCCCGGCCCGCACACCCTGCGCGTCGACGGCGCCACGGCCGTCGTGACGCTGAGCCCGGCCGGCTGACCGGGGAGCGGCAGCGCGGTGGGAGCGAACAGACCTGCCACCCGGACGAGTTGCCGCTCCCGCCCGCGAAGAAGGGCACCGGCCCCGCGGAGGAGCTACGGGCCCGGTCCGGGAACAGCCAGCGGAACCGCCCGGACCGAACTCCCCTGCCCAGCCGATCCGTTGACCGCGTCCGGGCCGGGCCCGTCCTCAGGACGAGGCGTCCTCCCCCGGCAGCCGCAGGTCCCACCCGACCAGGGCGCGCAGCTGCTCGGCGGTGACGCCGTCGGGGACGGGGCTCGGCGGATCGTGGCGCAGCGGGGGCTGCCAGCCCTCCTCGGCGGTCCAGCGGCGGACGACCTTCGCCGGGGCGCCGGCGACCACGCTGTGGTCGGGGACCTCGCCGCGGACCACCGCGCCGGCCGCGACGACGACGTTGCGGCCGAGCCTGGCGCCGGGGAGTATCACCGCGCCGGTGCCGATCCAGCTGCCGGGGCCGATCTCGACCGGTTCGTTGCGCGGCCACTGCTTGCCGATCGGCAGGTCGGTGGAGCGGTACTCGTGGGCCTGGTCGGATATGTAGACGCCGGGGCCGGTCCAGACGTCGTCGCCGAGGACGATCGACTGGTGGCCGACGATGTGGCTGTCGCGGCCGATCACGCAGCCACCGCCGATCCGGACTATCGGCTCCGGCCCGAGGTCCAGGCCCGGCAGGAAGCCCGCGCTGATGGTGACGCGCTCGCCGATGATCGAGAACGGGCCGATGGTGATCCACTGCTCGTTGAAGACGGCGCCGAGCGGGAACGCGAGCTTCGTCCCCGCGCCCAGTTCGCCGAACCGGTACGGCCCGGGGTTGTCGCCGGACACCGCCCCGGCCGTCTGCACGAAGCGCCAGCCCCGGTGGACGAGGCGGCCCGCGACACGTCGGCCGCCGGCCCGGACGGCGGAGAACAGGGAACGGGTGATCGGCATGCGCTCACGTTACCGGCCCGTACGGTACGGCCGACCGGCGAGGCGGCCAACGTCACATCGGCCCGGTACGGCTGCCGTTTCCAGCTCGGCAGGACGGCAGGACGGCAGCCGATCGGTCGGCAGGTCCGAAATCCGCCACCGGTGCGACACTCGTCGACCATGGAGATCTCCGAGCACATCGACGCACTGCGCCGCGAGGGCGGCCTGCTGGCCGACGCCGCCGACCGCACCGACCTCGCCGCCCCCGTCCCCACCTGCCCCGACTGGCGGCTGCGCGACCTCGTCCTGCACACCGGCCAGGTGCACCGCTGGGCCACCGCCTACCTGGTGCACGGTCACCGGGCACCGCTGGACGCCGACGGCGCGGCCGCCGCCTGGGGGCCGGAACCGTCCGACGCCGCGCTGGTCGACTGGTTCCGGGCGGGCCACACCGCCCTGGTGGAGGCGCTCGCCGCGGCGCCGGCCGACCTGGACTGCTGGAGCTTCCTGCCCACGCCCGGCCCACTGGCGTTCTGGGCCCGCCGCCAGGCGCACGAGACGGCCGTGCACCGCTTCGACGCCGACGCCGCCGCCGGGGAGCCCGGCCCGCCGGTCGCCACCGACCTGGCGCTGGACGGCATCGACGAGCTGCTGTGCGGTCTGATGTCCCGCGGCCGTGCCCGGGTGCGCAGCGAGCACCCGCGCACGGTGCTGGTCCGGGCCACCGACGGGCCGGGCTCCTGGCGGCTGACCATCAGCCAGGAGCCGCTGTCCGTCCGGCGCCTCGGCGACGCCGGGCCCGCCGACGGCGGCGGCCCCGCCGACCTCACGCTCAGTGGTCCGGCCCGCGAGCTCTACCTGCTGCTCTGGAGCCGGCTGCCGGCCGAACGGGTGGACCGCTCGGGCGACCGGTCGCTGCTGGACCTCTGGCGGGAGACGGCCGCCGTCCGCTGGAGCTGAACCCCGGTGTGGCGGGCGGTCACCGCGCCCATGGCGCGGGCTGCTTGGTCAGGAACGCCCGCATGCCCTGCTGCGCCTCGTCCGAGCCGAACAGCCGGGCCGACAGCTCGACCAGTTCGTCGGCGTCCCGCTCGAAGGAGCGCACCACCTCGGCGTTGGCCAGCCGCTTGGACTGCGCGAGGCCCTGCGGCGAGCCCAGCCGCAGGGCGTCCAGCAGGGAGGTGAGCGCGGTGCCGGTGGACTCGGCGGAGTCCGTCGCCTGGGTGATCAGGCCGATCCGGGCGGCCTCGGCGGCGTCGAAGACCTCGCCGGTCAGGTAGTAGCGGGAGGCCGCGCGCGGGTCCAGCTTGGGGCGCAGCGGGAGCGAGATGACGGCGGGCGCGAGACCGAGCCGGACCTCGGTGAACGCGAAGGTGGCGGCCGGGCCGGCCAGCGCGAGGTCGGCGGCGCCGACCAGGCCGAGGCCGCCGGCCCGGACGTGGCCGTCGACGACGGCGATCACCGGCTTCGCGCAGTCCACGATCGCCCGCTGGAGCTCCACCAGGCCGCGCGGGCCGACCGTCGGGTCCGCACCGGTCGCCTCGGAGAGGTCGGCGCCCGCGCAGAACACCTTGCCGGTGTGCCCGAGCACCACCGCCCGGACCTCCGGGTCGGCCGCCGCGACCGCCAGGCCGGCGGTCAGTTCGGCCATCAGGCGGGTGGAGAGGGCATTGCGGTTGTGCGGCGAGTCGAGGGTCAGGGTGGTGACGGCGTCGGCGGTGGTGACGCGGACGAAGGGTACTTCGCGGGTCATCGGTGCGGGCCTGCTTTCCGGCTGAGGGTGGGTCGGACTGCCGAGGCGTCCCCGGTGGTTCGGGCGGCGCCCGGACGACTCTGACACGGCCACCCGCCCGACGGCCAGAGCCGCCTCGGCCGGGGCTCCCGCGGACCGGAGGCCGGTGGTGGGGCACGCACCGGCCAGGGGCGGGAAATCCGGTGGAACGGTGATCGCGGCTGGGTCACGATGACCGCATGACCACCACCCCGCAGCACCTCACCCATATCGCCGAGCCGCCCGGGGTCGCCCCCGGCACCGGGTACACCCAGGTCGTCACCGGCACCGGGCGCCTGGTCGCGGTCTCCGGCCAGGTCGCGTTCGACGAGCAGCGGCGACTGGTCGGCCCGGGCGACCCGGAGGCGCAGGCCCGGCAGATCTTCGAGAACCTGCGCCGCTGCCTGGCCGCGGCCGGGGCCGACTTCACCGATGTCGTCAAGCTGACCTACTTCGTCACCGACATCGCGTACCTCTCCGCCATCCGCGAGGCCCGGAACGCCTGCATGGACCCGGCCCGGCTGCCGGCCAGTTCGGCGATGCAGGTGGCGGCGCTGTTCCTGCCCGAGGTCCTGATCGAGATCGAGGCCCTCGCCCTGGTGCCCGAGCCCGCTCGGGACTAGGCCGCCCGGCCCGCGCCGGCCCGTACCGATTAGACCGCGATCGCGCCCCGCCGCCCGGCCCACCGGACGGCGGGGCCCATGGCCAGTCCCGCACCGGCCAGCAGCACACCGAGCGCGGCCCAGCCGAGCAGGCCGAACCCGATCACGGCAGTGCTGACCACGGCCGGGCCGATCATCAGCGAGGCGGCGCTGCCCGCGTTGTGGACCCCCTGGTAGGCGCCGTGGGCGCGTTCGTCGGCCAGGTCGTAACTGAGCGCCCAGCCACCGGCCTGGCTCAGCACCTCGCCGAGCGCCTGCAGCGCCACCCCGACGAGCACCACCACGGCCGCGACGACCGGGGGCAGTCCGTGGGCGAGGCCGATCACCACGCAGGAGGCGGCGAGGATCAGACCCGCCCGGCCGCAGACCCGGGCGGCCGTCGCCGGGTCCTCGGTGCCCCGGGTGGCCCGGACCTGGAGGACGATCACCAGCAGGGTGTTGACGATCAGGGTGCCCGCCACGGTGATCCGGGGCGCGTCGGTCTGCTGGACGATCCAGAGCGGCACGCCGACCTCCAGCAGCGCGAACTGGAGGCAGAACAGCGAGTTCAGCGCCGTCACCACCAGGAACGGCCCGTCCCGCAGGGCCGGGTTGCGCTGCCGCCCGGGCCGGCCGGGCCGCTCGTGCCGTCCCGGGGCGGGGGCCGGGAGCCGCAGGTACAGCACGGCGACGACCGCGAAGGAGACGGCGTCGGCCAGAATCGCCGTCAGATAGACCGGCCGGGTATCCGCCTGGAGAGCGATCGCGCCGAGCGCCGTACCGCCGCACAGGCCGGCGTTGGTCACCACCCTGAGGTAGGCCCGGCCCGCCACCCGGCGGTCGGCGGGCAGCACTTCGGCGTAGAGGGCGTTGCGCACCGCGGCGGACCCCCGGTCGACGGCGGTGACCGCACAGGCCAGCGCGACGAAGGCCGGATAGCTGTGCACCAGCGCGTACCCGGCGGTGCCGACGGCCTCCAGCGCGACCAGCAGCACCAGCACCCGCCGCGCGCCCCAGCGGTCCGCGGCCCGCCCGGCCGGCATGCTGGCGGCGACCCCGCACAGACCGGCGACGGTGAGCCCGAAGCCGAGCCGGGCGGCGCTCAGCCCGAGGACGCGGGTGAAGAAGAGCACGCCGACGGCGAGCGAGAGGCCGTTGCCGAGGGTGTTCACGAGGGTGATACCGGCGAGCCTGCGCACCGCCGGATCGGGGTGCAGCAGTCGTGATGTCCTGGCCGGTCCGGTTTCGGGCAGGTCGGAGCCGCGTGCGGAGGTCTCCGCCGGTGAGGTGGTCATGTCCTCGATCCCACCGCCTCCCGCTCCCGCACAGTACTGATTTAGGCTCTGGCTAAAAGGACGGCGACGACGGGGGCGGACAGGTGCACCGGTTCAGGCTCGGGCTGTCCGACCTCGCCACCACCTGGTTCGCCTGCTCGCCGATCCAGGAGGCCGCGCTCAGCCTGCGGATGTGGACCCACCCGGGCTTCTACGCGCTCCAGTCGTCCGCCTTCGAGCGGCTGCGCCCCGCCTTCGCCCGGCTGGACTCGACGCTGCTGCTCTCGCTGGTGGGCGCGAACCGCTGGATCCCCGACTTCCTGACGCCCCGGCCGGCCTCCCCCGCCCCGGACTTCCGCACCGAGCTGGCCGTCGTCCGCGCGTTGCCGCCCGAGCGGCTGCGCCCCGAGCTGGAGCAGGTCTTCCTGCCGCACGGCCGACCGCTGCCCGCCGTCCTGTCGGCCGGGCTGGCCGATCCGGCGCGGCTGCTGGCCCGGATCGCGGACGGGCTGGAGGAGTACTGGGAGGTCTGCCTGGCGCCCTCCTGGTGGCCGCAGGCGCGTGCGGTGCTCGAGGCGGACCTGGTGTACCGGGCGCGGCTGCTGGCCCAGCACGGCGCGGCGGCGCTCTTCGCCGACCTGGACCACCGGCTGCGCTGGGAGGACGGCGTGCTGTCGATCAACCGCCGCTGGACGGACTGGGACGGCGAGATCACGGTGGACGGCCGCGGGCTGGTCCTCGTCCCGACCTTCTTCGCCCGCGGTGCGATCACGATGATCGACAACGACCTTCCGCCGCAGATCAGTTACCCGGCCCGCGGCCAGGCCGGCATGGCCGGGCCGACCGCCCCCGTCACCCCGCGCGCGCTGGAGCTGCTGCTCGGCGCGCCGAAGGCCCGGCTGCTGACCCTGCTCGCCGAACCGGCCTCGACCACCGACCTCGCCTACCGGCTGGGCGTCACCCCGGGCGCCGTCAGCCAGCACCTGGCCGTGCTGTCCGACACCGGCCTGGTGACCAGGGCCCGGCACGGCCGTTCGGTGCTCTACTCCCGCAGCCCGCTCGGCGACGAGCTGACCGGCGGCCCCCGGCGCGCCTGAGGTGCGCCGCACGGATCCTGCCGGACCGCCGACCCAAGCCCTCGGCCCAAACCCCCGATCCGGTTGATCAACTCGCCATTGGTACAGACCTGTTGACGCATTGGTCCAGTCCTCCTACAGTGCCCATGCCCCCGTCTCCCCACGGCGCGGGCACCGATCGGCCACGCACCACCCGTACGGTTCTACGTCACCCTGTCCAACCCCCACAGCCACAGGGAGAACCATGTCCGCTCGACCCCGGGCACACCGCCCGCGAGCGCGCAGCAGACTGCTGACGCTGCTCTCCGCCCTGCTCCTCCCGCTGGCCGCGCTCACCGTGCTGGCCACCCCGGCGAACGCCGCCGGAAAGCTCACCGCCACCTTCACCACCGTCAACAACGGCTCCTGGTGGCAGGGCACTTACGTCGTCCACAACGACAACGCCGCCGCCGTCTCCGGCTGGACCCTGGAGTTCGACCTGCCGGCCGGCGCCACCATCGCCAACAGCTACAACGGCACCGCGACGGCCAACGGCAGCCACGTCACCGCCACCAACGCCTTCTACAACGCCAACGTCCCCGCGCACGGCACCACCGAGCCGTACAGCTTCTGGTTCGTCGCCAACGGCCCGCTCGGCACGCCGACCGGCTGCCGCATCAACGGCGACAAGTGCGACGGGAGTTCGGACGTCCTGCCGTCCGCGCCCGGCACCCCGACGGTGACCGACTCCACCGCCCACAGCCTCGCGCTGCACTGGCCGGCCGCCACCGGCGGGGACTTCCCGGTCGCGTCCTACGAGGTGCTCAACGGGAGCACGGTGGTGGGCACCAGCACCACCACCGACGCGCTGGTCACCGGGCTCACCCCGGCCACCTCGTACACCCTGACCGTGCGCGCCAAGGACACCCGGGGCAACACCGGCCCGCTGAGCGCGTCCGTCACGGCCTCCACCTTCGACCCGGCCACCGACCCGGTGCCGCCCACCGCGCCCACCAACCTCCGCACCACGGCGGTGGGTTCGTCCGACGTGACGCTCGCCTGGAACGCCGCCACCGACAACGTGCGGGTGGCCGCGTACGACGTCTACCAGGGCGCCACCCTGGTCAAGACCGTCACCGGGTCCACGCTGACCGCCAATGTGGGCGGCCTCTCCCCGTCCACCGCCTACACCTTCACCGTCAAGGCCCGCGACGGCGCCGACAACGCCTCGCCCGCCTCGGCGCCGCTCTCCGTCACCACCGCCGACCTGGTCGGGGCCGGAAAGTACGCCCGGGTCGGCTACTTCACCCAATGGGGCATCTACGGCCGCCAGTACTTCGTCAAGAACCTCGACACCTCGGGCAGCGCGGCCAAGCTCGACGTCATCAACTACGCCTTCGAGAACATCGATCCGGTCAATCTGACCTGCCTGGCCGGCGTCACCAGGGGTACCACCTCCAACCCGCAGGACCCGGACCAGGGCACCGGCGCGGGCGACGCCGACGCCGACTACGCCCGCCCGATGAGCGCCGCCCAGTCGGTGGACGGCGTGGCCGACGACGGCTGGGGCAAACTCCGCGGCAACCTCAACCAGTTGAAGAAGCTCAAGGCCAAGTACCCCAACCTGAAGGTGGTCGTCTCGCTCGGCGGCTGGACGTACTCCAAGTACTTCTCGGACGCGGCCGCCACCGACGCCTCCCGGCAGAAGCTCGTCAAGTCCTGCATCGACACCTGGATCAAGGGCAACCTGCCGGTCTACAACGGCGCCGGCGGTGACGGCGTGGCGGCCGGGATCTTCGACGGCATCGACCTCGACTGGGAGTGGCCCGGCTCCGGCGACGGCCACCCCGGCAACCACTACAGCGCCAACGACAAGGACAACCTCACCCTGCTGCTCGCCGAGTTCCGCAAGCAGCTCGACGCGCTCGGCGGCTCGCACAAGCTGCTGACCGCCTTCACCCCGGCCGACCCGGTCAAGATCAACCAGGGCTGGGACCTCTCGAAGATCTTCAACTACCTGGACATCGCCAACGTCCAGGGCTACGACTTCCACGGCGCCGGCAGCGACAACTCGTGGGAGCCGAACCGCACCGGCCACCAGGCCAACCTCTACGCGGACACCCAGGACCCGTACAACTTCCACTTCAGCGTGGACGCGGCCGTCCAGGCCTACCTGGGCGCCGGGGTCAACCCGCGCAAGCTCACCATCGGCTTCCCGTTCTACGGCCGCGGCTGGCAGGGCGTGGCGGACGGCGGCGCGGCGGGCGAGTGGCAGACCGCGACCGGCGCGGCGCCCGGACAGTTCGCCGAGGAGGCCGGCACCCGCGGGTACAACAACCTCATCACCACCTTCCCCAACCTCACCGTCTACCACGACCCGCAGTCCATCTCGACCTACGGCTACACCGGCCCCGGCGGCCAGTGGTGGACCTTCGACGACACCTGGTCGATCGCCCAGAAGACGGCCTACCTGAAGTCGAAGAACCTGCTCGGCAGCATGATCTGGGAGATGTCCGGCGACACCCCGAACGGCGCCCTCATCACGGCGCTGGACACCGGGCTCAAGTGACCGGAGCCACCGGGGCGGGCGCGACCAGCGCCCGCCCCGGCGGCACCCCGGTGCCTCGTACCCGGTGGGCCCGCTACCGGGAGGCCAGCGAGGTCAGCCGCCGGGCCACGCGGTACTGACGCAGCACCTGGGCGAAGGTGGTGTGCCCCTGGGTCGTACGGGCGAAGGCCCGCCAGGCCGGGCTGACCAGGCAGACGGCGGCGTGGAACAGGTACGGGCGGCGCTCGAACGCGGCCAGCATCTGCTTGCCGGCCCGCATCTCCACGCCCAGCCCGGCCTTGATGGCGAAGGCGTAGTTCAGCCCCTCGCGCCGCACCTCCCCGGCGTTGCCCGCCTCGGCGACCTTCACCGCCCACTCGCCGGCCAGCCGGCCCGAGCGCAGCGCGTACGAGATGCCCTCACGGGTCCACGGCTCCAGCAGCCCGGCGGCGTCCCCGGCCACCAGCACCCGGCCGCGGGAGAGCGGCGAGTCCTCGGCCCGGCAGCGCGTCAGGTGCCCGGACTCCACGCTCGGCGGGAAGCCGGACAGGCCCAGCCGCCGGATGTAGTCGGCCAGGTACTGCTTGGTGCGCTCGCCGTCGCCGCGGGCCGAGATGACCCCGACGGTCAGGCTGCTCGTCCCGGTCTTGGGGAACACCCAGCCGTAACTGCCGGGCAGCGGGCCCCAGTCGAGGTGGATCCGGCCCGCCCAGTCCTCCGCGACCTGCGGCGGGACGGGGATCTCCGCCTCCAGGCCCAGGTCGATCTGGTCGAAGGAGACCCCGACGTGCCGGCCGATCCGGCTGGCGCTGCCGTCCGCCCCGACCACCGCGCGCGCCTCGAAGGTGCGCCCGTCGGCGGCGGTGACGACGGCCGTCCGGTGCTCGCCGCCGCGCTGCTCCACGCCGGTGACGGTCACTCCGGTGACCAGCACCGCGCCCGCCTGCTTCGCCGCCTGCACCAGGCGCAGGTCGAACTCGTCCCGGTTGACCAGCCCGAACAGCATCCGCCTGGAGCGCCGCGTCCGGGTGAACCGGCCGTCGTACGCGAAGGTGACGGCGTGCACGCGGTCCTGCAGCGGCAGCCGGAAGTCCGGCGGCAGGCTGTCGCGGGAGGGGCCGATGATGCCGCCGCCGCAGGTCTTGTAACGGGGGTGCTCGGCCTTGTCGAGCAGCAGGACGCGGCGGCCCTGGGCGGCGGCGGCATGCGCGGCCGACGCTCCGGCCGGTCCGGCGCCGACCACGACGACGTCCCAGACGCCGTCGAGCGGGCCGCCGGACCCGGGCCGCGGCGTCTCGGGCGTCTCCACGGCCGCCTGTTCGGCCGGCTGAGCGGCCGGCTGCCGCTCGGGTTGACGCGGCTCGGACGGCAGTGCCTCGGACGGCTGTCCGGACGCCTCGGCGTCGAGCGGGCTACGGGAATCGGAGCTTCCGGAGTCAGTCACGTCGAGCAATCCTATGCGTCCCCCCGACCGCCGGTCGCCGCGCCGCCCCGAACCCCGGAGGATCCTCCCGGGCGTCCGTTCGACTCCGCCTATGATCGGCGGTACCCCCAGCCGTCGCCGTCCGCCCGGACCACCCCTCGGACGGACCAGCCACCCTCGGAGCACCCCGATGCCACAGCAGCCCCTGGCCGACGCCGTCCGGTCCCTGATGGACCGTGCCCGCACCGACCTCGCCGAACTGGTCGCCTTCCGCTCGGTCGCCGACCCGCGGCAGTTCCCCGTCGAGGAGTGCGAGCGGGCCGCCCGCTGGGTCGCCGACGCCTTCACCGCCGAGGGCCTGACGAACGTGCGGCTGCTGGACACCCCCGACGGCACCCAGTCCGTCTACGCCGAACTGTCCGGCCCCGAGGGCGCGCCGACCGTCCTGCTGTACTCGCACTACGACGTGCAGCCGCCGCTCGACGAGGACGCCTGGCTCAGCCCCGCCTTCGAACTGACCGAGCGCGACGGCCGCTGGTACGGGCGCGGCGCGGCCGACTGCAAGGGCAACATCCTGATGCACCTGACGGCGCTCCGGGCGCTGCGCCAGGTGTACGGCGACGGCTACCCGGTCGGGCTGAAGATCATCGTCGAGGGCTCGGAGGAACAGGGCACCGGCGGCCTGGAGCGGTACGCCGAGGCGCACCCCGAGCTGCTCACCGCCGACGTCATCGTCATCGGCGACACCGGCAACTTCGCCGCCGGCCTGCCCACCGTCACCGCCTCGCTGCGCGGTATGACGGTCGTCGAGGTCGCGATCACCACGCTGGGCGGCAACCTGCACTCCGGCGCCTTCGGCGGTGCCGCCCCGGACGCCCTCCAGGCCCTGGTCAAGGTGCTGGCCTCGCTGCACGACGAGCACGGCGACGTCGCGGTGGCCGGCCTGACCCGGGACCAGACCTGGTCCGGCGTGCAGTACCCCGACGAGCAGTTCCGCGCCGACGCCAAGGTGCTGGACGGCGTCGCGCTGACCGGCACCGGTACCGTCGCCGACCGGCTCTGGGCCCGCCCGGCCGTCACCGTCCTCGGCATCGACGCCCCGCCGGTGATCGGGGCCACCTCCTCCGTCCAGGCCGCCGCCAAGGCCCTGGTCAGCCTGCGGGTGCCGCCGGGCACCGACACCGCCGCCGCCCAGGACGCGCTGGTCGCCCATCTGGAGGCGCAGGTCCCGTTCGGCGCCCGGATCCGGATCGAACGGCAGGGCAACGGCGCCCCGTTCAGCGCGGACACCACCGGCCCGGCGTACGAGGCGATGGGCGAGGCGATGGCGGAGGCGTTCGGCACCCCGATGGTCGCCTCCGGCGAGGGCGGGTCGATCCCGCTCTGCAACACCCTGCGCTCGCTGTACCCGCAGGCCGAGATCGTGCTCATCGGCGTCGAGGAGCCGACCACCCAGATCCACGCCGTCAACGAGAGCGTCGATCCGCGGGAGCTGGAGCGGATGGCCCTGACCGAGGCGCTCTTCCTCCGCCGCTACGCCGAACTGCGGTCGGTCTGACCCCTCCCGCCCCCGGCCGGTCGCCGCTACGCGGACTCCCGCTCCGGCCGGGGCCGTTCACCGTTCCCGCGATCGCCACGTCCACCGTCGGCACCGCCCACCAGCGGTGCGTCAGCCGGCCCCGACCGTAGACCCCGGGGAACAGCGACTCCGCGAAGAACGGCACGTCGGGCGCCATCGACCCGGCGACCAGCGCCGACGCCACCAGCGGCCCGCGCTTCCCCGCCACGCGCAGCAGGGGCAGGACGGCCGCCGGGTGGCTCAGGGTGAACGGCATGCCCTCATCCTCCCGCCGCCGGCTCCGCCGGGGTGTGTCCGACGACGCGCCCGCCCGGCGCGACCTGCCGGGGACACCCCTTACGCCGCGTCGGCCGCCCGGGCCAGGCCGAGCCCGGCCCGCCGTCCGGCCTCCAGATAGCGCAGTTCGCCGCAGCGGCGGGCGTCCAGCGCGGCGGCGAGCCGCCGGTACCGGCCCGGGGGCAGCAGGCCGGCGGCCTCCTCCAGGCTGACGAAGCGCCAGCCGCGCAGTTCCTCCTGCTGGAGCAGCAGCCCCTGACGGGCGGTGGCGTCCAGCAGGCCGCCGTCGTACACGAGGCGCAGGCCGCCGCGGCGGGGGCCGGTGCGCGGCTCCCAGTCCACGGCGAGCAGGCGCAGCACGGACGGGTCGAGGCGCAGGCCCAGCTCCTCGGCGGTCTCCCGGAGGGCGGCGTCGGTCGGCGCCTCACCGCGTTCGACCACCCCGCCGGGGAACTCCCAGTCCGGCTTGTACACCGGGTCGACGAGCAGGACCCGGTCCTGCTCGTCGAAGAACAGCACGGCGGCGGCCACGGTGTCGCCGGTCGCGTCGGGAGTCTGGGCGATGGGGCAGCGGGCCGAACCGTCCTGGACGAGGGCGGCGAGCCGGACGGCGGTCTCGCGCGGGGTGAGGCCGCCGGTGTCGAGCAGCCGGGCGTCCCGGCCGAGCCAGCGCCGGGCGGCGCGGTAGCGGGGCAGGTGCTCCAGACACCAGCGCCGGACCAGCGCGCTGCGCTCCGGGTCGCCGGGGCACTCCTCGCGCTGGGCTATGCGCTCGCGCAGGATCGTTTCTCCAGGGTCCAGGACGAGATGGTGCACCGCGATGCCGTGGGAGGCGAGCCCGCCGAAGATCTCGTCCCGGTAGTCCTCCCTGAGCAGGGTCATCGGGACGACCAGCGGGCCCGGCACCTCGCCGAGCAGTGCGGCCGCCGTCTCGGGGACGAGCCGGCGCCAGGCCGGCAGGTCCTGGAAGTCGGAGACCGCCGCCAGCCGGTCCGCCGGCAGCATCCCGCGCAGGCCGGCCCCCACCAGCTCGGGATCGAACAGCGTGCTGCCGGGCAGCAGTTCCACCAACTCGCGGCAGGCACTCGTCTTGCCCGCCCCGAACGTGCCATTAACCCAGACGATCACAACGTCCCCTGCCCTCGACTTCGCCCGGTGCGGTTCACACCGGGCGGCGCCCCCGTCAGCCGAACCAGCGCCACCCGAGGTGGTACCCCCGCCGCGCCGGTCCCCATGCCTCCCCGCCGGGCCTGGCCCGCACGGTCCGCCCCGCCCTTGACAGGGGCATGTGCCCTGGCCAGATGCCTCGCGGTTCGACCAGGCGGACCGGTCGGTACGGCGGCTCCCGACGTCAGGAGAACCGGCCCGCCCGCCCAAAGTCCTACGGTCCCACCGGCCGCCGCCACCCCGATAGGCGCTTGCACCAATCTGCGCGCTCCCACCACACCCCACACGCCCAGCGCACGGGACACCCCGCACGCCCCCGCCCCGTGATACGCCGGTGCCCGGACCGAGCGGCCCGGGCACTGGCATCACACCGGACACACGCCTCAGGGGCGGCCCATGTGGGTGGGGTAGTAGCCGCTGCTGATCCGGGACACCCGGACCTTGGTTCCGGGCCGGGCGGCCTCCACGTACTGGTTGTCGCCGAGATAGATCGCCGTGTGGTGGATGCCCCGCGCGCTGCCGTCGTCGGACCAGTAGAGCAGGTCGCCCCGCTGCAACTGGCCGGCGCGGACCGGGGTGGTCGCCGCGTACTGGTCGTTGGCCACCCGGGGCAGGGAGATGCCGCCGTGCCGGAACGCCTGCTGCACCAGGCCGGAGCAGTCGTAGCCGTCCGGACCGTTTCCGCCCGTCCTGAACGGCTTGCCCACCTGCGCGAGCGCGTACTGCACGGCCGCCTCCACGTCCCCGTTCGCCGCCGGGGCCGAAGTCGTCGGCGCCCCCGACGGAGCCGGGGCCGAGTCGGCCGGACCGGTGGAGCCCGAAGAGGAGCCGCCACCTCCGGTCCTGGCCTGGTAGACGTCGGCGTGGGTGGTCCAGCGCCACTGGCCCTGACTGTTCTTGAACCAGTACCGCGAGCCGTCCCAGCCCTGGGTGATCCCCCCGGACGAGGAGCCGGCCGTGGTCGCGCCGGACGAGGAACCGCCGGAGCCGGAACTGGAGCCGGAGCCGGAGCCGCCCGTCCTGGCCTGGTAGACGTCGGCGTGGGTGGTCCAGCGCCACTGGCCCTGACTGTTCTTGAACCAGTACCGCGAGCCGTCCCAGCCCGCATGGGCCGGTGCCGGGTCGGCAGCCGCGCTGCCCACCCCGGTCCCGAGGCCGAGCACGCCGGCTCCGGCCGCGATCACGGCCACCGAGGCCATCCCCCGCCGGACCCGCGCCGCCCGGGAGGTCCGGGCGGAACGGGCCGCTGCCCGCTGGTCGTTGGTGGCTACGGGCTGCCCGGTCGGATCGCCGGTGATGCCCGGTGCGCCGGTGTTGACGGTCGTCATCCTGTCTGTCTTCCTTTGCTGAGCTTCGCTGAGCCTTACGGAACACGACTGATCCAGCGAGCGGCCCCACCGGGGTGCGAACGCTCTCCGGGCGACATGCCGCGGCTTCCGGCCCTGCGGCCGGAAGCCGCGGCGTGTCGCCCAGTGATTCAGTTCTGCCTGCGTGTCACGTTAAGCACACGTTCGCTCACGGTGCGCAGTGGAGTGGGCCAAAGGGGTTCACGGAAGATGAGTGACCGTCAGCGGGTGACTTCCCGTCACCCTTGCGCCGACTCCGCCAGCAGCTGCTTCTTCAGCACCTTTCCCATGGCGTTCCTGGGCAGGTCGGCCACCAGCACCACCCGCCGGGGCCGCTTGTGCACCGAGAGCCGCTCGGCCACAAAGGCCGTCAGCTGTTCCCCCGTCACCGCACCGTCCGGGATGACGTAGGCGACCACCGCCTGGCCGAGGTCCTCGTCGGGCGCGCCGACCACGGCGGCGTCCGCGACCGCCGGGTGGTCACGGAGGGCGGCCTCCACCTCACCCGCGCCGATCCGGTAGCCGCCGCTCTTGATGAGGTCCACCGAGGCCCGGCCGACGATCCGGTGGAAGCCGTCCTCACCGATCACCGCGACGTCCCCGGTGCGGAACCAGCCGTCCGCCGTCCAGGACTCCGCGTTGGCGTCCGGCCGGTCGAGGTACCCGGAGAACAGGGTCGGGCCGGCCACCTGCAGCTCGCCGACGCTCTCGCCGTCGGACGGAACGGGCCCGCCGTCCTCGCCGACCAGCCTGGTCCGGACGCCCTCCAGCGGCAGGCCGACGCTGCCGGGGCGGCGCTCGCCGTCCGCCCGGGTGCTGACGGTGATCAGCGTCTCGGTCATCCCGTACCGCTCGACCGGGGCATGGCCGGTCAGCGCGGCGAGCTTCTCGAAGACCGGGACGGGCAGCGGAGCGCTGCCGGAGACCAGCAGCCGGGCCGAGGCCAGGCGCCCGGCCGCCTCCGGGTCGGCGGCGAGCCGGGACCAGACCGTCGGCACCCCGAAGAACAGGCTGCCGCCGGAGGCCGCGTACCCGGCCGGGGTGGGCCGTCCGGTGTGGACCAGCCGGCTGCCGGTGCGCAGGGCGCCGAGGACGCCGAGCACCAGACCGTGCACATGGAACAGCGGCAGGCCGTGCGCCAGCGTGTCCTCGGCGGTCCACCGCCACGCGGCGGCGAGCGCGTCCAGATCGGCGGCGACGGCGGCGCGGCGGATCATCGCCCCCTTCGGCGCTCCGGTGGTGCCCGAGGTGTAGAGCACGAACGCGGTGGCGTCCGCGGCGGGCTCGGCGTACGTGGTGGCGGAACGCTCCGTCAGGTCCACCGGCAGCGCGTCCGTTCCGGCGGCCGACGGCACGTCGTCCCCGGCGGCGTGCGCGAGCAGGGCGGCGCCCGAGTCACGGAGGATGTGCGCGCGCTCCTTGGGCCCGGAGTCGGGCGGCAGCGGCACCACGGGTACGCCGGCCAGCAGCCCGCCGACCACGGCGACGACGGTCTCGGCGGTGGGCCGGGCGTGCACCGCCACCGCGGGGGCACCGGCCACCCGGTCGGCGACGGCGGTCGCCGCGGCGAGCAACTCCTCGCGGGAGAGCGCCCGCCCGTCGATCCTCAGCGCGTCGCCCGAATCGCCGTAGTGGCCGTGAAGTGCCGTCAACAGTGTCATGCGTCTGCCCTCGCCCTCGCTCGCGGTGTGGCGCCGTGCCGCCGGTCGTGCGCCGACTCTACGGGCCGTCGCACCGCCCGGTCCGCAGGCCGCCGGGCCCGGACACCCGCAGGTCACGACGGAGGGCGCACCCGGAAGTCTCCCGGGTGCGCCCTCCGTCGTACGGGCCGGGGCGGGTCAGCCCTTGCGGGCCTTCACCTCGGCGGTGAGCTGGGGCAGGACGGCGAAGAGGTCGCCGACCACGCCGTAGTCGACCAGCTCGAAGATCGGGGCCTCCGGGTCCTTGTTGACGGCCACGATGGTCTTCGAGGTCTGCATGCCGGCCCGGTGCTGGATGGCGCCCGAGATACCCGCCGCGATGTAGAGCTGCGGGGACACCTGCTTGCCGGTCTGGCCGACCTGGTTGCTGTGCGGGTACCAGCCGGCGTCCACGGCGGCGCGCGAGGCGCCGACGGCCGCGCCGAGCGCGTCCGCGAGCTCCTCGACCACGCCGAAGCCCTCGGCGGCACCGACGCCGCGGCCACCGGAGACCACGATGGCGGCCTCGGTCAGCTCCGGGCGGCCGGTGGAGACCCGCGGGGTGCGCGAGGTCACGGTGGCGGCGTTGCCGGTGAACGCCACGGTGACGTTCTCCACCGCGCCGGCCGCCGGAGCCGTCTCGGGGGCCACCGCGTTCGGCTTGACCGTGATCACCGGCACGCCGTGCGACACCCTGGACTTCACCTGGAAGGAGGCGGCGAACACCGACTGGGTGGCGACCGGGCCGTTGTCGGCGGCCTCCAGGTCGACGGCGTCGGTGATGAGGCCGGAGCCGAGGCGCAGGGCGACGCGGGCGGCGACCTCCTTGCCCTCGCCGGAGGAGGTGACCAGGACGGCCGCGGCCTCCGCGCCCTGGGCGATCTGGGCCAGCGCGTCCACCTTGGGGACGACCAGCTGGTCGGTGAACTCGGCGCCGTCGGCGACGTACACCTTCGCCGCGCCGTACTCGCCGGCCTTCGCGGCGATCTCGGCGGCGGCCGCACCGGCACCGAGGACGACGGCCGACGGCTCACCGATCCGGCGGGCCAGGGTCAGCAGTTCGAGGGCCGGCTTACGGACCACACCATCGGCGTGGTCCACGAGAACCAGGATCTCAGCCATGATTCGTTGCTCCTGAGCGATCGTTGGATGCGCGTACGCGGTGTGGGACTAGATGAACTTCTGCGCGGCGAGGTACCCGGCGAGCGCCTTGCCGCCCTCACCCTCGTCCTTGACGACCGTGCCCGCGGTCCGCGCCGGACGCGCA
>NZ_JBFBIL010000036.1:0-84250 GCF_040685575.1 Kitasatospora sp. NPDC088351 | reverse complement strand
CGCTCCCTCAAACCCGAAAGATCATCGCGTCCAACAGCCACGGCCCTCGCAACTCCCACAGATCGCGGGTGTTGCGAGGACCGTTAGAACCCAAGACTCCCGGGGGCCTTTCCGTTCAACGGGCCGACTGGGTCAGCCGGATGCCGGATCAGCCGCTGAACTCGTCCTGGCTCTTGTGCGCCTGCTCCAGCAGCGTCCGCACGCCGGCCAGCTCGGACTCCAGCTTGGCGACCTTGCTCGCGTTGCCGGCCGCGCGGGCCTTGTCCAGATCGGCCTGGATCTTGTCGGCCTTCGCCTGGAAGAGGCCGACCATGCCGGCGGCGCGGGCCTTGGCCTCCGGGTTGGAGCGCTTCCACTCGGCGTCCTCGGCCTCGCGGATCGCCCGCTCGACCGCGTTCAGCCGGCCGTCCAGCTTCGGACGGGCGTCGCGCGGCACGTGCCCGATCGCCTCCCAGCGCTCGTTGACGTCGCGCAGCGCGGCCTTCGCGGCCTTCAGGTCGGTGATCGGCAGGATCGCCTCGGCCTCGGCCGCCAGCGCCTCCTTGAGCTTCTGGTTGCCGACCTGCTCGGCGTCCCGCTCGCTGAACACCGCGGAACGGGCCTGGAAGAAGACGTCCTGGGCGCCGCGGAACCGCGCCCACAGCTCGTCCTCGATGTCCCGCTGGGCGCGCCCGGCGGCCTTCCAGCGCGCCATCAGGTCGCGGTACTGGGCCGCCGTCTCGCCCCACTCGGTCGACGAGGAGAGCGCCTCGGCCTCCGTGACCAGACGCTCCTTGACGGCCCTGGCCTGGTCGCGCTCGGCGTCCAGGGTCGCGAAGTGCGCCTTGCGGTGCTTGGAGAAGACCGAGCGGGCGTGCGAGAAGCGGTGCCACAGCTCGTCGTCACTCTTGCGGTCCAGCCGGGGCAGGCCCTTCCAGGTGTCCACCAGCGCGCGGAGCCGGTCCCCGGCCTCCCGCCACTGGGTGGACTCGGCGAGCTGCTCGGCCTCCGAGACCAGGGCCTCCTTGGCGGCGCGGGTCTCGTCCTGCGCCTTGGCGCGGGCGGCCTTGCGCTCCTCACGACGGCTCTCGATCTCACCGGCGAGCGTGTCCAGCCGCTTGGCCAGGGACTCCAGGTCACCGACCGCGTGCGCCTCGACGACCTGCGACCGCAGGTGCTCCAGCGCGGCCTGGGCGTCCTTCGCGGCCAGGTCGGTGGTGCGCACCCGCTTCTCCAGCAGGCCGATCTCCACCTCGATGCCCTGGTACTTGCGCTCGAAGTAGGCGAGAGCCTCCTCGGGCGAGCCGGCCTGCCAGGAACCCACGACACGTTCGCCGTCGGCTGTCCTGACGTAGACCGTGCCCTGCTCGTCGACACGGCCCCACGGGTCGCTGCTCATAGCGCGTCCTCCACATGACGTCGCGCCCGCGCCGGGGCGGTACGCGTCCGTCGTCCACAGTTGATGTGCGGCGGACCGATGAGTCCGCCGTCCCGTCCGCCGTGCTCTGCTGCCGAGGGTGACGGCCGGCGGGTCTGGGCACCCTACACAACGCCAACATAGGCGACCAGGCCCGGTGCTGTCCGCATCCGGGCCGGGCGATTTCGGGCCCGGGCCGCGCCGACGCCCCTCGCGGGCGGTGGCGACGCGGCCCCGGCGTGGATCAACCCTTCGCGACGGTGACCGAGTTGAAGGTGACGTCGGCCATCGGGTGGCCGTCCGTACCGCCTTCCAGGGTGCCCGCGGCGGCGATCTTCTCGACCACGTCCAGACCGCCGGTGATCTTGCCGAAGGGGGTGTAGCTCGGCGGCAGCTGGGTGTCCTTGTAGACCAGGAAGAACTGGCTGCCGTTGGTGCCGGGGCCGGAGTTGGCCATCGCCACCGTGCCCGCCGGGTAGGTCGCGCCGGTCAGGTTCTCGTCGGCGAACTTGTAGCCGGGGCCGCCCGTGCCGCCGGGGACGGTCGCGCTGGCGGTCGGGTCGCCGCACTGCAGCACGAAGATGCCGCCCGTGGTCAGCCGGTGGCACTTGGTGTGGTCGAAGTACTGCTCGCCGGTCAGGAAGGCGAAGGAGTTCACCGTGTGCGGCGCCTTGGCCGCGTCCAGCGCGATCGTCACCTTGCCGCAGTTGCTGTCCAGCGTCGCGGTGTACGAGGCGGCCGTGTCGACCGTCATGGCCGGCTCGGCCTGCCACTGCTTGCCGTTCGGCGCGCCCGGCGCCGGGTCGGCGCAGCCCTCGACCGGCTTGCGGGTCGGCGTGGTGGGCTCGTCGGTCGCGGTGGGCGCGGCCTGCGCGGTCGGAGCGGAGTCCTTCTTGTCGTCCGAGTCGAAGGCGCCGGTGCCGACCAGCGCGCCACCGCCCGCCAGCACGACCACGGCCAGCGACGCGCCGAGGATCGTGTTGCGGCGCTTGCGCGCGGCGTGGGCCTCGGCCCGTCGCTGCGCCTGGCGCTCGTACTTCTCGCGGGCGAGCTGCCGCCGCCGCTGTTCGCTGGTGACCACCGGCCGTGTCTCCTACATATGCGCTGGGGGGTCCCCCGCCCGATGGCGGGCGGGGAGGGAGTGGGTACGAATGCTGAAGCGGATCATCGCATCCATCGGCGGCCAAGTGTAGGTACCACGGCTGTAAGAACGCGGTGAACCCGTCATGGTGAAGTGAACCTGTCACCCCCTGTCTGGTTCGCAACCGGACCCGGACCGCCGGTAGGCTGCGTTACATCGTGTAGCTGCCACTGTCGACCGAATCATGAAGGACTCGCGTGTTCATCGCCGGATTCCCCGCTGGAGCCTGGGGCACCAACTGCTACCTGGTCGCACCGGCGCCCGGCGAGGAGTGCGTCATCGTCGACCCCGGCCACCAGGCCGCCGCCGGCGTCGACGAGCTGATCCGCGAGCACGGGCTGAAGCCCGTCGCGGTCGTCCTCACCCACGGACACATCGACCACGTCGCCTCCGTGGTCCCGGTCTGCGGCGCCCGCGGCGTCCCGGCCTGGATCCACCCCGAGGACCGCTACATGATGGCCGACCCGGAGAAGGCGCTCGGCCGCTCGCTCGGCACCCAGCTGATGGGCGAGCTCACCGTCGGCGAACCCGACGACGTACGCGAGCTCACCGACGGCAGCGTGCTGGAGCTCGCCGGTCTGAAGCTCACCGTCGACCACGCGCCCGGCCATACCAAGGGGTCGGTGACGTTCCGGACGCCCGGCGCCGAGGACCTGCCTCCGGTGCTCTTCTCGGGCGACCTGCTCTTCGCCGGCTCCATCGGGCGCACGGACCTCCCGGGCGGAGACAGCGAGGCGATCATGCGGTCGCTGGCCCGGGTGTGCCTGCCCCTCGACGATGCCACCGTGGTCCTGTCCGGCCACGGCTCCCAGACCACCATCGGCCGCGAGCGCGCCACCAACCCCTACCTCAGGCAGGCGGCGGGAGCGCTCGGCGCTCCGGCCTTCCCGCGACGAGGAATGTGACGGAAGAGAAGTTGAGCACCTTCACCGCCCCCAAGGGCACCTACGACCTGCTGCCCCCCAGCTCCGCGACCTTCCTGGCGATCCGCGAGAGCCTCTCCGCGCCGCTGCGCCGGGCCGGCTACGGCTACATCGAGACCCCGGTCTTCGAGGACGTCAAGCTGTTCTCCCGCGGTGTCGGCGAGTCCACGGACATCGTCACCAAGGAGATGTTCTCGCTCACCAAGCGCGGCAAGGAAGACCTCGCGCTGCGCCCCGAGGGCACCGCCTCGGTGGTCCGCGCGGCGCTCCAGGCCAACCTGCACAAGCTGGGCAACCTCCCGGTCAAGCTCTGGTACTCCGGCTCCTTCTACCGCTACGAGCGCCCGCAGGCCGGCCGCTACCGCCAGTTCGCCCAGGTCGGCGCCGAGGCGATCGGCGCCGAGGACCCGGCGCTGGACGCCGAGCTGATCATCCTGGCCGACGACGCCTTCCGCTCGCTGGGCCTGAGCGACTACTCGCTGCTGATCAACAGCCTCGGGGACAAGCAGTGCCGGCCGGTCTACCGCGCCGCCCTGGTCGAGTTCCTGGACGGCCTGGACCTCGACGAGGAGACCCGCCGCCGCGCCGGGATCAACCCGCTGCGCGTCCTCGACGACAAGCGCGAGTCCGTCCAGGCCCAGCTGACCGACGCCCCCAAGCTGCGCGACTACCTCTGCGAGGAGTGCAAGGCGTACGACGAGAAGGTGCGCGAGCTGCTCACCGCGGCCGGCGTGGCCTTCGTCGACGACCCCAAGCTGGTCCGCGGGCTGGACTACTACACCCGCACCACCTTCGAGTTCGTGCACAACGGTCTCGGCTCGCAGTCCGCGATCGGCGGCGGCGGCCGCTACGACGGCCTCTCCGAGATGCTCGGCGGCCCGGCGCTGCCCTCGGTCGGCTGGGGCCTCGGCGTGGACCGCACCTACCTGGCGATGGAGGCGGAGGGCATCGCCCTCGACCTGCCCGCCACCACCTCGGTCTACGCCGTCGCGCTCAGCGACGAGGCCAAGAACGTCCTCTTCGCCAAGGTGGTCGAGCTGCGCCGGACCGGCGTCGCCACCGACCTCGCCTTCGGCGTCAAGGGCATCAAGAACGCCATGAAGTCCGCCGACCGTTCCGGCGCCCGCTTCGCGGTGCTGGCCGGTGACCGGGACCTCGCCGAAGGCGTCGTCCAGCTCAAGGACCTGACCACCGGCGAGCAGAACCCCGTCGCCCTCGACGCACTCGTCACCACCCTGAAGGAGAAGCAGCTGTGATCCGCACGCACGACGCGGGCACGCTCCGCCCGGAGCACGCAGGCACCACCGTCACCCTGGCCGGCTGGGTCGCCCGCCGCCGAGACCACGGCGGCGTGGCCTTCATCGACCTGCGCGACGCCTCCGGCACCGTGCAGATCGTGGTCCGCGACCTGGACTCGGTGCACGGCCTGCGCGCCGAGTACTGCGTCAAGGTCGTCGGTGACGTCCGGGTGCGCCCCGAGGGCAACGAGAACCCGGACATCCCGACCGGCGCGGTCGAGGTCGTGGTCAGCGAGATCGAGGTGCTCTCCGAGGCCGCCCCGCTGCCCTTCCCGGTCGCCGAGTACGAGCCCGGCACGGTCAACGAGGAGGTCCGGCTGCGCTACCGCTACCTGGACCTGCGCCGTGAGGGCCCGGCCAAGGGCCTGCGGCTGCGCTCCAAGGTCAACAACATCATCCGCCGGGTGATGGAGGAGAACGACTACCTCGACATCGAGACGCCGTACCTCACCCGCTCCACCCCCGAGGGCGCCCGCGACTTCCTCGTCCCGGTCCGCCTGCAGCCCGGCCACTGGTACGCGCTGCCGCAGTCGCCCCAGCTGTTCAAGCAGCTGCTGATGGTGGCCGGTATGGAGCGCTACTACCAGATCGCGCGCTGCTTCCGCGACGAGGACTTCCGCGCCGACCGCCAGCCGGAGTTCACCCAGCTCGACATCGAGGCCTCCTTCGTCGACCAGGAGGACATCCTGGCCCTCGGCGAGAAGATCGTCGGCTCGATCTGGCGCGAGGTGCACGGCTACGAGATCCCGAACCCGCTGCCCCGGATGACCTACGCGGACGCCATGTCCCGCTACGGCTCCGACAAGCCGGACGTCCGCTTCGGACAGGAACTCACCGACCTCACCGAGTACTTCAAGGGCACCGCGTTCCGCGTCTTCCAGGCCCCGTACGTCGGTGCCGTGGTCATGCCCGGCGGCGCCTCGCAGCCCCGCAAGGCGCTCGACGCCTGGCAGGACTGGGCCAAGGCGCGCGGCGCCAGGGGCCTCGCCTACGTGGTCATCGACGCCGAGACCGGTGAGCTGCGCGGCCCGGTCGCCAAGAACCTCTCCGAGGAGCACCTGGCCGGCCTGGCCGCCGCCGCGGGTGCCAAGAACGGCGACGCGATCTTCTTCGCGGCCGGCAAGCAGCGCCCCTCGCAGGAGCTGCTCGGCGCCGCCCGCCTGGAGATCGGCCGCCGCTGCCGGCTGATCGACGAGTCCGCGTGGGCCTTCCTCTGGGTCGTCGACTTCCCGATGTTCGAGCCGATCGAGGACGACAAGGGCGAGTTCCAGGGCTGGCACGCGGTGCACCACCCGTTCACCGCCCCGACCGCCGAGTCGCTCGCCACCTTCGACACCGACCCGGGTACGGCCCTCTCCAACGCCTACGACCTGGTCCTCAACGGTTCGGAGCTGGGCGGCGGTTCGATCCGTATCCACCAGCGCGACGTGCAGAAGCGGGCGTTCGACGCGATCGGCCTCTCCGAGGAGGAGGCCGCCTCGCAGTTCGGCTTCCTGCTCGACGCCTTCAACTACGGCCCGCCGCCGCACGGCGGTGTGGCCTTCGGCCTCGACCGGATCGTCACGCTGCTCGGCGGGTACGACACCATCCGCGACGTCATCGCCTTCCCGAAGACGTCCACCGGTGGTGACCCGCTGACCGGCGCCCCGACCCCGATCACCCCGGCCCAGCGCCGGGAGGCCGGTGTGGACGCCCAGCCGAAGGTCCGCGAGGACGCCAAGTCCGAGGCCCAGCCCAAGGCCTGACCCTTGATCGGCTAACCTTTCACGGCCCCGGACGGTTCACCTACCGTCCGGGGCCGGTCCACAATGGCGTGCGACACAGAGAGGGTTCCCCCATGAAGGTCAGTACCAGGATCGAGTGTCCCGACGACGCACCCGCCACCAGACGGGTCCACATGGCCGCGTTCCCCGGCCCCGACGAGGCGGACCTGGTGGACGCGCTGCGCCGCGATCCCGCCTGGCTGCCCGGGCTGTCGGTGGTCGCGGTGGACGAGTCCGGCCTGGTGGTCGGCCACGCCCTGCTCACCCGGCTGCCGGTCGGTGACGGCAAGGGCCTGGCGCTCGCGCCCGTCGCGGTCGCCCCCGAGTGGCAGCGCAAGGGCGTCGGCGAACTCGTCGTCCGGGCCGCGCTGTCCGCCGCCGAGGACGCGGGCGAGAAGCTCGTCATCGTTCTCGGAGACCCGGACTACTACGGCCGGTTCGGGTTCACCCCGGCCCAACGGCACGAGGTCACCGGCCCGTTCGAGGTGCCGGACATCTACTTCCAGGCGCTCGCCCTGCCCGCCTACGACGGCGCCCCGCGCGGGCTCTGCCGCTACCCCGAGCCCTTCGAAGCCGTCTAGTCCTGCTGGAGTACTAAGGCGTGTCGGCGCCGGAGCCGACGGTGGTCCGGCAACTGCGCACGAACGCGGCCATCGCGGGCGTCGGTTCCCGGTCCTTCGGCCAGTAGAGCCCGACCTGGCTCGGGCTCAACCCCCGCACCGGCCGGTACGCGACATCCTCCCGCGCCGCCAGCCTGCTCATCGTCTCCGGGGCGAAACCGACGCCCTGGCCGCACACCACCGCGGCCAGCCACTCGTCGGTGTTGCGTGCCACCGCGCCGATCCGCACCGGCCGCCCGCCCCGCTCCCGGACCGCCAGCCAGTAGTCGCGCCAGTGGCCGGCCTCGTGCGGGATCGCCACGAAGGGCTCGTCCAGCAGATCCTCGAAGTCGATCACCGCACGCCCGGCCAGCCGGTGCCCGGCCGGCAGCGCCAGACAGCGCGGCTCCTTGCCGAGCAGTGCGACGCTGTACTGCTCGGAGAGCGACGGCGGCCCGTGCCAGAGCGTGAGGTCGATCTCGCCGGTGGCCAGGCCGGACGTCGGATCGAGCCAGTTGTTCTGCCGCAGCTCCACCTGCCAGCCGGGCATCCGCCGGGTGAAGTCCGCCACCGTGCGGCGGGTCATCAGGTTGATGATCCCGCCCTCGAAGCCCACCCGCAGGGTCGAGCCCTGCTCGGCCGCCGCCGCCCTGGTGGCGCGCAGCGCGTCCTCCCAGCCCGCCAGCACGGTCCCGGCGTACTCGGCCAGCGCCCGCCCGGCCGACGTGGGCGCCATACCGCGGCGGGAGCGCTCGAACAGCTCCACCCCGAGCAGTACCTCCAGCTGGCGGATCTGCTTGGTGAGGGTCGGCTGCGAGACGAACAGCCGGGCCGCCGCGGCCGTCAGCTGCCCCTCCTCGCAGACCGCGGTGAAGCCGCGCAGCAGTCGGGTGTCCACATCCATGCCCCAAGGTTATGGAACGGGATATTGGACCGGTCCGGCAGGTCTGGGCCAAGGTGATCACCCGGCCCTCGGGCCGGTCCACGGGGGAGCCCGGCAGCGGCGGTTCAGGGGGCCGCCGCTGCCGCGCCGACCGGACAGGACCTGCGGGAGCGGCGCATTGCGCCTACGGTGAGTGCTCATCAGCACGCTCCCCGGTCTTCGGCCGGCAGATGTCCCGCGACGGAGGTACCCAGGTGGCCAAGGTCCAGCATGAGCGGTCCGCCCAGCCGGAGCGGCTGGCGAAGAAGCCGTACGAGCGGGAGCTGCTGCGGCTGCAGAACGAGCTGGTGAAGCTCCAGGAGTGGGTGCGCGCCGAGGGCGCCCGGCTGGTGGTCGTGTTCGAGGGGCGGGACGCGGCGGGCAAGGGCGGCGCGATCAAGCGGGTGACCGAGTACCTGAACCCGCGCATCGCCCGGGTCGCCGCCCTGCCCACCCCCACCGAACGCCAGCGCACCCAGTGGTACTTCCAGCGGTACGTCGAGCAGCTGCCGGCCGCCGGGGAGATCGTCCTGTTCGACCGCAGCTGGTACAACCGGGCCGGCGTCGAGAAGGTGATGGGCTTCTGCACAGACGAGGAGTACTGGCAGTTCCTGCACCAGTGCCCGACCTTCGAGCGGATGCTGATCGAGTCGGGCGTGCTGCTGCGCAAGTACTGGTTCTCGGTCAGCGACACCGAGCAGCAGCGGCGCTTCCGGGACCGTCTGGAGGACCCGATGCGGCGCTGGAAGCTCTCGCCGATGGACGTCGAGTCGATCACCCACTGGGAGGACTACTCGCGGGCCAAGGACGAGATGTTCGTCTACACCGACACCCCCGAGTCGCCCTGGAACGTGGTGGAGAGCGACGACAAGCGGCGGGCCCGGATCAACATGATCGCCCACCTGCTCTCCAGCGTCCCGTACCACGAGGTCACCCCGCCGAAGATCGACCTGCCGCCCCGCCCGGCCCCCCGTGGGTACCAGCGGCCCCCGCGCGACCTGCAGAAGTACGTGCCGGACCATGCGGCCAGGCTGGAGTAGCGGCCCTGTCGGTGGGCTCGCATAGGCTTCCGGTGTGGACGAACCGGACCTCTTCACCGCCGCCGCCGAGGAACGCCAGGCCAAGGAGCCGGGGCGGGCCCCGCTCGCCGTGCGGATGCGACCGCGCACCCTGGACGAGGTGGCCGGGCAGCGGCAGCTGCTGAAGCCCGGCTCACCGCTGCGCCGGCTGGTGTCGGGCTCGCGCGGCCCGGCGGCGACCAGCTCGGTGATCCTCTGGGGGCCGCCCGGCACCGGGAAGACCACGCTGGCGCATGTGATCAGCCAGGCCGTCGAGGGCCGTTTCGTCGAGCTGTCCGCGATCACCGCCGGGGTCAAGGAGGTCCGGGCGGTGATCGACGGCGCCCGCCGCGCGGTCGGTATGAGCGGCCGGGAGACGGTGCTCTTCCTGGACGAGATCCACCGGTTCTCCAAGGCCCAGCAGGACTCGCTGCTGCCCGCCGTGGAGAACCGCTGGGTCACGCTGATCGCCGCGACCACCGAGAACCCGTACTTCTCGGTGATCTCCCCGCTGCTGTCGCGCTCGCTGCTGCTCACGCTGGAGTCGCTGACCGACGACGACATCCGGGCGCTGCTGCGCCGGGCGGTGGCCGACGAGCGCGGTCTGGAGGGCTCGCTGGAGCTCTCCGAGGAGGCGGAGGACCACCTGGTGCGGCTGGCCGGCGGGGACGCCCGGCGGGCGCTCACCACGCTGGAGGCGGCGGCCGGCGCGGCGCTGGAGAAGGGGGAGGCGAGCATCACGCTGGCCACCACCGAGACCGCCGTCAACCACGCCGCGGTCCGGTACGACAAGGACGGCGACCAGCACTACGACGTGGCCAGCGCGCTGATCAAGTCGATCCGGGGCAGTGACGTGGACGCCACCCTGCACTACCTGGCCCGGATGATCGAGGCGGGGGAGGATCCGCGGTTCATCGCCCGGCGGCTGATGATCTCGGCCAGCGAGGACGTCGGCCTGGCCGATCCGACGGCGCTGACCACGGCCGTGGCGGCGGCCCAGGCGGTGGCGCTGATCGGCTTCCCGGAGGCGCGGATCATCCTCTCCCAGGCGGCGATCGCGCTGGCGCTGGCACCCAAGTCGAACGCCGCGTACCTGGCGATCGACGCGGCGCTGGCGGACGTCCGGCAGGGGCTGGCGGGCGCGGTGCCACCGCACCTGCGGGACGCGCACTACGGCGGCGCGGGCAAGCTCGGGCACGGTCAGGGCTACCAGTACCCGCACGACCTGCCGGAGGGCATCGCGGCGCAGCAGTACGCGCCGGACGCGGTGCACGGCAAGGCGTACTACCGGCCGACCCGGCACGGCGGGGAGGCCCGGTACGCGGACATCGTGGAGTGGACCAGGGGGCGGCTGAAGGGCGAGTGAGCGGCGGGTATACTCGTGCGGAGTGCCATGTCCCGGGACGGCGGCAGGGGAGACCTTGCTGACCGGCCGCACCAGCGGGGCACTGGCCGTAGACCCCCTCGCGGGGTCTTGAGGAGCGTTGCGCACCGTTTCGGTGTCGCGTGCAGCCCACCAACCCCGGTTCGGTGGGCCGCTCGTGCGCAAGCACATCCGTGCCCGGCTCCGGAGAGCGGCTGACCACACCACCCGCGGGTGGAGCGGTTTTTCTCCGGGTCGCGAGGAGCGACCTCCGTCAACACCTGGTGAAGCCGTATTCATAAGCAAGGAAGGTTTGGTTCATGGCGAACCAGAAGCGTCCCAAGGTCAAGATCGCGCGTGCGCTCGGCGTGCCGCTGACCCCGAAGTCCGTCAAGTACTTCGAGGCCCGCCCGTACCCGCCCGGCCAGCACGGCCGTGGTCGCAAGCAGAACTCGGACTACAAGGTCCGTCTGCTCGAGAAGCAGCGTCTGCGCGCCCAGTACGACCTGAGCGAGAAGCAGATGGCGCGCGCGTTCGACCGCGCGAAGAAGGCCGAGGGCAAGACCGGTGAGGCGCTCGTCGCCGAGCTGGAGACCCGTCTGGACTCCCTGGTGCTGCGTTCGGGCATTGCCCGCACCATCTACCAGGCCCGCCAGATGGTCGTCCACGGCCACATCGAGGTCAACGGCGGCAAGGTCAACAAGCCGTCGTACCAGATGAAGCCGGGCTTCGTCGTGACCGTTCGCGAGCGCAGCAAGGAGAAGGTCCCGTTCCAGGTCGCCCGTGAGGGTGGCTACGCGGGCGAGGGCCAGACCCCGAAGTACCTCGAGGTCAACCTGAAGGCCCTGGCCTTCCGCCTGGACCGTGCGCCGCAGCGCAAGGAGGTCCCGGTGATCTGTGACGAGCAGCTGGTGGTCGAGTACTACTCGCGCTGACCCGCGGGCGGTGCACCCCGGTGTACCCCAGCGAGCCCCCGTCGCCTCTCGAGGCGGCGGGGGCTCGCCCCTTTTCACGGCTCTGCCGTCACAGCTCCCCGCCGGCCATCGCGGCGGCCAGCCGCAGGTGCGGGCGGGCCTCCTCGGCGCGGCCCTGGCGCTCCAGGGTGCGGCCGAGCATCAGCCGGGCGTAGTCCTCGGCGGGGTCGGCGTCCAGGACGCGGCGCAGTTCGGCCTCGGCCCGGGACAGCTGGGCGGAGTGGTAGTAGCTGCGGGCCAGCAGCAGCCGGACGGAGAGGTTGGCCGGCTCCTGGGCCAGGACCGCCTCCAGGAGGCGGGCGGCGTCGGAGTACGCCTTGGAGTCGAAGGAGAACTTCGCCATGCGGTACTCGTCGGCGGCGCTGTAGGTGGCCACGGTCGCTCCTTTCGGTGCCGGTCGATGCCCTTCGGCGTCCTCCGCGCCTGGGGCTTCACCGGTTTCTCGCGGTGGTGCTGCCCCCTCCAGCAATGGACAATCTTCAACTATTCCATCGGTCGTTCGCCGGGCCGTCCGCCCGGCCGGTCCTCCGCGTCACCGTGGCCGCCGAGCGCCCGGCGGACCGCCGCGTCCAGGCCGAGCCGGGCGCCGCGGCCGAAGAAGCCGGCGGACTCCCGCCCGGTCAGCCCAGCCCCGGCCCGCCGTTCGCAGATGCGATGGGGGTCGCCGAAGCCGCGCGAGCCGAAGAACGGCCTGCCCACCGCCCGCCAGATCCGGTGCGCGGCGCCCTGCAGCACCCGGGCCTCGCGCAGGTCGCCCGGCCGGTCCGGACCGGTGGGCTCGGTCTCCAGCAGCGCCAGCACGTCGATCGCCAGCGCGATGCCGGGCAGGTCGTGGAGCCGGTGGCTGAGCCGGACGCTCTCCCTGGCCCGGACGCGGGCCAGCCGTATGTCGCCGTCCAGCCAGTGCGCGTACGCCAGCGCGTAGAGCCCCCACGCGTACGCCCACCGCTCGCCGTGCCGCTCGCACAGCTCGCGGACCCGGCCCAGCCAGAACGCGCCGCCGGGCCGGTCGCCCTGGAACAGCCGGGCCAGGCCCAGCTCGACCATGGCCATCAGGACGGTGCTGTCCAGCTCGCCGATCGCCCGGTAGCGCCGGAGCGCCTCCTCGAACAGCCCGGTGGCCAGGGCCGGTTCGTCGCCGATCAGGGCCGCGCAGCCCTGCCGGTGGAGCGCGTGGGCGAGCGCCCGGTCGTCACCGGTGGCCAGGGCCTGACGGCGGCACTCCTCCAGCACGGGCCGGGCGGAGGCCGGATCGCCCTGGAGGGTGGCCAGGTAGCCGGTCACCCAGAGCGCCTTGGCGCGGGCCTCGGTCGGCTCGGGGGCCAGCGCCAGCGCGCGGTCCAGCCAGCGCCGGCCCTCGCCGGGGTGGCCGCAGCCGGCCCAGTAGAACCAGAGGGCGCCCGCCAGTCGCAGCGCGCTCTGCTCCTCGCCGGGCTCGGCGAGGCAGAACTCCAGCGCCGTACGGAGGTCGGGGTGGGCGGCCCCGGTCCGCTCGGCGGTCTCCGCCTGGTGCGGCCCGGACCACTCGACCTCGCCCCAGGTGGCCACGCCCAGGTACCAGTCGCGGTGGCGGCGGAGCAGCCGGTGCTTCTCGCCGGTGGCGCGCAGCCGGTGCCCGCCGTACTCGCGCAGCGGGTCGGGCAGCCGGAAGCGGGCGCCGAGGGCGCTGCCGCCGCCGGCCCGGCTGCCGGGCGGCGCCCCCACCCGCAGGACGACCGACCTGCCGGCCAGTCCGGCGAGCAGGTCGGCCATCTCGTCCGGCTCGATGCCGTCGCCCGCGCAGACGTACTCGGCGGCCTCCGGATCGAAGTCGCCGGGGAAGACGGACAGCCGGGACAAGAGCAAACGTTCCTGCTGCGTGCAGAGCTCAAGGCGCGGGCCGTGCTCCGGCCGCCGCGCCGTCGTGCCCGGGGACTGGGTTGTCGAGTCGTCGGCCAAGAACTGCTCCCGTGTCCGGGCCCGGACCCTCGCGGTCCGGACGTGCGTCGGGCCGTGCGGGCGACGGTCCGCCCGACAGAACGAGGTGACCGGTCGGTAGGTTACGCGCGGGCTTCGCACACCCGACCGGATCCGCAGGGACGCCCCGGGGCGACAACCCGGTCCGGAAACCGGGCATGGGCGCGATAGGGTTCCCTTTGGAGAACAGCAAGGCGAGGGAGCGCGCAAGGTGTCCGTGGGAGAGCTGGCCGGGTTGCTCGTCGCCGTGTTCTGGGCGGTCCTGGTCACCCTGCTCGCCGTCGTCCTGGTGCGGCTCTCGCGCGTACTGAAGGAGGCCACCGTCCTGGTCTCCGCCGTGACCGAACAGGCCGTGCCGCTGCTGAGCGACGCCGGCGCCGCCGTGCGCAGCGCCAACGAGCAGCTGGAGCGGGTGGACGAGATCACCGCCAATGTGCAGGACGCCGCCGCCAACGCCAACGCGCTCTCCTCCACCGTCGCGGCCACCCTGGGCGGGCCGCTGGTCAAGGTCGCGGCCTTCAGTTACGGCGTCCGCAAGGCCGTCGCCAAGCAGAACGGCACCCTGACGCTGCCCGCCCAGCCGGGCGAGCGCGAGGAGCTGGCCCGGCTGATCCGGGCCGAGGTGCGCGCGGCGACCGCGCCCAAGGGCGGCCTGCTGGCCAGGGTCCGGCGCGCGGTGAGGGGCTGACGGCATGGTGCGACGCATCTTCTGGATGGCGGTCGGCGCCGGCGCCACCGTCTGGGCCATGAACAAGGCCAACGAGGCCGTGCACCGGCTCACCCCGGACAGCCTCTCCGGCACCGCCGCGCGCGGTGCGCTGCACCTGGGCGACGCGGCGAAGCGGTTCGCCCTGGACGTCAAGGCCGGCATGGCCGAGCGTGAGGAGCAGCTGCGCGAGGACCTCGGACTGGACGGCACCGCCGTCGTCGAGCCCCGGCGCCGCCGGGTCCTCAGGGGCGAGCCGCAGTACCGAGCTATCTCGGCGGCGCCCGGCAGCCCGGCCGCCGCCCTGCCTCCGCCCAGCAGTGCCCGCATCGTGTCCAACGGCGCCCACGCCACCCCAGCCATCGACAACACGTCCCGCCGCGCGCTGCCGCCGCGGGACGGCATCCCGAACCGGAAGGACCACTAATGGAGTCGGCAGAGATCCGCCGCCGCTGGCTGCGCTTCTTCGAGGAGCGCGGCCACACCGTCGTTCCGTCGGCGTCCCTGGTCGCCGACGACCCCACCCTGCTGCTGGTCAACGCCGGCATGGTGCCCTTCAAGCCGTACTTCCTGGGCGAGGTCAAGCCGCAGTTCTCGCGCGCCACCAGCGTGCAGAAGTGCGTGCGCACCCTGGACATCGAGGAGGTCGGCAAGACCACCCGGCACGGCTCGTTCTTCCAGATGTGCGGCAACTTCTCCTTCGGGGACTACTTCAAGGAAGGAGCCATCACGTTCGCCTGGGAGCTGCTCACCTCTCCCGTCGCGGAGGGTGGCTACGGCCTGGAGAAGGAGAAGCTCTGGATCACCGTCTACCAGGACGACGACGAGGCCGAGCAGATCTGGCGGGACGTCATCGGCGTGCCCTCCGAGCGGATCCAGCGCCTCGGCATGAAGGACAACTTCTGGTCGATGGGCGTCCCCGGCCCCTGCGGCCCGTGCTCGGAGATCAACTACGACCGCGGCCCCGCGTACGGCGAGGAGGGCGGCCCGGCCGTCAACGGCGAGCGCTACCTGGAGATCTGGAACCTGGTCTTCATGCAGTACGAGCGCGGCCACGGTGACGGCAAGGACGGCTTCGAGATCCTCGGCGACCTGCCGAGCAAGAACATCGACACCGGCCTCGGCCTGGAGCGCCTCGCCGCCATCCTGCAGGGCGTCGACAACCTCTTCGAGATCGACACCAGCCGGCTGATCCTCGACCGCGCCGCCGAGCTGACCGGCCACACCTACGGTGCCGACCACAAGTCCGACATCTCGCTGCGCGTGGTCACCGACCACATCCGCACCGCGGTCATGCTGGTCGGCGACGGCGTCACCCCCGGCAACGAGGGCCGCGGCTACGTGCTGCGCCGCATCCTGCGCCGCGCCATCCGCAACATGCGCCTGCTGGGCGCCAACGGCGTGGTGGCCAGGGAGCTCACGGACATCACCATCAAGGCGATGGCCCCGCAGTACCCGGAGCTGGAGGCCGAGCGCAAGCGGATCGAGACGGTGGTCGCCGCCGAGGAGACCGCCTTCCTGCAGACCCTGAAGGCCGGCACCAACCTGCTGGACGCCGCGGTCACCGAGACCCGGCAGGCCGGCGGCGCGGTGCTCTCCGGCGAGCAGGCGTTCAAGCTGCACGACACCTACGGCTTCCCGATCGACCTCACCCTGGAGATGGCCGAGGAGCAGGGCCTCCAGGTGGACGAGTCCGGCTTCCGCCGGCTGATGCAGGAGCAGCGGGACCGCGCCAAGGCGGACGCCAAGGCCAAGAAGATGGGCCACGCCGACGTCGCCGCGTACCGCGAGGTCGCCGACAGGTCCGGCGCCAGCGTCTTCACCGGCTACAGCCTCACCGAGGGCGAGGCCACCGTGGTCGGCCTGCTGGTGAACGGCTCCCCGGCGCCGGCCGCGAGCGAGGGCGACGAGGTCGAGATCATCCTCGACCGCACCCCGTTCTACGCCGAGGGCGGCGGCCAGCTCGCCGACCACGGCCGGATCCGGCTGGACTCCGGCGCGGTGGTGGAGATCCGCGACGTGCAGCAGCCCGTCCCGGGCGTGAGCGTGCACTCCGGCGGTGTGCTGTTCGGCGAGGTCGTGCTCGGCGCCTCGGCGTACGCCACCATCGACATCGAGCGCCGCCGGGCGATCGCCCGCGCCCACTCGGCCACCCACCTGACCCACCAGGCGCTGCGTGACGCGCTCGGCCCGACGGCCGCCCAGGCCGGCTCCGAGAACGCCCCCGGCCGCTTCCGCTTCGACTTCGGCTCACCCGCCGCCGTGCCCGGCAGCGTCCTGGTCGACGTCGAGCAGAAGATCAACGACGTGCTCACCCGTGAGCTGGACGTCACCGCCGAGGTCATGACGATGGACCAGGCCCGTAAGGCCGGCGCCATCGCGATGTTCGGCGAGAAGTACGGTGACGAGGTCCGGGTCGTCACCATCGGGGACTTCTCCAAGGAACTCTGCGGTGGCACGCACGTCGGCAACACCGCCCAGCTGGGCCTGGTGAAGCTGCTCGGCGAGTCCTCGATCGGCTCCGGCGTGCGCCGTGTCGAGGCGCTGGTCGGCGTGGACGCGTACAAGTTCCTGGCCCGTGAGCACACGGTCGTCGCCCAGCTGACCGAGCTGGTCAAGGGCCGCCCGGAGGAGCTGCCGGAGAAGATCTCGGGCATGCTCGCCAAGCTCAAGGACGCCGAGAAGGAGATCGAGCGCTTCCGCGCGGAGAAGGTCCTCGCCGCCGCGGCCGGCCTGGCCGACTCGGCCGAGGACGTGCAGGGGATCGCCGTGGTCGCCGCCAAGGTCGCCGACGGCACCGGCGCGGACGAGCTGCGCAAGCTGGTCCTGGACGTGCGCGGCCGGCTCGGCTCGCGCCCGGCCGTGGTCGCCGCGTTCACCGTGGCGAACGACCGCCCGCTGACCGTGATCGCCACCAACGAGGACGCCCGCGGCCGCGGCATCAAGGCCGGTGAGCTGGTCCGGGTCGCGGCCAAGACCCTCGGCGGCGGCGGTGGCGGCAAGGACGACGTCGCCCAGGGCGGCGGCTCCAACCCGGGCGCGGTGGCCGAGGCCATCGCCGCGGTGCGCGGCCTGGTCGCGGAGCGCGCCGCCTGATGGTCGGAGAAGAGCAGGAACGGCCCTTCCGGCGGGGGCGGCGGATCGCCGTCGACGTCGGTGACGCCCGGATCGGGGTCGCGTCCTGCGACCCCGACGGGGTGCTCGCCACACCCGTGGAGACCGTCCCCGCCGGGGTCAAGTCGCAGGCCCGGATCGCCGCCATCGTCGAGGAGTACGAGGCGGTGGAGGTGATCGTCGGCCTTCCGCGCTCGCTCAACGGCAGGGAGGGTCCGGCGGCGGAGAAGGTCCGCGCGTACGCGGTCCGGCTGGCCAACCGGCTCCACCCGGTGCCGGTCCGGCTGGTGGACGAGCGGATGTCGACCGTCACGGCGACCCACGGCCTGCGGGCCTCCGGCGTGAAGGCCAAGAAGGGGCGCTCGGTGGTCGACCAGGCCGCCGCGGTGGTGATCCTGCAGACCGCCCTTGAGTCCGAACGGGTGAGCGGTCGCCCGCCGGGTGAGAGCGTCGAGGCGGTCCACTGACCCCCCTGTTCTAACGTCCCGGAGAGGGGCCCGTGCGGACGCGTCCGCACGGGCCCTCATCCGTTCCGGGACAGCCGAGGGGGCGCCATGACCGATCAGGACTTCACGCCCGGGCTCACTCCCGGCCACCTCGGTGCGCCGGTCCTGGAACCGGAGGGCCGTCCGCCGGGCGCGCCCCGTCCGCAACCCGATGCGCCGGATCCACACCGTTGGCGTAACGGGCTGGCCTGCGGGCTGACCGCGCTCGCCCTGGTGGCCGTCTTCGGCGGGGCCGGGCTGGTCGGGTACACCTGGTGGAAGGGCCAGCAGAATCCGCCGGCCGCCGCCGACTACGCGGGCGCCGGTTCGGGCAGCGTCCAGGTCTCGGTGCCCGAGGGCGCGGGCCTGAGCCAGATCGCCTCCGCCCTGGTGCACAACGGCGTGGTGGCCAGCTCGCTCGCCTTCACCCGGGCGGCGAAGGGCAGCGCGGCCGCCGCCGGGCGGATCCAGCCCGGCACCTACACCCTGCGGCAGCGGATGTCGGCGGCCGAGGCGCTCGCCGTCCTGATCGACCCGGCCAACGCCAACGGCCTGACCATCCCCGAGGGCTGGCGCGGCAACCAGATCTACGCGGCGATCGACAAGAGGCTCGACCTGCCCGACGGCACCACCCAGCGCGCCGCCCAGGAGCAGGCCGCCGAGCTGGGCCTGCCGGACTTCACCAAGGGCAGCGTCGAGGGGTATCTGTTCCCCGCGACCTACAGCGTCACCGAGGGCACCACCGCGGTCGACCTGCTGAAACAGATGGTGGAGCGGGCCGGCAAGGAGTTCGCCAGGGACGATGCCGGCGTCGTCGCGCAGAACCTCGGGCAGAGCCTGTACGGGCTGGTGACGATCGCCAGCATGGTCCAGGGCGAGGCCGACAACACCGAGGACATGGCCAAGGTGGCCCGGGTCATCTACAACCGGCTGGCCAAGAACATGCCGCTGCAGCTGGACTCGACGATCAACTACGCGCTCGGCCGGTCGACGCTGAACACCACCGTCACCGACACCAGACTGGACTCCCCGTACAACACCTACCAGCACCCCGGGCTGCCGCCGACGCCGATCTCCAACCCGGGCCGCCAGGCGATCATGGCGGCCGTCGATCCGGCGCAGGGGGACTGGCTGTACTTCGTCACCGTGAAGCCGGGGGACACCCGTTTCACCGACAGCTTCGAGGTGCAGCAGCGCAATGTGGCGGAGTTCAACGCCCTCCAGACGGCGAAGCCGAGCGCTTCGGCGAGCACCTCGGGGAGTGCGCCGGCGGGGACGGGAACCGGTGATCCGAGCGGGGCGTCGCCGGGCGCGCCGGAGGGTGGGGCCGGGGGTGCGGCGGGGCACTGACGGGACGTCTGTCCTGCCGGGGGCCGGTCTGCGGTACGGTAACGTCTCCCTCCAGGCGATGCGCTAGCACGCCGGTTCGAGAACAGCCGGGACGCCGTCCCGGACGGCCGGTCCGATCCTCCGGCCGTCTCCGTCGGTGTAAGGGGATCAATGACCGATCTGGGTCGGGGCTACGGCCCCCAGGGCTCCGAGCCGTGGCACCCCGGGGAGCCGGGGTACGGTGGCCAGCAGCCGGTCCCCGGCCAGCAGGACGGCCAGTGGCAGCAGCATCCCCAGCAGGTTCCGCAGGGCCAGCAGTACGGTGCCGGCCAGCAGGGCCAGCCGCAGCAGGGCTACCCGCAGCAGGCGCAGCAGCAGGGCTACCCGCAGCAGGGTTACCCGGGTGGCGGGCAGCAGCCGCCGCAGCAGCCTGTGCAGCAGTTCCAGCAGGGGCAGCCGCAGTACGGGGGCGGCCAGCAGGGGTATCCGCAGCAGCAGGACCAGGGCGGACAGGGCTTCCCCGGCCAGCAGGGGTACCAGGGCCAGCAGCAGGGGTATCCGCAGCAGGGCTATCCGCAGCAGCAGGGGCAGCAGGGTCTGCCCGGCGAGCAGCAGAACTTCCAGGCGTTCCAGCAGCAGGGCGTGCCGCAGGGGCAGTATCCGCAGCAGGGGATGCCCCAGCCCGGCGAGCAGCAGCAGGGCGTACCGCAGCAGGCGATGCCCCAGCAGGGTGTGCAGCCGCCCGTTCAGCAGCAGGTGCCGCAGCAGGGCGGGCAGCCGGGGGCGCCGGAGTCCGACGAGCCGCCGCAGGGCGGGCGGCGGGCGTCCCGGCGACGGGCCGAGCCCGTGGCCGGACCGGGTCCGGACGGTATCGACTGGGAGGCGGAGGCCGCCGCGCTGGAGTCGGGCGCGGCTCCGGCCGAGGCCGTTCCCGAGGCCGCCGAGGACGAGTGGGACGGCCACGAAGGCGGTTACCACGAGGACGGCGACGAGGACCGGGACACCTTCCTCGGCGAGGAGGACAGCTCCCGCGAGGCCCAGAAGAAGCGCAAGGAGAAGGGCAAGAAGTCCGGCCGTCGCAACGGCGGGGCCTGCCTGGTGGTCGCCCTGGTGCTGCTCGGCGGTTTCGCCGGCGCCGGCTGGTGGGGCTACGGCTTCTACCAGGACCACTTCGGGCCGCCCCCGGACTTCGCCGGTGAGGGCACCGGCACCGTCCAGGTGGAGATCAAGAAGGGCGCCGTAGGGGCCCAGATGGGTCTCGCGCTGAAGCAGGCCGGCGTGGTCAAGAGCGTCAAGGCCTTCACCAACGCGTGCGAGAAGAACCCGAAGTGCATCTCCATCCAGCCCGGGACGTACTCCCTCCCCCGTGAGATGTCGGGCGAGGCCGCCGTCGCGAACCTGGTGGAGGAGAACGGTGGCGAGAAGCTGATCATCCGGGAGGGGCTGACGGCCGCCGCCACCTACGTCAAGATCGACGACAAGCTGAAGCTGCCCAAGGGCACCACGGCCGACGTCGCCAAGGCCCAGATCGGCAGCCTCGGCCTGCCCCCGTACGCCAACGGCAACATCGAGGGCTTCCTCTGGCCGGCCCGCTACTCGATCTCGGAGGGCATGAAGCCCGAGGACCTGCTCAAGCAGATGGTCAAGAACGCCGTCGACCGCTATGCGGGCCTGGACGCGGAGGCCTCCAAGATCGGTCTCAAGTCCGGCTACGAGGTGGTCATCGAGGCCAGCATCCTCCAGGCCGAGGGCAACAACCCGGAGGACTTCGGCAAGATGGCCAAGACCATCCAGAACCGTCTGGCCAACCAGACCGAGACCCAGCACCGCCTCGGTATGGACACCACGCTGCAGTACTCGCTCGGTCGCAAGGACCTCACCAGGAAGGACATGGACGACGCGTCCAACAAGTACAACACCTACCTCAACGCGGGGCTGCCGCCGACGCCGATCTCCAACCCCGGTGACGACGCCATCAAGGCGGTGCTGAACCCGGCGGACGGCAAGTGGCTGTTCTTCATCGCGATGTCCCCGATCAAGACCCTCTTCTCGGACACCTACAAGGAGCACCTGGCCAACGTGGAGCAGTACTGCACGGCGGCCGGCCAGGGCTTCGACAAGGATCGCGGCCACTGCACCACGAAGTAGTGCCCGCCCCGCCGTACCGCCGTTTCGGAGAACCAACGTGACCAGCAAGCACCGGGCCGCCGTACTGGGCTCGCCGATCGCCCACTCGCTCTCGCCGGACCTGCACCGGGCCGCCTTCGCGGCGCTCGGGCTGGACGGCTGGCGCTACGACCGGTTCGAGGTGGACGAGGCGGGGCTGCCCGCCTTCGTCGCCGGGCTGGACGAGGCCGCGTGGGCGGGCCTGTCGCTCACCATGCCGCTGAAGCGGGCGGTCATCCCGCTGCTCGACGAGGTGAGCGCGACGGCGCGTTCGGTGGAGGCGGTGAACACGGTGGTGTTCACCGCCGACGGGCGGCGGACCGGGGACAACACCGACGTCCCCGGGCTGGTGAACGCGCTGCGCGAGCGGGGGATCACCGAGGTGCCGGGCGCGGCGGTGCTGGGAGCCGGGGCGACGGCCTCCTCGGCGCTGGCGGCGCTCGCCCAGATCTGCACGGGCGAGGTGACGGTGTACGTGCGCAGCGCGGAGCGGGCGCGGGAGGTGGCCGAGCTGGGCGAGCGGCTGGGTGTCGCCGTGCGGACGGCCGACTGGGAGCGCGGCGCCGAGGCGCTGGCGCACCCGCTCACCGTCTCCACCACCCCGGTCGGGGCCACCGACGGGTTCGCCGAGCGGCTGCCGGCCGACCCCGGGGCGCTGTTCGACGTGCTCTACCACCCCTGGCCGACGGCGCTGGCCGCCGCCTGTGCGGAGCGCGGTGCGACGGTGCTGGGCGGTCTGGACCTGCTGGTCCATCAGGCGGTGCTGCAGAACGAGCAGTTCACCGGTCGTACGCCGGGCCCGCTGGCGGCCATCCGCGCGGCGGGCGAGGCGGCTCTCGCGGTCCGCTGAGGCGCTTCGGACGGTGGCGCGTTGTGCCGGTCCGGCGTTCGGTGCCCGGTTCACGCGTCGTGTCATCCCGGCATGACGTGCCGGGTCGCGGTGCCGCGCCCGCGGAGCAGGAGGTCGGGCCCGCCGACTTCCTGCTCCCTTTCCCGCCCTCCTTCCTGTTCCCCGCTGGTCACGCCGTGTCCGCGTCCGCCCGTCGGCCGGTCGCCGTCCGTCACGCGGACTCTGCGCCCGGCTCGGCCCGGGGCATGAAAGGATTCAGGGACAAGGCACGCCCGGGCGGGTCGCGGTAGGTCCGTGACCGGTCCGCTGATGAAGGAGCTCCGTTGGGTACGTTGCGCTGGCTGACGGCGGGGGAGTCGCACGGCCCCGCACTCGTCGCGACGCTGGAGGGCCTGCCGGCCGGTGTGCCGGTCACCACGGCCGTGGTCGCCGACGCGCTGGCGCGCCGCCGGCTCGGCTACGGTCGCGGCGCCCGGATGAAGTTCGAGCAGGACGAGGTGACGTTCCTCGGTGGGGTCCGGCACGGGGAGACCATGGGCAGCCCGGTGGCGGTCATGGTCGGCAACACCGAGTGGCCGAAGTGGGAGCAGGTCATGTCGGCCGACCCGGTCGACCCCGAGGTGCTGGCGGGCCTGGCCCGCAACGAGGCGCTGACCCGCCCGCGGCCCGGCCACGCCGACCTCGCCGGGATGCAGAAGTACTCGCTCGACGAGGCCCGCCCGATCCTGGAGCGCGCCAGCGCCCGTGAGACGGCCGCCCGGGTCGCGCTGGGCGCCGTCGCCCGCGCGTACCTCAAGGAGACCTGCGGCATCGAGATCGTCAGCCACGTCGTGGAGCTGGCCGCGGCCAAGGCCCCGGCCGGGGTGCTGCCGCTGCCCTCGGACGAGGCGCGGCTGGACGCCGACCCGGTGCGCTGCCTGGACGCCGACGCGTCGAAGGCGATGGTCGCGGAGATCGACCAGGCCCACAAGGACGGCGACACCCTCGGCGGTGTGGTCGAGGTGCTGGCGTACGGGGTGCCGGTGGGCCTGGGCTCGCACGTGCACTGGGACCGCCGTCTGGACGCGCGGCTGGCCGCCGCGCTGATGGGCATCCAGGCGATCAAGGGCGTCGAGGTCGGCGACGGCTTCGAGCTGGCTCGCGTCCCCGGCTCGCAGGCGCACGACGAGATCGTGCCGACCGCCGAGGGCGTCAAGCGCACCTCCGGCCGCTCCGGCGGCACCGAGGGCGGCCTGTCCACCGGCGAGCTGCTGCGGGTGCGTGCCGCGATGAAGCCGATCGCGACCGTTCCGCGCGCCCTGCAGACCCTGGACGTGCGGACCGGTGAGCCCGCCAAGGCCCACCACCAGCGTTCCGACGTCTGTGCCGTGCCGGCCGCGGGCATCGTCGCCGAGGCGATGGTCGCCCTGGTGCTGGCCGACGCGGTGAACGAGAAGTTCGGTGGCGACCACGTCTCCGAGACCCGCCGCAACGTGCAGAGCTACCTCGACAACCTGATCGTCCGATGACCGCTGAGCGTCCGGCGGATTCCCCGGTCGTCGTGCTGGTCGGCCCGCCCGGCAGTGGCAAGTCCACGGTCGGGCGGGCGCTCGCCGAGCGCCTCGGCGTCGGCTTCCGGGACACCGACACCGACATCGAGCGGCTGGCCGGCAAGCCCATCCCGGAGATCTTCATCGACGAGGGCGAGCCGCACTTCCGCGAGCTGGAGGCACGCGCCGTGCGCGCCGCCGCCGAGGCCCACGGAGGTGTGCTGGCGCTCGGCGGCGGCGCGGTGATGGCCGAGGCCACCCGCGCGCTGCTGCGCGACCTGCCGGTGGTCTTCCTGGAGGTCCCGCTGGCCGACGCGGTCAAGCGGGTCGGCCTGGACGCCCCCCGTCCGCTGCTGGCCGTCAACCCCCGGGCCCGCTGGCGCGAGCTGATGGACGCCCGCCGCCCCCTCTACCTGGAGGTGGCCACCGCCGTCGTCGACACCGCCGGCCGCACGCCCGAGCAGGTCGTGGCCGCCGTACTGGAAGCACTGGAGCTGAAGACCCCCCATGACTGACATCGTCAGGATTCACGTCGGCGGCAGCGCCGGCCACGACCCGTACGACGTGCTGATCGGGCACCAGCTGCTCGGCGAGCTGGCGCCGCTGATCGGCACCCGGGCCAAGCGGGTCGCGATCATCCACCCGGAGGCGCTGACCAGCACCGCCGACGCCGTTCGCGAGGACCTGCTCGGCGAGGGCTACGAGGCGATCGTCCTCCAGGTGCCCAACGCCGAGGACGCGAAGAGCGCCGAGGTGGCCGCCTACTGCTGGTCGGTGCTCGGCCAGACCGGCTTCACCCGCAGTGACGTCGTGGTCGGCCTCGGTGGCGGCGCCACCACCGACCTGGCCGGCTTCGTCGCCGCCACCTGGCTGCGCGGGGTCCGCTGGATTTCGATGCCCACCACGCTGCTCGGCATGGTCGACGCGGCCGTCGGCGGCAAGACCGGCATCAACATCGCCGAGGGCAAGAACATGGTCGGGGCCTTCCACCCGCCGGTCGGCGTGCTGGCGGACCTCGACACCCTGGAGACGGTGCCGAAGCACGACTACGTCTCCGGCCTCGCCGAGGTCGTCAAGTGCGGCTTCATCGCCGACCCGGCCATCCTCGACCTGATCGAGGCCGACCCGGAGGGCGCCAGGACACCGGCCGGGCCGCACACCGTCGAGCTGATCCGGCGCGCCATCCAGGTCAAGGCCGACGTGGTCTCCGGGGACCTCAAGGAGTCCGGCCTGCGGGAGATCCTCAACTACGGCCACACCCTCGGCCACGCCATCGAGCGCAACGAGCGGTACAAGTGGCGGCACGGCGCCGCGATCTCCATCGGCATGGTCTTCGCCGCCGAACTCGGCCGCCTGGCCGGACGGCTGGACGACGAGACGGCCGACCGGCACCGGACGGTGCTGGCCTCGGTCGGCCTGCCGCTGAGCTACCGCGCGGATGCCTGGCCGAAGCTGCTGGACGCCATGAAGATCGACAAGAAGTCGCGCGGCGACCTGCTGCGCTTCATCGTCCTGGACGGTCTGGGCAAGACCTCCGTCCTGGAGGGCCCCGACCCCTCCCTGCTGGTCGCCGCCTACGCGGAGGTCTCCTCGTGACCCGGGTGCTGGTGCTCAACGGCCCCAACCTCGGCCGGCTCGGCAGCCGCGAGCCGGACGTCTACGGTGCCACCTCCTACGCCGGGCTGGTCGAGCGCTGCACCGCGCTGGGCAAGGAGTTCGGCTTCGAGGTCGAGGTGCACGAGACCAACTCCGAGCAGCAGATGGTGGAGTGGCTGCACGAGGCGGCCGACGGCCGGGTCCCCGTGGTGATCAACCCGGGCGCCTTCACCCACTACTCGTACGCGATGCGCGACGCCGCCGCCCAGCGGACCGCCCCGCTGATCGAGGTGCACATCTCCAACCCGTACGCACGGGAGACCTTCCGGCACACCTCGGTGATCGCCGCGGTCGCCTCCGGCACCATCGCCGGATTCGGCCTCGGCTCGTACGAGCTGGCCCTGCGGGCCCTCGCCGGACAGCTCACCACGGGCTGACGCCTGGTCAGCGGCCCGGCGGCGGACTGTGCCCGTCGCCGGGCCGCCGTGTAATGTCCCCGCTGAAAGAAGTCGGGAGGTGACCGTGACGCAGTACTCCGGGGGTGGACAGGTCCCCCCGCGTCCCGTCGCTCCGCCGGCCCCGCCGTACCCCGGCACCGCCGCCGCCGGGCCCCTGCCGGCTCCCCAGAACCCGCCCCGGACCGGATCCCGGCCCGGGCCGCCGGACGGGCCGCGGCCCGCCGGGGCGCCCCCGCACGGCGGCCCGCCCACCGTTCCGCAGGGCGCGCCGGTGCCGCCCCCCGCCCCGCCCGCGCCCGCCGCCGCGGCTCCCGCCCCGGCCCCCGCGCGGGCGCCTGGCCCCGCGCCGGTGCCGGCCGGTGCGACCGGGCACTTCCTGCTGCCCTCCGGATCGCCCGTGCAGCTCCCGGCCCACCCGCCGCAGCGGCACGCGCCCGCCGGCCCGATCGCGGTGCTGCTGATCGGCCCGGCCGGCGCCGGCAAGACCACCGTCGCCCGGCACTGGGCCGAGCGGCGCCCCACGCCCACCGCGCACATCAGCCTCGACGACGTCCGCGAGTGGGTGCAGTCCGGCTTCGCCAACCCGCAGTCCGGCTGGAACAACGCCTCCGAGGCGCAGTACCGGCTGGCCCGGCGGACCTGCGGCTTCGCCTGCCGCAACTACCTGGCCAACGGCATCTCCTGCATCATCGACGACGCCGTCTTCCCCGACCGCCCGGCGATCGGGCTCGGCGGCTGGAAGCGGCACATCGGCCCCGGCATGATCCCGGTCGTGCTGCTGCCCAGCCTCGACTCGGTGCTCACCCGCAACGCCCGGCGCAGCGGCAACCGGCGGCTGGGCGACGAGGAGGTGGCCCGGATCCACGGACGGATGGCCGGCTGGTACAACTCCGGGCTGCCGATCATCGACAACTCCCACCTGGACGTCGCCGGCACCGCCGCCGAGCTGGACCGGGTGATCCTGGCCCGGCTGATGGGCATCCCGGTCCGCTGAGGCGCGGGCGGGAGCGGGGGGACGTGACCTGCGGCCCGGCCGGAGTGTCGGTGCCGGCTGCGATGATGGGCCCATCCTGCTGAACCACCCGGGGGAGCTGACGCCCGTGCCGGAAGGCCACATCATCCACCGTCTCGCCGCCGAGAACGCCAAGGCCTTCGGCGGCCGCCCGGTCCGGGTCTCCAGCCCGCAGGGCCGGTTCGCCGACGGCGCCGCACTGATCGACGGCCAACCGCTCGCCGAGGCGCAGGCCGTCGGCAAGCACCTCTTCCTCGGCTTCGAGGAGGGTGCCTGGGTGCACATCCACCTCGGCCTCTACGGCGGATTCACCTTCGGGGAGGGCCCCGCGCCCGAGCCGGTGGGCCTGGTCCGGCTGCGGATGGAGAACGACGACGCCTACGCCGACCTGCGCGGTCCCAACACCTGCGCGCTGATCACCGGGGCCGAGAAGGCCGCCGTCGCGGCCAGGCTCGGGCCCGACCCGCTGCGCGCCGACGCCGACCCGGAGCCGGCCTGGCGGCGGATATCCGCCAGCCGGACGACGGTCGCCGCGCTGCTGATGGACCAGAAGGTGCTGGCCGGCGTCGGCAACGTCTACCGCGCCGAGGTGCTGTTCCGGCTGGGCATCAGCCCGCACCGGGCCGGGCGCGACCTCTCCCGTGCCGAGTGGGACGCGATCTGGGCCGACCTCGTGGCCCTGATGCACGAGGGCGTCGGCGCGGGCCGGATCGACACCGTCCGCCCCGAGCACACGCCCGAGGCGATGGGCCGCCCCCCGCGCGTGGACGACCACGGCGGCGAGGTCTACGTGTACCGCCGTGCCGCCATGCCCTGCCTGGTCTGCGGTACGGAGGTCCGGACGGAGGAGCACGCCGCCCGGAACCTCTTCTGGTGCCCGGCCTGCCAGCAGGTGTAGTCGTCCCGGCCGCCGGGGGAGGGGTGCGGGCGAACCGACGGCCGGCCGGCCTGCCAGCCCGTAGGCTGGGGCCGGGCCGGTCGGAGGGAGCGGGCAGGTGGAGGGCTACGAGAAGGCCAACACCGTGTCGGGCACGGTGTACGGCAATGTGGTGCAGGGCCGGAACGTCGAGGTGCACGTGCACGGGGCGCGGCCGCCGCTCGGGGCGCCGCAGCAGGTCAGGAAGCCCCGCCGGACCTTCGTCAACCGGGCGAAGGAGCTCGCCGCGCTCACCGCGGCGCTCGGCCATCTCGACGGCTCCCGGCCGGTCGTGATCGCCTTCACCGGCCTCGGCGGCGTCGGGAAGACGGAGCTGGTCGCCCAGTTCGCGGCCGGCCACGCCGAGCACTTCCCGGACGGCCAGCTCTACGCCGACCTCGCCGCCCACCGCCACCTGGGCGGGGTGGACCTCGGCGAGATCCTGGCCGGTTTCCTGCGCGGCTTCGGGCTGGAGCCGCACCAGGTACCGGAGACGCTGCCCGAACGGGCCGCGCTGTTCCGGACGGTCACCGCCGACCGCCGGGTCCTGGTGTTCCTGGACAACGTCGACCACGCCGCCGAGGTCCGCACCCTGCTGCCGTCCACCGGGCTGGTGGTCGTCGCGGGCCGGCGGCGGCTGCCCGGGCTCGCGCTGGACGGCGCCGAGGTGCTGCGGCTCGACCCGCTCAGCACGACGGCCGGCACCGAGCTGGTCCGGGGCTGGCTCGGCCCGGGCCGGGGCACCGACCGGGAGCTGGAGGACCTGGTCGAGCTCTGCGGCGGCCTGCCGCTCGCGCTGAACGCGGTCGGCTCCCAGCTGCTCGACCGCAGTGGGCTCCGGGTGGACCGGGTGGTGGCGGAACTCGCGGACAAGGAGCGGAGATTGGCATCACTCGGCAGTGACGAGGGCGCGATCGGCGACGTCCTGGACGCGGTCTACCTCCGGCTGGCCGGCCACACCCGGGACCTCTACCACCTGATCGGGACCGTCCCGGGCCCGCACGTCTCCGTCGAACTGGCCGAGGCGGTCGGCCTCGAACGGGTGCCGGACGGTCTCGCCGACCTGCTCGCCGCCCACCTGCTGGACGAGGTGGTGGACGACGGCCCGGAGGAGCGCTTCCGCACCCACGACCTCGTCCGGCTGCACGCCCGCGACCGTGCCCGCCGGCAGCCCGGCCGGGCGGAACTGCTGCGCGGGATCGTGGCGTACTACCGCGGCCGGGCCGCGCTGGCGGACCGGGCCGTGCTCGGTGACCGGCTGCGGCTCCAGGAGCCCGGTGGCGCGGAGCTGCCCGGCTTCGCCTCACGCGCCGAGGCGATGGAGTGGCTCCAGGCCGAACGGGCCAATCTGCTCGGCGCGGTCCGCGCGGCCGCGGAACAGCGCTGGCACGGCGAGGTGTGGCGGCTCTGCGAGTCGCTCTGGCCGCTGTACCACGGCCGCGGGCTCTACGACGACTGGACCGAGTCCCACCTGCTGGGCGTCGAGGCGGCCCAGTGGGACAACCGCCCGGACGCCGGGATCCGGATGCGCAACCAGCTCGCCCGGGCCTACCACGGGCGCAAGGAGTACCCGCGCGCGGCCGAGCAGTTGGCCGCGGCGTCCGCACTGCTCCCGCTGGTGGACGAGCCGCGGCTGGCCGGCCTGGTCCGTGAGACCGACGGGCTGCTCTGCCTCGCCGACGGCCGTCCGGAGCGGGCGGTGGAGCTGTTCACCCTGGCCCGGGAGGCCAACGAGGGCGACCCGCACGGGGTGGTGGTGCAGAGCTACCACCTCGGGCAGGCACTGATCGCGGCGGGCCGCCCCGAACAGGCGCTGGCCGTTCTCGACGAGGCGACCGCGACGGCCGGGCGGACGGCGGACTCCCCGATGCTGATGCGGCTGTCGCTCGTCCGGGCCCGCGCCCACCGGGCCCTGGGCCGGCTGGACCGGGCCGTCGTCCACGCGGGCGAGAGCGCCGACCGGGCCTTCGCCCTGGGCCAGGCGGCCAAGGAGGGCGAGGCGCACACGCTGCTCGTCGAGCTGGCGGACGAACTCGGCGACACCGGGCTGGCCGACCGCAGCCGGGCCCGGCTGCGGCGGCTTCGGGGCGAAGCCCAGGCGTTCTGACCCAGGGCTACGGCCGGCCGGTCGGAGGGCCTGCGGGGGGTGGGGCGTCGCCCCGCTCGGCCCCGGCGCCGGTCCGGCCGGGGGAGTCGGAGCCGTGGGCGCCGTCGTGGGCGGTCCGCCGGAAGTGCCGCGCGGCGAACTCGCCGAACCGGCGGGCGGCCTCGGTGCGGTAGGAGTCGCCGTCGCGGACCAGCCGCAGCTCCCGCCGGCAGCCGGGGGCCGCCAGCCGCACCCAGGCGACGGAGCCCCGGGGGCCCGAGCCGCGCGCCATCGCGGGCAGCAGCGCGGCCCCCAGGCCGGCCGCGACCAGCTCCAGTACGGCGCCCGGCTCGTCGCCCTCGCAGGCGATTACCGGCCGCACACCCGCCTCGGCGAAGAGCCGGTCGGCGAGCACCCGCTGCCAGTGGCCCGGGCGCGGGGTGACGAACAGTTCGCCGTCCAGCTCGGTCACCGCGACCTGCTCCCGCCCCGCCAGCCGGTGGCCGACGGGCACCACCAGCAGCACCTCCTCGCGCAGCAGGACCACGGAGCTCAGGGCGGGTCCCGCCAGCGGCTGGGAGGCGAAACAGAGGTCCACCTCGCGGTCGCGGAGCTGACGGACCATCACATCGGCGGCGGACTGGCGCAGCCGGACCTCGACGTCCGGGTGAGCCGTCCGGAAGCGGGCGAGCACCCCGGCGAGGGTCAGCAGGGTCTCGGTGGCCACCGTCACGGTGCCGCCGGCGCCATCTGCGGCATCCGCCAACTCCCTTCGGCCGTCGTCGAGTTCGCGCAGGGCCCGGTCGACCCGCCGGAGGAAGGCCGCGCCGTGGCGGTTGAGGTGGATCCGGCGGCCCCTGCGGTCGAAGAGCGGAACACCCAGCTCGGTCTCCAGCCGGGCGATCATCCGGCTCACCGAGGGCTGGGCGACGCGCAGTTCCTCGGCCGCCCGGCTGACGTGCTCGTGGCGCGCGACGACCTGGAAGCAGCGCAGCGCCAGCAGGTCCATCCGCCGCCCCCCCCGGGTCGGGCCGTTCCTCATAACCCGCAGGACATCATCTTATGCCGCATCAGGTCTTGGATCCGGCGAGCCGGGCACCCATAGCCTCCAGGAGGGGCCGCCGCGACCGGCCGGTGCCCCGACTCCACCACGGACCGACCCGCACCACGGACCGACCCGCACCACGCCCGCGCCGGACGCCCTGCCGAAGGAGGCCCCCGCCGTGTCCGAGAACCCGGCACCGCCGTACGAGAGTTACGTCGAACGCATCCTCGACGCCCTCCGTCGCTCCCCCGAGCACACCGCGCTGATCACCGCCGAGGGTCGCGCGGTCCCGGCCGGGGAGCTCCACGAAGCCGTCCTGCTCAGTGCCGCCGCCCTGGCGGAGCACGGCGTGCGCCGCGGCAGCACCGTCTCGCTGCTCGTCGGCGACCGCCCCGAGGCGCTGGTCGCGCGGTATGCGGCCAATCTCCTCGGCGCCCGGGTCGTCTCGCTCGGCCTCGGCTCGGCCCCCGGGACACAGGCGGCCATCGTGGACAGCGTCGGTACCGCCGCGCTGCTCGTCGACCCGGACCTGCGGACGGCGGGCGAGGCGCTGCTCGCGCTGGTCCGGGTACCGGCCGTGCTCACGCTGGACTCCGCCCCCACCGACTGGCACCCGGCGGCGGTGGCGGGTTCGGCGCTCCGCCCGGGCCGGACCGGGACGGCCACCGGGACCACCGCCGGGCCGAAGGGCGCCGCGCAGGCCGAGGACGACTGGTGCATCCGCTTCACCGGCGGCACCACCGGCATCCCCAAGGGCATCCGGATGGCACACGGCCCGTACGGCCGGCTGCTGGTCTCGCACGCCGCCCGCCTCGCGCCCTCCCCGCCGCCCCGCTTCCTCGCCTGCACCGCCCTCGCCCATATGGCCGGAATCGTCGCCGACGCCACGCTGCTCGCCGGGGGCACCGTCGTGCTGCGGTCCGGCTTCGACCCGCTCGACGTCATCACCGCCCTCGAACGGGAGCGGATCACCGACCTCTGGCTCCTGCCGCCGCTGCTGTACGAACTCCTGGACCACCCGGCCCTGGCCACCGCGGACCTGTCCGCCCTGCGCCGGGTCTTCTACGGCGGCACCCCCGCCTCCGCCGAGCGGCTGCACCGGGCGGCGGAGCTCCTCGGCCCGGTCCTGTACGGCTGGTACGGCCAGACCGAGGCCGGCAACATCACCGAGGTCCTGCCGCACGAGCACGGGGTGACCGGGCCGGACGGCCGGATCACGGTCGGCCGGGCGCAGGAGGGCGTCGAGATCGAGATCCGCGACCCGCGGGGCGCGGTGCTGCCCACCGGCCGGAACGGGGAGATCCACGTCCGGACGCCCATGCTCATGAGCGGCTACTGGCGCAGGCCCGACCTCACCGCGCAGGTGCTGCGGGACGGCTGGATCAGCACCGGGGACGTGGGGCACCTCGACGGCGACGGCTTCCTCCACCTCGTCGACCGGCTGAAGGAGATGGTCATCGTGGTGGGAGGCCACGTCTACCCGGCGGAGGTGGAGCAGGTGCTGCTCGCCCACCCCGCCGTCGCCCAGTGCGCGGCGTTCGGGACACGGCGGGCGGACGGGAGCGAGGAGCTCCAGGTGGCCGTCGTCCCGGCGGCCGGCCACCGGCTGGACCGGGAGCTGGTCCGGGGGTTCGTCACCGAACGGCTGGGCTCGATGTACGCGCCCGCCGCCGTGCACGTCCTCGACCGGCTGCCGCTGACCGAGGCGGGCAAGCCCGACCGGAAGCTGCTGCGGGCCACGCTCGGCCCGGACCACGGACAACCGGACCAGGGATAAATGGTCGGCGGGTCGAAGGGAGGGCGCGCTAGCATCCGGTGCCGATCAAGGAGAAGGACGTGCACATGGGTGAGGACCAGCGGACCGGGACGCGGCTGGAGCTGTCGTACCGACCGACCGCGGAGGATTTCCGGGAGGCGCTGACCGCCCGGGCGAAGATCTCCGCCACGGGCCGGCGGACCCGTTGGCTGCTGACCGTGGCGGCGGTGTGCGCGGTGGTCGGCTCCGTCCTGTCCGTGACGTCGGGCGAGGGCGTCAGCTCCTCACTCGTCGTGATGCTCCTCGTCACCCTGCTTCTGCTCGCCCTGCCGTGGCTCCAGGCGCGGCAGTTCCACCGCCTGACGGAGGGCAAGGGGGAGTACCGGGCCGTCGTCGACGACTCCGGCGTCACCGTCAGCACCGAGCAGTCGTCGAGCACCCTCACCTGGCAGGCCGCGCCGCGCTTCGTCGAGACGCCCCGGCTCTTCGTCCTGCTGAGCGGTGACCGGAACGCCTCCTGCCTCACGCTGCTGCCCAAGCGGGGCATCGCCGAGGGCGCCGACGTCGACCGGCTCCGCGCCGTCCTGGACCGGCACCTGTCCAGGGCCGGGAAGCCCTAGCTGTTCTGACCCGGGCGGCGGGTGAACGCGACCCGGGTGCGGCGGTCGCCGGTGCGGACGGTGAGGCCGTGTTCCGGCAGGCCGGCCGGGTCGCCGCCGTCGGCGAGCCAGAGGGCGACGGCGGCGCCGAGCAGGAGGGGGTCGAGGTGCGGTGTGGCCGCACCCCAGGGGCGTTCGGCGTGGGCCTCCAGCAGCAGGCCGCCGCGGAGCCGCAGCAGATGGCGGGCCTTGCCGAGAGCGGCCACGGCCACGCCGAGGCCCGGCAGTTGGGCCGCGGTGTCGGCGAGCCAGCGCTCGGCGGGCAGTTCGGCGCGGACTTCGGTACGGGCCATCACCTCGGCGCTGTGACGCAGCGCGAGCGTCGGCTCCTCGGCGCTGACCGCGTAGCTGCCCCGGGCCTCGCGGTGGTCCGGGCCGACCGGGTAGCGCCGCAGGCGGACCTCGGTGCCCCGGCGCTCCCCTTCGACGTCGTACGCCGTCGGGCCGGGCAGGGCCGTGGGCAGCGGGACCGGTCGCGGGTACGGCGGCTGGCGAGGTTCGTCGTCCGGTTCGTCCACCTGCCGCAGATAGGAGTAGAGCAGCGGGCGCAGCAGCCGGGCGGACTGGCCCTGCCGGCCGAGCGAGCGGTCGGTGATCGGGCGCAGCGCGGCCCGGTCCGGCTTCGCCAGGGCCTGTTCCAGCTGGGTGAGCAGGTCGCCGTCGGGGTCGAGCGGCGGCGCGGCCTGGCCGAAGGCGTAGGTGGGGGAGCGGGGGTCGAGTTCGTCGGCGCCGGTGGCGACGAGCAGGGTGTGGCGTTCCAGGGCGGCGCCGTAGAAGGAGACCGAGCCGTGGTCGCCGATCAGGCAGTCGGCCGCGACGAGGGCGGCCTGCCAGCCCTGGTCGGGCGGGACGAGCCGCAGTCCGGACCGTTCGGCGGTGGCGAGCAGCGCCGCGGGGTCGTGCCGGGCCCAGATGTTGGGGTGCAGGACGACGGCGACGGTGTACTCGTCGGCGGGGAGCCGGCCGACCAGACGCAGCGGCAGGTCGGGGTGGCGTCCGAACAGGGAGTGCTCGCTCCAGGTCGAGTTGACGACGACGAGGCGGCGGCCGTCCACGGCGCCCAGCGCGGCGCGGTACCCGTCCCGGCCGTCCAGGCTGCGCAGCATCCGGTCGAAGCACGGGTCGCCGACCACGCGTGCGCGGGGCAGGGCCTCGGGGCAGGAGATCCGCAGCCGGTCGAGCTGCTCCTCGTGGGAGAGGCCGATCACTGCGGGGAACACCCGCCCCCAGTGGGTGAGTTCGCGGCGGGAGAGGCCGGCGGCGGAGACGGTGTCGCCGGTGGACCGGGTGACCAGGCGGTTGTAGCCGGCACCGTGCGGCAGCACGATCAGCGGGGCTTTCAGCCGGGCCATCGAGCGGTGCACCGCGCAGGCGACCGCGAGGTCGAACCGCCGCCGGGTGGCCTCGCGCCAGTCCAGCACGGTGATGCCGGTGAGGCCGGCGAGGAAGCCGTCGAGCCCGGTGGCGAACGCGGAGCCGGGGTTGACGGTGAGGTAGAGGTGGATGCCGTCCTGGCCGCGCAGCAGGGTGAGCACGTCCAGTACCCGGGTGGCGGAGGTGAGGGTGCGGGCGACCGCCAGCACGCGGGCCCTGACGGGCCGGGTGTCCCAGCGGTCGTCATCGGGCCAGGCGCGGGCCTGCGGGCGGAACGGCACACGAAGATCGTACTGAACCGCCCCTGGCCGGGGGCGGTTGTCCGGCTGTCCCCGAGGGACGGTCAGCCGGCGGCCGCGGAGGGCTCGTGGTGCTCGGCGGCGGCACACGAGTCCAGCAGGGGGCGCATGCCGTCGTCCACGAGCCGGTAGCGCACCACGCGGCCGTCCTTGTCGCCGCTGACCACGCCGGCCGTGCGCAGCAGGCGCAGGGCCTGGGAGACGGCCGGGTCACGCATGCCGGTGGCGACCGCGAGGTCGGTGACGGCGAGCGGGCCTGCCCGGTGCAGGGCGAGCAGCAGGGCGAGCCGCCCGGGGTCGGCGAGCAGCGAGAACCGCTCGGCCCAGGACCGGACGTGCGCGGTGTCGCCGATCGCGGCGATGGCCTCGCAGACCCGGTGTCCGTCGATGGTGCGGTGGCCCGCGCGGTCGGCCGGTACGAGATGCATGGCCCCATTCTTGCAGTCCGCGTCCTGTGATTCTGAACACCTGCGCAGGTGCGCAGCCTTGCAAGGGTGTCCCACGGGCCCTACGGTGTTCCCCGCCGTGGTGCTCGGGAATACCGGTGACGGATCCTCAGGGATCCCAGTCCGGAGCGGCCCTCGCCACTGTGATCGGGGGGAGTCGTCCGTACCCACGACGCCACTGGGCGCCTCGCGCGCCTGGGAAGGCGGGTACGGAAGCCCCGTAAGCCAGGAGACCGGCCACGGCATCTCACGAAGCCATTCCACGAGGTGCTGGAGCGTGATCCGAAGATGACCCTGCCCGAAACCGCCACCCCGGCGACACCGCCGGTGTTGCCCACTTTCCGTTGGAAACGCCAGGACACCATCCGCACGGCCGGGCTGATGGGGGTGATCCTGGCCATGCACGTGGCGGCGTTCGGGACGCTCATATTCCTGGTGGCACCGCACGAGTACACGGTCGGCACCCAGGTCTTCGGTGTGGGCCTGGGGATCACCGCCTACACCCTCGGCATGCGGCACGCCTTCGACGCCGACCACATCGCGGTGATCGACAACACCACCCGCAAGCTGATGGCGGACGGCAAGCGGCCGGTCTCCGTGGGCTTCTGGTTCGCGCTCGGGCACTCCTCGATGGTGGTGCTGATGGCCGCCCTGGTGGCGGGCGGGGCGCAGCTGGCCAACACGCTGATGGACGACGACTCCACCACCCACAAGTGGCTGGGCGTGGTCGGCACCACCGCCTCCGGTGCCTTCCTCTACCTGATCGGCGCGCTCAACCTGGCCGCCCTGCTCGGCATCCTGAAGGTGTTCCGGTCGATGCGGGCCGGCCGGTACGACGAGGCTGAGCTGGAGGAGCACCTCAACGCGCGCGGCTTCCTCGCCCGGGTGCTGAACCGGGCGACCCGCTCGATCACCCGGCCCGGCCAGATGTTCCCGGTGGGCATGGTGCTCGGCCTCGGCTTCGACACCGCGACCGAGGTGACCCTGATGGTGATGGCCGGCTCCGGCGCGGCGGCCGGTCTGCCCTGGTACGCGATCATCTGCCTGCCGCTGCTGTTCGCGGCGGGGATGAGCCTGTTCGACACGCTGGACGGGACGTTCATGAATTTCGCGTACCAGTGGGCGTTCGCCAATCCGGTGCGCAAGGTGTACTACAACCTGACCATCACTGGGCTGTCGATCGCGGTGGCGTTCATCATCGGCACCATCGAGCTGGTCGGGGTGCTGCACGAGAAGCTGGACCTCACCGACCCGGTCAGCGGGTGGATCGCCGACCTCTCGCTGGACAACGTCGGCTATGTGATCGTCGGCCTGTTCGTGGTGGTCTGGGTCGCGGCGATCGCCTACTGGCGGCTGGCCGGGGTGGAGCGGCGCTGGTCCCCGCAGACCCAGCACGCGGGGGCCCGGCCGACGCCGGCCGGGGAGGCCGCCGAGACCACGGAGGCCACGGAGGCCAAGGCCTGAGCCGGGCGCGGCCCGGCCCCGGCCCCGGCCCGGTCGGGCCCGCCCGACGGGCGGATCGGGGCGGCGCTCCGTAGGCTCGACGCATGGCTGATGCGTACGCGGGTCGGCGGGAGCGGCTGAGGGAGCACTGCGGTGCGACCGGGGCCGACGCGGCGCTGATCACCAGGCCGGCGAACGTGCGCTATCTGACCGGGTGCGCGCCCTGCGGGGCGACGCTGCTGCTCACCCGGGAGCGGGCGCTGCTGGCGCTGCCGGACGACCTGCCGCCGGACGACACCGGGGAGCACCTGCTCGGCGAGGACCTCACCCAGGTCCCGGTCGCGGCGGGGGAGGACACCGCGCTGGCCGCCGCCGCGGCCGCCGGGCGGCTCGGCGTGGACGACCTGGCGGTGGAGGAGCACGACCTGACGGTCACCCGGCACCGGTCGGTGGCGGGCCTCGCCGAGGGGGTCAGACTGGCGGGCCTCGGACCGGTGGTCGAGCGGCTGCGGGTGGTCAAGGACGAGCACGAGATCGCCGACCTGCGGATCGCCGCCGAGATCGCCGACCAGGCGCTCGGCGAACTGCTGGAGTCGATCCTGGTCGGCCGCACCGAACGGCACCTGGCGATGGAGCTGGAGCGCCGGATGATCGACCACGGTGCGGACCGGGCGGCCTTCCCGGTCTCGGTCGGCACCGGCAGCCACTCCGGTCAGCAGGCCCACCAGCCCACCGACCGCCGGGTGGAGGAGGGCGATTTCCTCACCGTCGTGCTCGGCGCCCAGTACCGGGGCTACGGCGTCTCCACCGCCCGGACCTTCGTGATCGGCGCCGCCCCCGCGCCCTGGCAGGTCGAGCTGCACCGGCTGGTGTTCCGGGCCCAGCGGGCCGGACGGGAGGCGCTCGGGCCTGGCGTCGAGCAGTGCGTACCCGACCAGGCGGCCCGGGCGATCCTCCAGGCGGCCGGGCACACCGAGCCCTCCCCGCACCCGGTCGGGCACGGCATCGGGCTGGAGATCCGGGAGGCGCCGCGCCTGGGCCCGTCGGACATGGGTAAACTGGACAGCCGCGTGCCGGTCACCGTCGGCCCGGGAGTCCACCTCCCGGGTAAGGGCGGTGTCCGGATCGAGGACACGCTCGTGGTGCGCCCCCTCGAAGAGGGCGGGCCCGAGCTGCTCACCATCACCACCAAGGAGCTCCTCGCCCTGTGACCCGCGGCCGCCCGGCGGCTGCTGCGGGCGGCAGGACGCAACCCTTGGTTCCTTGACAGCTATATCCAGGAGTTAGTGCGCCCGTGGCTTCCACGAACGATCTCAAGAACGGCATGGTCCTCAAGCTGGAGGGCGGCAAGCTCTGGTCCGTCGTCGAGTTCCAGCATGTCAAGCCCGGCAAGGGCCCGGCCTTCGTGCGCACCAAGCTCAAGGAGGTCCTGACCGGCAAGGTCGTCGACAAGACCTTCAACGCCGGCACCAAGGTCGAGACCGCCAACGTCGACAAGCGCGGCATGCAGTTCTCGTACAAGGACGGCGAGAACTTCGTGTTCATGGACACGGACACCTACGACCAGGTGACGATCGAGCCCGCCGTCGTCGGCGACGCCGCCAAGTACCTGCTGGAGGGCTTCGACGCCCTGGTGGCCATGTACGAGGGCTCCCCGCTGTACATCGAGCTCCCGGCCTCGGTCGAGCTCGTGATCTCCCACACCGAGCCGGGCGTCCAGGGCGACCGCTCGACCGGCGGCTCCAAGCCGGCCACCCTGGAGACCGGCGCCGAGATCGCGGTGCCGCTGTTCATCGTGACCGGCGAGAAGATCAAGGTCGACACCCGCGACGGCAGCTACCTCGGCCGGGTGAAGTAAGTCCGTGTCGGCCGCACGCAGCAAGGCCCGTACCCGGGCCTTCCAGATCCTCTTCGAGGCCGACCACCGCGGGGTGGACCCGCAGCGCGTCCTCGCCGACTGGGTGGCCCGCGCCCGGGAGCCCAAGCCTGACGAGGGCACCCCGCAGGTCGGCGAGTACACCATGGAGCTGATCGAGGGCTACGTTCAGCACGCCCGCCGGATCGACGACCTGATCTCGCAGTACGCGGTGGGCTGGACGCTCGACCGGATGCCGATCGTGGACCGCAACGTCCTGCGGCTCGGCGCGTACGAGCTGATCTGGGAGGACGGCGTCCCGGACGCGGTCGTCCTGGACGAGGCCGTGGAGATCGCCAAGGAGTTCTCCACGGACGACTCCCCGGCGTTCGTCAACGGTCTGCTCGCCCGCTTCCTGGAGCTCAAGCCGAGCATTCGCCGCTAGGGATCGTCCGACGAACCCTGGGCACACCCCGACGCACGGCCGCCGGACCGGAAACGGTCCGGCGGCCGTCGTGCGTTCCGGACGGGTGGCGTATGTTGGGGCTACTCATCGGTAACCCCCCGCAGTGAAGGGCAGGCCACCCCCATGACCACGGCGACCCGCAGCGAGTTCGACCAGGGCATCGCCCTGACCCGGCACCCGGACGAGCCCGGCCGCTACGACGGTGAGCTGGGCGCCGGCTGGCAGATCGGCGGCGGCGTCAACGGCGGACTGCTGCTCGCGATGGCCGGCCACGCCCTCGCGCTGGAGCACGGCGAGCACACCGACCCCGTCTCGATCAGCGGCTACTACCTCTCGGCCTCCCACCCCGGCCCGGCCACCGTCCGCACCGAGGTGCTCCGCACCGGCCGCGGCCTCTCCACCGGCACCGCCTCGCTCAGTCAGGACGGCGTCGAGCGGCTGCGGGTGGTCGCCAGCCACGGCGACCTCGCCACCGCCGACGGCGAGGTGCGCACCACCGCCCGGCCGCCGCAGCTGCCCCCGCCGGACCGGTGCATCGGCATGGAGCACGCCCCGAAGGAACTGGTCCGGCAGGCCGCCCTGCTGGACCGCTTCGACCTGCGGCTGGACCCGGCCACCGTCGGCTGGGCGCTCGGGCAGCCGTCCGGCACCGGCCGGATCCAGGGCTGGTTCAAGCTCGCCGACGGCCGCGAGCCCGACCCGCTGCTGCTCCTGCTGGTCGCCGACGCCCTGCCGCCGGTCACCTTCGACCTCGGCCTGCCCGGCTGGGCGCCCACCGTCGAGCTGACCGTCCACCTGCGGGCCAGGCCGGTGCCCGGCTGGCTGCGGGTCACCCACGCGACCCGCAACCTGGCCGGCGGCTACTTCGAGGAGGACGCCGAGGTCTGGGACGAGTCCGGCCGCCTGGTCGCGCAGTCCCGCCAGCTGGCCCGGGTGCCGCGCCCGGCGTGAGGCCCGGGGCGGACGCCCCAAACCGCGCCTCACGGTCGGTTACAGTCCTGTGACACGCCGTACGTGTGCGGCGCGCGGGGCGGGGGAGGACAACGGTCAGCGGCACGCCCGCCGCTGACCGTCACCCGTCCAGGACGCCCCAGGAGCCACCGATGAGCCGCAACGGCCGCACCCGCCGCATCACCGACTGCACCGCCGGCGGCGGCGGCCTCCGCCCCCGGCTGCGGTCGCCGCACGGGCGTCGCCGGGCCGACGCAGGCGAGCAGGCCTTTGTGATCGGTGTCCTGACCAGCGCCGCCGACTTCGAGCGGGCCCGCGCCTGGCGGCTGTCCGACGCCCCCGACTACGCGTGCTACCTGCGGGAGACCGCCGAGCTGCTGGCCGAGGCACGCCGCCGGTTCGAGACCGTCCGGGCCCGGATGTTCCACCCGCAGGACTTCGAGGAGTTCTGCCTGCTGCACGGGCTCGACCCGGTCGAGCCGGCCGCCCGGGACCGCTACCTGGTCAACCCGCCGCTGCAGACCCAGCTCCTGGCCTACCAGGGCGAGGAGCTGGCCGGGGACTTCGTCCCGCGGCTGGCCCGGGCCCGGGAGAACGGGCTGACGCTGCGCCACGCCGACCTGCTGCTCGACGGCGGGCTTTACGACGAGCGGGGCCGCGGGGTCCGTGAGGCCTACCAGCGCGGGGCCGAGGTCTTCCGCCGGATGCTGGTCGGCGCCGGCCCCGGCGTGTACGAGCTGCGCCTCGCCGTGGACGCGCCGGGCGGGCGGCTGACCGCCGCGGCCCGGGTGCTGCAGTGGGAGGACGGCGTGGTGCGGATCAACGACGAGGACCTCGACCTGCTCTGCGCGGTGCTCTGCACGGGCCTGGCCAGGGAGCTGCCGGGGCTGGCGGTGCTGCACGGCTCGCAGGGCTCGGCGGAGGCCTGCGGGGAGTACCGGCCCTCGGCGTGGGCCTGGGCCAGCGGCGGGCAGGACTGGGCGCCGGCGGCCGGCCCGGTGCGGCTGGACGGGGTGGCGGCGGAGCCGGGCTACCGGCTGGACACGGTCTGCTGAATCCCGGCGCGCGCCGTCCGGACGCACGACGGCGCGGCACCCGTGAATCCGGGTGCCGCGCCCTGGCGCATTCACCGTCTCCGCTGGTGGGAGCCGGTGCGGCGGGACTTAGCCCGCCTCCTCCTCACGCACCGCACGGCGCGCGTCGGGGTTCAGCACGCCCCACGAGATCAGCTGCTCGGTGAGGATCGACGGCGACTGGTCGTAGATCACGGCCAGGGTGCGCAGATCGTCCTGGCGGATCGACAGCACCTTGCCGTTGTAGTCGCCGCGCTGGCTCTGGATGGTCGCCGCGTACCGCTGCAGCGGACCGGCCTTCTCGGAGGGCACCTGGGTCAGTCGCTCCAGGTCCAGCACCAGGCGTGGCGGCGGTTCGGCCGCACCACCGGGCGTACCGCCGGGCAGGAGCTCCTGCACCGGGACGCCGTAGAACTCCGCCAGCTCGGCCAGCCGCTGCACGGTGACCGCACGGTCGCCGCGCTCGTACGAGCCGACGACGACTGCCTTCCAGCGCCCCTGGGACTTCTCCTCGACACCGTGCAGGGAGAGACCCTGCTGAGTGCGGATCGCTCGGAGCTTGCCTCCGAGTTGCTTCGCGTAGTCGCTGGACATTGATCTCCCCGGACGAGATTGCTTCGCGTTCAGTGGTGGGTCACGGGCGATTGCCGACGCCGTTACCGGTGGGTCCGACGTCCGTCTCGTAACTCACTGTGAGGTTACGTAGAGTGAGGTAGTTGCGTCAAGCCGAATGGGGCAGTCGTGCGAATGGTCCGCATCGGTGATGCGTCCGGCGCGTTAACCCGATGAAGCGGAATGATGGACGTCTGTTTGCCGGAGAGCGCGCTGGTAGGATGACCGAAGCCCACGCCGCATCGGCGGGGGCGATCCCAGACATCCTTTAAGGCCCGTCCCGTGAGGCGGGGAAGGAGGTCCGCTTCGGCATGACCGCAGACCACGAAACGACGCCGCGTCCGCCGCACCAGGTGCTGGACGGTACGGACATCACCCGGGTGATCACCCGGATAGCGCATGAGATCGTCGAGCGCGCCAAGGGCGCGGAGGACGTCGTCCTGCTCGGCATCCACACCAGGGGCGTCCATCTCGCCCGCCGCCTGCACGCCAGGCTGGCCCAGATCACCGGCCGCGAGATCCCGCTCGGCACCCTGGACATCACCATGTACCGGGACGACCTGCGGCTGAAGCCCGCCCGTGCCCTGGAGCACACCGAGATCCCGGCCGACGGCATCGACGGCAAGCTCGTCATCCTCGTCGACGACGTGCTCTTCTCCGGCCGCACCATCCGCGCCGCGCTCGACGCGCTCAACGACATCGGCCGCCCGCGCGCCGTCCAGCTCGCCGTCCTGGTCGACCGCGGCCACCGCGAGCTGCCCATCCGGGCCGACTACGTGGGCAAGAACCTCCCCACCTCGCTGCGCGAGGCCGTCCAGGTCCGCCTCGCCGACACCGACGGCGTGGACGCCGTCCTGGTCGGCGACCGCGACTACGCGTCCCGCTCCTCGCAGGCCCTGGCCTCCCAGCCGTCCGAACCGCACCTCCCGGAGTAACCGCGTGAAGCGCCACCTCGTCTCCGCCGCCGACCTCACCCGCGACGACGCGCTGCTCATCCTGGACACCGCCGAGGAGCTGGCCCAGCTCTCCGGACGAGCCGTCAAGAAGCTGCCCACGCTCCGCGGCCGCACCGTCGTCAACCTCTTCTTCGAGGACTCCACCCGCACCAAGACCTCCTTCGAGGTCGCCGAGAAGCGGCTCTCCGCCGACGTCATCAACTTCTCCGCCAAGGGCTCCTCCGTCTCCAAGGGCGAGAGCCTCAAGGACACCGCGCTCACCCTGCAGGCGATGGGCGCCGACGCGGTCGTCATCCGCCACCACGCCTCCGGCGCGCCCGCCCGGCTCGCCCAGTCCGACTGGCTGCACGGCAGCGTCATCAACGCCGGTGACGGCACCCACGAGCACCCCACCCAGGCGCTGCTCGACGCCTTCACCATCCGCCGCCATCTCAACCCGGGCCTCGGGCAGGACCTCGCGGGCCGGCGGGTGACCATCGTCGGCGACATCCTGCACAGCCGGGTCGCCCGCTCCAACGTCCACCTGCTCACCACCCTCGGCGCCCAGGTCACCTTCGTCGCCCCGCCGACGCTGCTGCCGATCGGCATCGAGAACTGGCCCTGCGAGGTCAGCTACGACCTGGAGCGGGTGCTCCCCAAGACGGACGCGCTGATGATGCTCCGGGTGCAGCGCGAGCGGATGAACGCCGCGTTCTTCCCGACCGAGCGCGAGTACAGCCGCCGCTACGGCCTGGACGGCATCCGGATGGCGCAGCTGCCCGAGCACGCCGTCGTGCTGCACCCCGGCCCGATGGTCCGCGGCATGGAGATCACCGCCGAGGTCGCCGACTCGCCGCGCTGCACCGTGGTCGAGCAGGTCGCCAACGGCGTCTCCGTCCGGATGGCCGTCCTCTACCTGCTCCTCGGCGGAGCCACCCTCTCCGACGCCCCCCGTAACGACTCCAGCGAGACCGCCCAGTGAACGAGCGAAGCGAGCGAACCGACAGCATGGTCACCTACCTGATCCGCAACGCCCAGATCCTCGGCGGCGCCCCGCAGGACCTCTACCTCGCCGACGGCGTCGTCCGCGAGATCGGCACCGCCCTCACCGTCGAGGCGGACATCGAGATCGACGCCACCGGCCTGATCGCGCTGCCCGGCCTGGTCGACCTGCACACCCACCTGCGCGAGCCCGGCCGGGAGGACGCCGAGACCGTCCTCACCGGCACCCAGGCCGCCGCCAAGGGCGGCTTCACCGCCGTGCACGCGATGGCCAACACCTTCCCGGTGGCCGACACCGCCGGCGTGGTCGAGCAGGTCTGGCGGCTCGGCCAGGAGTCCGGCTACTGCGACGTGCAGCCGGTCGGCGCCGTCACCGTCGGCCTGGAGGGCAAGAAGCTCGCCGAGCTGGGCGCGATGCACGACTCCGCCGCGAGCGTGCGGGTCTTCTCCGACGACGGCAAGTGCGTGGACGACGCGGTGATCATGCGCCGCGCCCTGGAGTACGTGAAGGCCTTCGACGGGGTCGTCGCCCAGCACGCCCAGGAGCCGCGGCTCACCGAGGGCGCCCAGATGAACGAGGGCCAGGTCTCCGGCGAGCTCGGGCTCGGCGGCTGGCCGGCCGTCGCCGAGGAGGCGATCATCGCCCGCGACGTGCTGCTCGCCGCGCACGTCGGCTCCCGCCTGCACGTCTGCCACGTCTCCACGGCGGGCTCGGTGGAGATCATCCGCTGGGCCAAGGCCAAGGGCTGGGACGTCACCGCCGAGGTCACCCCGCACCACCTGCTGCTCACCGACGAGCTGGTCCGCTCCTACGACCCGGTCTACAAGGTGAACCCGCCGCTGCGCACCGAGGCCGACGTGCAGGCGCTGCGCAAGGCGCTCGCGGACGGCACCATCGACGCCGTCGCCACCGACCACGCGCCGCACCCGGCCGAGGACAAGGACTGCGAGTGGGCCGTCGCCGCGATGGGCATGGTCGGCCTGGAGACCGCGCTGTCGGTCGTCCAGCAGACCATGGTCGACACCGGCCTGCTGAACTGGGAGGGCGTCGCCGACCGGATGTCGCACCGCCCGGCCCGGATCGGCCGTCTCACCGGACACGGGCGTCCGGTCTCGGTCGGTGAACCGGCCAACCTGGTGCTGTTCGATCCCGCGTACCGTGGTGCCGTGAACCCCGACAGCTTCGCCACCCGCAGCCGCAACACCCCCTACCGGGGCCTGGACCTGCCCGGACGGGTGCACGCCACCTTCCTGCGGGGCACCGCCACCGTGCTGGCCGGCGAGCTGGCCGTGCAGGGCGGGCTGGCGTGACCCCCTTCGCCCCGCTCGCCCAGGAGCAGGCCAAGGTCACCAACTGGCCCGGGTACATCGGCTGGGCCGTCGGCCTGCTGATCGTGATCGGCCTGGTCTACTGGCTGATGCGCCAGGGCTGGAACTGGCGCCGCACGCTCCAGTCCGGCCTCCCCGCACTGCCCGCCGTGCCGGCCGGCGCGGGCCGGACCATCCTGGAGACCAGCGGCCGGTACCACGGCACCACCACCGCCGGGAACTGGCTGGACCGGGTCGTCGCGCACGGCCTGGGCACCCGCAGCCGCGCCGACCTGACCCTCGGCGAGGACGGGCTGCTGGTCCGGCGGCCCGGTGACGTCGACCTCTGGATCCCGGCCGCCAACCTGACCGGGGCCCGGACGGACTCCGGGATCGCCGGCAAGGTCGTCCCGTCCGGACTGCTCGTCGTCACCTGGACGCTCGACGGCACCGCACTGGACTCCGGCTTCCGGGCCGACCACCCCGACGAGCACGCCGCCTGGGTCGAGGCGATCGCTCGCATCGCAACACGTACGAAGACGAAGACGGAAGAGGCCGCCACATGACCGCACCTGCCCCCACCACGCAGCGCCAACGGCGGGAACGAGTCCCCGCCGTGCTCGTCCTGGAGGACGGCCGGACCTTCCGCGGCCAGGCCTACGGCGCCCTCGGCGAGACCTTCGGAGAGGCGGTCTTCAACACCGGCATGTCCGGTTACCAGGAGACCCTGACCGACCCGTCGTACCACCGCCAGGTGGTCGTGATGACCGCCCCGCAGATCGGCAACACCGGCTGGAACGACGAGGACGACGAGTCCAGGCAGATCTGGGTCGCCGGCTACGTCGTGCGCGACCCCGCCCGCGTCCCGTCCAACTGGCGCTCGCGCCGCTCGCTGGACGAGGAACTGCACAACCAGGGCGTCGTCGGCATCAGCGGCATCGACACCCGGGCGCTCACCCGCCACCTGCGCGAGCGCGGCGCCATGCGCTGCGGAATCTTCTCCGGCACGGCGCTGGAGGACGACACCACCCTGCTGGCCAAGGTGCAGCAGGCGCCCGAGATGAAGGGCGCCGACCTGTGCGCCGAGGTCGCCACCACCGAGCCGTACGTGGTGCCCGCCATCGGTGAGAAGAAGTTCACCGTGGCCGCGCTGGACCTCGGCATCAAGGCGATGACCCCGCAGCGGATGGCCGAGCGCGGCATCGAGGTGCACGTGCTGCCGGCCAACTCGACCATCGAGGACATCTACGCCGTCAACCCGGACGGCGTGTTCTTCTCCAACGGCCCGGGCGACCCGGCCACCGCCGACCACCAGGTCGCCGTCGCGCAGGGGGTGCTGGAGCGCAGGACCCCGTTCTTCGGCATCTGCTTCGGCAACCAGATCCTCGGCCGCGCGCTGGGCTTCGGCACCTACAAGCTCAAGTACGGCCACCGCGGCATCAACCAGCCGGTGCAGGACCGCACCACCGGCAAGGTCGAGGTCACCGCGCACAACCACGGCTTCGCCGTGAACGCACCGCTGGACAAGGTGAGCGACACCCCGTACGGCCGGGTCGAGGTCTCCCACGTCTGCCTCAACGACGACGTGGTCGAGGGCCTCCAGGCGCTCGACGTGCCCGCCTTCAGCGTGCAGTACCACCCCGAAGCGGCGGCCGGCCCGCACGACGCGGCCTACCTCTTCGACCGGTTCGTCGAGCTCATGCGAGGCGACGACAACAGCGTGAAGCTCATGGAGGGCCAGCGTGCCTAAGCGCACTGACATCAAGTCCGTCCTGGTCATCGGGTCCGGCCCGATCGTGATCGGCCAGGCCGCCGAGTTCGACTACTCGGGCACGCAGGCCTGCCGGGTGCTCAAGGCCGAGGGCCTGCGGGTCATCCTGGTCAACTCCAACCCGGCCACGATCATGACCGACCCGGAGATCGCCGACGCCACCTACGTCGAGCCGATCACCCCGGAGTTCGTCGAGAAGATCATCGCCAAGGAGCGCCCCGACGCGCTGCTCCCCACCCTCGGCGGGCAGACCGCGCTCAACACCGCGATCTCCCTGCACTCCGCCGGCACGCTGGAGAAGTACGGCGTCGAGCTGATCGGCGCCGACGTCGTGGCGATCAACAAGGGTGAGGACCGCGAGCTCTTCAAGGGCGTCGTCGAGGCCGTCAACGCCAAGATCGGCCACGGCGAGTCCGCCCGCTCGGTCATCTGCCACACCATGGACGACGTGCTGGCCGGGGTCGACACCCTCGGCGGCTACCCGGTCGTCGTCCGGCCCTCCTTCACCATGGGCGGCGCCGGCTCCGGCTTCGCCCACAACGAGGAGGACCTGCGCCGCATCGCCGGCCAGGGCCTGACCCTCTCGCCGACCACCGAGGTGCTCCTGGAGGAGTCCATCCTCGGCTGGAAGGAGTACGAGCTCGAGCTGATGCGCGACAAGAACGACAACGTCGTGGTCGTCTGCTCGATCGAGAACTTCGACCCGATGGGCGTGCACACCGGTGACTCGATCACCGTCGCCCCGGCGATGACGCTGACCGACCGCGAGTACCAGATCCTGCGCGACATCGGCATCGCCGTCATCCGCGAGGTCGGCGTCGACACCGGCGGCTGCAACATCCAGTTCGCCGTCAACCCGGACGACGGCCGGGTCATCGTCATCGAGATGAACCCGCGCGTCTCCCGCTCCTCCGCGCTGGCGTCCAAGGCCACCGGCTTCCCGATCGCCAAGATCGCCGCGAAGCTCGCCGTCGGCTACACCCTGGACGAGATCCCCAACGACATCACCGAGCAGACCCCGGCCTCCTTCGAGCCGGCCCTCGACTACGTCGTGGTCAAGGTCCCGCGGTTCGCGTTCGAGAAGTTCCCGAGCGCCGACGCCACGCTGACCACCACCATGAAGTCCGTCGGCGAGGCCATGGCCATGGGCCGCAACTTCCCCGAGGCGCTCAACAAGGCGCTGCGCTCGCTGGAGAAGAAGGGCTCCCAGTTCACCTGGACCGGCCCGGTCGGGGACAAGGCCGCGCTGCTGGAGAAGTCCGTCGTGCCGACCGACGGCCGGATCAACACCGTCATGGAGGCCATCCGGGCCGGCGCCACCCAGGAGGAGGTGTTCGAGGCCACCAGGATCGACCCGTGGTTCGTCGACCAGCTCTTCCTGCTCGACGAGATCGCCGCCGAGCTGGCCGGGGCGGGCGAGCTCACCCCCGAGCTGCTGCGCCACGCCAAGCGGCACGGCTTCTCCGACCAGCAGATCGGCGAGATCCGCGGCCTCAAGCCGGACGTGGTCCGCGAGGTCCGGCACGCCCTCGGCATCCGCCCGGTGTTCAAGACCGTCGACACCTGCGCCGCCGAGTTCGCCGCCAGGACCCCGTACTTCTACTCGTCCTACGACGAGGAGAACGAGGTCGCCCCGCGCACCAAGCCCGCCGTGATCATCCTCGGCTCCGGCCCCAACCGCATCGGCCAGGGCATCGAGTTCGACTACTCCTGCGTCCACGCCTCGTTCGCGCTGGCCGACGCCGGGTACGAGACCGTGATGGTCAACTGCAACCCGGAGACCGTCTCCACCGACTACGACACCTCCGACCGGCTCTACTTCGAGCCGCTCACCCTGGAGGACGTGCTGGAGATCGTCCACGCCGAGCAGCAGGCCGGACCGCTGGCCGGCGTCATCGTCCAGCTCGGCGGCCAGACCCCGCTCGGCCTGGCCCAGGCGCTCAAGGAGAACGGCGTCCCGATCGTCGGCACCCAGCCCGAGGCGATCGACCTCGCCGAGGAGCGCGGCGCCTTCGGCCGGGTGCTGCGCGACGCCGGCCTGCCGGCCCCCAAGCACGGCACCGCCTTCTCCTTCGACGAGGCCAAGTCGATCGCCGACGAGATCGGCTACCCGGTCCTGGCCCGCCCGTCCTACGTGCTCGGCGGCCGCGGCATGGAGATCGTCTACGACGAGGCCTCGCTCGCCTCCTACCTGGAGCGGCACGCCGGCCTGATCTCCGAGCACCCCGTCCTGATCGACCGCTTCCTCGACGACGCGGTGGAGATCGACGTCGACGCGCTCTACGACGGCACCGAGCTCTACCTCGGCGGCGTCATGGAGCACATCGAGGAGGCCGGCATCCACTCCGGCGACTCCGCCTGCGCCCTGCCCCCGATCACCCTCGGCGGCTACGACATCAAGCGGCTGCGCGCCTCCTCCGAGGGGATCGCCCGCGGCGTCGGTGTGCGCGGTCTGATCAACATCCAGTTCGCCCTCTCCGGCGACATCCTCTACGTGCTGGAGGCCAACCCGCGCGCCTCCCGCACCGTGCCGTTCACCTCCAAGGCCACGGCCGTGCCGCTGGCCAAGGCCGCCGCCCGGATCTCGCTCGGCGCCACCATCGCCCAGCTGCGAGCCGAGGGCCTGCTCCCGGCCGAGGGCGACGGCGGCACCCTGCCGGCCGACTGCCCGATCTCCGTCAAGGAGGCCGTGATGCCGTGGAGCCGCTTCCGCGACGTCCACGGCCGCGGCGTGGACACCGTGCTCGGCCCGGAGATGCGCTCCACCGGCGAGGTCATGGGCATCGACAAGGTCTTCGGCACGGCGTACGCCAAGTCGCAGGCCGGCGCCTACGGCGCGCTCCCGACCAAGGGCAAGGTCTTCGTCTCCGTCGCCAACCGCGACAAGCGCAACCTGGTCTTCCCGGCCCGCGCGCTGGTCGGCCTCGGCTTCGAGCTGCTCGCCACCGCCGGCACCGCCGAGGTGCTGCAGCGCGGCGGCATCCCCGCCACCGTGGTGCGCAAGCACAGCGAGGGCGAGGGCCCGAACGGCGAGAAGACGATCGTCCAGCTGATCCACGAGGGTGCGGTCGACCTCATCATCAACACGCCGTACGGCACCGGTGGCCGCCTCGACGGCTACGAGATCCGCACCGCGGCCATCGCCCGCGCCGTGCCCTGCCTGACCACCGTCCAGGCCATGGGCGCCGCCGTCCAGGGCATCGACGCGCTGCTGCGCGACGAGGTCGGGGTGATGTCGCTCCAGGAGCACGCCGAGCTGATCAACGCCGGCCGCGCCAAGTAGCACCACCGCAGTGGGGGGCACCGAACCGCCTGGTGCCCCCCACTGCCATGCCCGCCCCTCGTCCGTCGCCGTCCGCCGCGCCCGCCGTCGCCCGTCGCGCCCGCGCCTCCTGTTGGGAGCTGCCATGTACAAGCTGCTGTTCGATCTCGTCTTCAAGAAGATGGACCCCGAGAAGGCCCACCACCTCGCCTTCTTCTGGATCCGGCTGGCCTCCTCCGTGCCCGGCCTGCGCACCCTGGTGCGCCTGGTGCTCGCCCCGCGCGACCGGGCCCTGCACACCACCGCCCTCGGCCTCGACCTGCCCGGCCCGTTCGGTCTGGCGGCCGGCTTCGACAAGAACGGCGTCGGCATCGACGGCCTGTCGATGCTCGGCTTCGACTACGTCGAGATCGGCACCATCACCGGCGAGCCCCAGCCCGGCAACCCGGCGCCCCGGCTCTTCCGCCTGGTCGAGGACCGCGCGCTGATCAACCGGATGGGCTTCAACAACCAGGGCTCGGCCCGGGTCGCCGCCCGCCTCGCGGCCCGCCCGCACACCAGCTCCACCCCCGTGGTCGGCATCAACATCGGCAAGACCAAGGTGGTCGAGGAGGCCGACGCGATCGCCGACTACGTCAAGAGCACCGAGCGCCTCGCCAAGTACGCCGACTACCTGGTGGTCAACGTCAGCTCGCCGAACACCCCCGGGCTGCGCAACCTCCAGGCCGTCTCCCACCTCGGCCCGCTGCTGTCCGCCGTCCGCGAGGCCGCGGACCGCACCACCCCGCACCATGTGCCGCTGCTGGTGAAGATCGCCCCCGACCTGGCCGACGAGGACGTCGACGCGGTCGCCGACCTCGCCCTGGAGCTCGGCCTGGACGGCATCATCGCCACCAACACCACCATCGGCCGCGAGGGCCTGCGCGAGAGCGCCGCCCGGATCGAGGAGATCGGCATGGGCGGCCTGTCCGGCGCCCCGCTCAAGGCCCGCGCCCTGGAGGTGCTGCAGCGCCTGCGCGCCCGGACCGAGGGCCGGCTGACGCTGGTCTCGGTCGGCGGCATCGAGACCGCCGAGGACGCCTGGCAGCGCATCATCCACGGGGCCGACCTGGTCCAGGGCTACAGCGCCTTCATCTACGAGGGTCCGTTCTGGTGCCGCCGCATCCACAAGGGCCTCTCCGCCCGCGTCCGGGCCGGCGGCTTCCGCGACCTGGCCGCCGCCGTCGGCAGCGCCAAGGCCTCCTGACCCCCTCTCACGAACTCACGAACGTTCCGGAAAGGACGTCATGACCCTCGCCCCGTTCGGCGCCCGCCTGCGCCACGCCCTCGACACCCGCGGCCAGCTCTGCGTCGGCATCGACCCGCACGCCTCCCTGCTCGCCGCCTGGGGGCTCGGCGACGACATCGCCGGCCTGGAGACCTTCAGCCGCACCGTGGTCGAGGCGCTGGCCGACCGGGTGGCCGTGCTCAAGCCGCAGGCCGCCTTCTTCGAGCGCTTCGGCAGCCGGGGCGTCGCGGTCCTGGAGAAGTCCGTGGAGGAGGCCCGCGCGGCCGGTGCGCTGGTCCTGATGGACGCCAAGCGCGGTGACATCGGCTCCACCATGGCCGCGTACGCCGAGGCCTTCCTGGCGCCCACCAGCCCGCTCTTCTCGGACGCCGTCACCGTCAGCCCCTACCTGGGCTTCGGCTCGCTGCGCCCGGCGCTCGACCTGGCGGCCGCGAACGGCGCCGGCGTCTTCGCGCTGGCGCTCACCTCCAACCCGGAGGGTGCCGAGGTGCAGCGCGCGACCGGCGCGGACGGCACCTCGGTGGCCGCCTCGGTGCTGCGGCAGCTGGCCGCCGAGAACGCCGGTGCCGAGCCGCTGGGCTCGTTCGGCGCGGTGGTCGGGGCGACCCTGGCGGACGCGGGCGTGGACCTGGCGATCAACGGCCCGCTGCTGGCCCCCGGGATCGGCGCCCAGGGCGCGACCATGGCGGATCTGCCGCGGGTGTTCGGCGCCTCGGTGCGCAACGTGGTGCCGAGCGTCAGCCGGGACGTGCTCCGGCACGGACCGTCGGTGCCGGCCCTGCGGGCGGCGGCGGAGCGCTTCGTCGGCGAGTACGCGGACGCGGTGAAGTAGGGCGCCGAAGTAGCGCGCGGCGGCGGCGGGTTCGGCTCCGCCCGGTCCGTCGGCGTCGCGTGGGACGGCCTCGCGGTGCGCCGGTAGCGCGCTGCGACGGCACGGACGGGTGGTGTGACGCCCGACGACTTGACGTGAGCGCCGTCACATCGGTGCCGCCAAAGGTCCGCAATCGCGGTCATTTTGCCCCGGAAAGTCCTGGTCGGCCTTGGCTGACCAGGACTTTTCGTGTTCTTTTCCTGACGCGGCGCCGCAATCCGGGTAGTGTCCGGCGATAGGTCATCGAAGAGCGGCGATTCCCGTTGCTCTCGCAGGTCAGAGCCGTACGGTTCCCCTGTGGCCGGTGTCCTGGGAACCACCAGTCATAGCTCAATCCCTTCCTTCCACACCCTGAGGTGAACGGCGTGGCTCTTCCGCCCCTTACCCCTGAACAGCGCACCGCCGCGCTCGCCAAGGCCGCCGAGGCTCGCCGGGAGCGCGCCGAGGTCAAGAACCGGCTCAAGCACTCCGGCGCCTCCCTGCACGAGGTGATCAAGGCCGGTAAGGCCGACAACGACGTGATCGGCAAGATGAAGGTCTCCGCACTGCTGGAGTCCCTTCCGGGCGTCGGAAAGGTCCGTGCCAAGCAGATCATGGAACGTCTCGGCATCAGTGAGAGCCGTCGCGTCCGCGGCCTCGGTACGAACCAGATCGCCTCCCTGGAACGGGAGTTCGGCGGGGGTGCCGCCTGACCGTGCCCCGTGGTCCCGGCATCGTCCGCGATCCGGGATAATCGGTGCATGAGTGAGCGTCCGCGGCTGACCGTGCTCTCCGGCCCCTCGGGGGTCGGCAAGAGCACGGTCGTCGCTCATATGAGGAAGCAGTACCCCGAGGTCTGGCTCTCGGTGTCGGCGACGACCCGCCACCCGAGGCCCGGCGAGCAGGACGGGGTCCAGTACCACTTCGTCGACAACGACGAGTTCGACAAGCTGATCGCCAACGGCGAGTTGCTGGAGTGGGCGGTGTTCGCGGGCAACCGCTACGGCACCCCGCGCTCGGCGGTGCTGGAGAAGCTGGACCGCGGCGAGCCGGTCCTGCTGGAGATCGACCTGCAGGGCGCCCGTCAGGTGCGCGAGTCGATGCCCGAGGCCCAGCTCGTGTTCCTGGCTCCGCCGAGCTGGGACGAGCTGGTCCGCCGGCTGACCGGCCGGGGCACCGAGTCGCAGGACGTGATCGAGAAGCGGCTGGAGGCCGCCAGGGTCGAGCTGGCCGCGGAGTCGGAGTTCGACACAACCCTTGTCAACACCTCCGTCGAGCAGGTAGCGGCCGAACTGCTAGCCTTGCTCGGTGTAGCCTGACCTGTCTGTCTTTTCCACCTTTCGGAAGGTTTTCGCGTGTCCTCTTCCATGACCGCGCCCGAGGGCATCATCAACCCGCCGATCGACGAGCTGCTTGAGGCCACCGACTCCAAGTACAGCCTCGTGATCTACGCCGCCAAGCGCGCGCGTCAGATCAACGCCTACTACTCGCAGCTCGGTGAGGGCCTGCTGGAGTACGTCGGCCCGCTGGTCGACACCCACGTGCACGAGAAGCCGCTGTCGATCGCGCTGCGCGAGATCAACGCGGGCATGCTCACCGCGGAGGCGGTCGAGGCGGAGACCCGCTGAGCGGTCGTTGCCTGTTCTCTTGCCCGAAGGGCCCGGCGGAATCGTTTCCGCCGGGCCCTTCGGCCTGTCCGGGGCCGGGTGTTGGGCGGACGGCGTGCGTGCGCGGCTGTGCGTTCCGCCACAGTGCGGGTGATCGTCACGGGGCCGTAGGGTGAGCACGTTCTGACCAGGCCGGAGGAGGAAACGGGAGCATGAGCGCGAGCACGGACGCGAGTACGGACCGGACGGGCACCCAGGCCCCGCGGGTGGTTCTCGGCGTCAGCGGCGGCATCGCCGCCTACAAGGCCTGTGAACTGCTGCGCCGTTTCGCCGAGTCCGGCCACCAGGTCACCGTGGTGCCCACCGCCGCCGCGCTGCACTTCGTCGGCGAGGCCACCTGGGCCGCGCTCTCCGGCCGGCCGGCCGCCACCGAGACCTGGGACAAGGTCCACGAGGTGCCGCACGTGCGGATCGGCCAGCAGGCCGACCTGGTCGTGGTCGCCCCGGCCACCGCTGACCTGATGGCCAGGGCGGCCCACGGGCTGGCCGACGACCTGCTCACCAACACCCTGCTCACCGCCCGCTGTCCGGTGGTGCTGGCGCCCGCCATGCACACCGAGATGTGGGAGCACCCGGCCACCCGGGAGAACGTCGCCACCCTGCGCCGCCGCGGTGTCATCGTGCTGGAGCCCGCGGTCGGGCGGCTCACCGGCAAGGACACCGGCAAGGGGCGGCTGCCCGAGCCGTCCGCGATCTTCGACGCCTGCCGGGCCGTGCTGCGCCGGGGCGCACCGTCGGGTGACCTGGCGGGCCGGCACGTGGTGGTGTCGGCCGGCGGGACGCGCGAGCCGCTGGACCCGGTGCGCTTCCTCGGCAACCGCTCCTCCGGCAAGCAGGGCTACGCGCTCGCCGCGACCGCCGCGGCGCGGGGCGCCCGCGTGACATTGATCTCGGCCAATGCCGAGCCGGCCGATCCGGCGGGGGTGGATGTGGTGCATGTCTCGACCGCGCTGGAGCTCCGGGACGCCGCGCTGAAGGCCGCGGCGGACGCGGACGCCGTGGTCATGGCCGCCGCGGTGGCCGACTTCCGGCCCGCCGAGTACGCCACCGGCAAGATCAAGAAGGTCGAGGGGGTCGAGCCGGCGCCGGTCGCGCTCGTCCGGAACCCGGACATCCTGGCGGAGCTGTCGGCCCACCGTGCCCGTTCGGGTCAACTGGTCGTGGGTTTCGCGGCGGAGACGGACGACGTGCTCGCCAACGGCCGCGCCAAGCTCGCACGCAAGGGCTGTGACCTGCTGGTGGTCAACGAGGTGGGGAACGGGAAGGCGTTCGGTACGGACGTCAACGAGGCCGTGGTGCTCGGCTCGGACGGGAGTGAGACGGTTGTTCCGGTGGGGCCCAAGGAGGCGCTCGCCGATGTCGTCTGGGACCTGATCGCGAAGCGGCTGGAACCGGTCGCCCGGTGATCTGAACCGACAATCGTCCGGTCTTGATTTCCGGAATGGAGTGACGGTTGCCGGTAGCCGACCGTTACACTCCAGGAATCAAGTCTTTCCGGATGTCCCCGGTCCGCCGGGGGCCTTCAGTCAGCAGCCGCTGCAACCCCAGGGAGCGCTGTGTCTCGCCGCCTGTTCACCTCGGAATCCGTGACCGAGGGACACCCCGACAAGATCGCTGACCAGATCAGCGACACCATCCTTGACGCTCTCCTTCGTGAGGACCCGAAGTCCCGGGTCGCCGTGGAGACGCTCATCACCACCGGCCAGGTGCACGTGGCCGGTGAGGTGACCACCAAGGCGTACGCGCCGATCGCCCAGCTCGTCCGGGACAAGATCCTGGAGATCGGTTACGACAGCTCCAAGAAGGGCTTCGACGGCGCCTCCTGTGGCGTGTCGGTGTCCATCGGTGCCCAGTCGCCCGACATCGCGCAGGGCGTCGACACCGCGTACGAGGCCCGGGTCGAGGGGTCCGCCCACGGCGACGAAGGCGACGACCTGGACAAGCAGGGCGCGGGTGACCAGGGCCTGATGTTCGGCTACGCGTCGGACGAGACGCCGGAGCTGATGCCGCTGCCGATCACGCTGGCGCACCGGCTGTCCAAGCGCCTGTCGGAGGTCCGCAAGAACGGGACGATCCCCTACCTGCGCCCGGACGGCAAGACCCAGGTCACCATCGAGTACGACGGCGACCGCGCCGTCCGCCTGGACACCGTGGTCGTCTCCTCGCAGCACGCGAGCGACATCGACCTGGAGTCGCTGCTCACCCCGGACATCCGCGAGTTCGTCGTGGAGCCGGAGCTGAAGGCGCTGGCCGAGCAGGGCATCAAGCTGGTGACCGAGGGCTACCGCCTGCTGGTCAACCCGACCGGCCGCTTCGAGATCGGCGGCCCGATGGGCGACGCCGGCCTCACCGGCCGCAAGATCATCATCGACACCTACGGCGGCTACGCCCGCCACGGTGGCGGTGCCTTCTCCGGCAAGGACCCGTCCAAGGTCGACCGCTCGGCCGCCTACGCCATGCGCTGGGTCGCCAAGAACATCGTCGCCGCCGGCCTCGCCCGCCGCGCCGAGGTCCAGGTCGCCTACGCCATCGGCAAGGCCGAGCCGGTCGGCCTCTTCGTCGAGACCTTCGGCACCGAGACCGTCCCGGTCCTCACCATCCAGAAGGCCGTCACCGACGTCTTCGACCTGCGTCCGGCCGCGATCATCCGCGACCTGGACCTGCTGCGCCCGATCTACGCGCAGACCGCGGCGTACGGCCACTTCGGCCGTGAGCTGCCGGACTTCACCTGGGAGCGGACCGACCGGGTCGACCAGCTGAAGAAGGCCGTCCAGGACTGACGCCCTTCCCCACGCGCACGACCGCAGGCGGCGGCCGCCCCGAGCCCTCGGGACGGCCGCCGCCTGCGGAGTTGTGCCCGATGTCGGTGTGACCTGGTAGTACTTGGAGCGATGAGCAGCGAAGAGGAGAGCGGCGGGGGCGGTGCGGGGGCTCCGGAGCAGCTCGCGTTCATCCGGGAGACGGTGCGCCGGGCCAAGCCCCGTACCTGGCGCGGGGCCAAGCGCGCCGAGCACCTGCCGGTGGCCCGGGTGGTGGTCGACAAGGGCGTGCTGACCATCGACAAGTTCTTCGACTACGAGGTGCCCGCCGCGATGGCGGAGGACGCCCGGCCCGGCGCGCGGGTGCGGGTGCGTTTCGGGGCGCGCGTGGTGAAGGGCCAGCGCGAAGGGGGGGAACTGCACGACGGGTTCATCGTCGCGCGCCTGCCCGAAAGCGACTTCCCCGGCCCGCTGGCGCCGCTCGCCCAGGTGCTCTCGCCCGAGCCGGTGCTCACCCCGCAGCTGCTGCGGCTCTGCCGGACCGTCGCCGACCGCTACGCGGGGACCCTGGCGGACGTCCTCCAGCTGGCGATCCCGCCCCGGCACGCCAAGGCCGAGGCCGAGCCCTCCCCGCCGCCCAGGCCCCGGCCGGCCGCGCCCGCCCCCGGTGGCTGGCAGCGCTACCCCGCCGGGCCCGACTTCCTCGCCGCGCTGGCCGGCGGCGGCGCGCCGCGCGCGGTCTGGACGGCGCTGCCCGGCCCCGGCTGGCCGTACGAGATCGCCCGCGCCGTCGCCGCCACCCTGGCGAGCGGGCGCGGCGCGCTGGTCGTCCTGCCGGACGGGCGCACCACCGCCCGGGTCGACCGGGCGCTCACCGAACTGCTCGGCGCCGGGCAGCACGCCACCCTGGTGGCCGATCTCGGGCCCCGGGAGCGCTACCGGCGCTGGCTGGAGGTGAGCCGCGGCTCGGTGCACGCCGTCATCGGCACCCGCGCCACCATGTTCGCGCCGGTGCGCGACCTCGGGCTGGTGGTCGTCTGGTCGGACGGCGACAGCAGCCACAGCGATCCGCGCGCCCCGCACCCGCACGTCCGGGAGGTCGCGCTGCTGCGCGCGGCCGAGGAGGGCGCGGGCGTGCTGCTGGGCGGGCACACGGTGACCGTGGAGGGCGCGCAGCTGGTCAGCACCGGGTGGGCCCGGCCGCTGGCGGCCGACCGGGAGACCGTCCGGCAGGTCGCGCCCCGGGTCCGGACCGTCACCGACCAGGACCAGCACCGGGACGCCGCCGCCCAGGCCGCCCGGCTGCCGTCGGTGGCCTGGGAGGTCGCGCGGGACGCGCTGGCGAGCGGCGGGCCGGTCCTGATCCAGGTGCCGAGGCGCGGGTACGTGCCCCGGCTGGCGTGCGGGCGCTGCCGCACGCCGGTCCGGTGCCGGCACTGCGAGGGCCCGCTGGAGGTTGCGTCGTCCGACGCGCCGCTGCGCTGCGGCTGGTGCGGGGAGGCGGAGAACGACTGGCACTGCGCCGAGTGCGGGTCGTTCCGGCTGCGGGCGCAGGTGGTCGGTGCGCGGCGGACGGCGGAGGAGCTGGGGAAGGCGTTCCCCCGGATCCCGGTCCGGACCTCCGGACGGGACGCGGTGCTGGCGACCGTCCCCGCGGAGCCGGCGCTGGTGATCTCCACCCCGGGCGCCGAGCCGGTGGTCGAAGGGGCGGACGGCTACGCGGCCGCGCTGCTGCTGGACGGCTGGGCGCTGCTCGGCCGCCCGGACCTGCGGGCCGGGGAGGAGACCCTGCGGCTCTGGCTGGCGGCCGCCGCGCTGGTCCGGCCCTCGACCGAGGGCGGCACGGTGGTGGTGGTCGCGGAGCCGACCGCGCGGCCGGTGCAGGCGCTGGTCCGCTGGGACCCGATGGGCCACGCCGGGCTGGAGCGGGACGAACGGGCGCAGCTGCACTTCCCGCCGGTGTCGCGGATGGCCTCGGTGGCGGGCAGTCCGGCGGCGGTGGCCGACCTGCTGGGCCTGGTCCGGCTGCCGGAGGGCGCCGATGTGCTGGGTCCGGTGCCGGTGCCGAAGCTGCGGGGGGAGGAGCAGGAGCGGGCGCTGCTGCGGGTGCCGCCCGGACAGGGGGCGGCGCTGGCGGCGGCGCTCAAGGCGGCGCAGATCGCGCGGATCGCGCTGCGGACGCCGGAGGCGGTGAAGGTGCGGATCGATCCGCTGGACATCGGCTGAGGCGAGGGCGGGCGGGCTGGTGGCCGGGCCCGGGCCGGGCTGAGGCGGGGCGGGCGGGGACGGCCGGGCCCGTTGGGTGAGCCCGACCGTGCCGCCCGATGTCCGCCCTGGTCAGCCGCGCAGCGGGATGCCGCCGCGGTCCACGCCGGCGCGGTCCAGTCCGCCCCGGTCCGCCGCGGACCGGTCCAGGGCCGCCCGGTCCAGCGTGCTGCGGTCCAGGCCGCCCTGGCGGGCCGCCGGGACGGTGGTGGCCAGCCCGCTCGGGGCGGGTGCGGCGGCCGGCAGTTCCTCGGAGCGGTCCGACCGGCCCTGCCCCGGCACCCCCGGGACGCCGGAGGCCGTCACCCCGCCCGCGGCGAGCAGCTCGCTGGTGGGCCGGCGCATCCCGTACCGCCGGTGCACCGCCTGCTTGGTGACCCCGAGGGCCGAGCCCACCGAATCCCAGGAGAAGCCCAGCGCCCGGTCGAACTCGACCGCCGCCGCCACCAGCGTCTCCACGCTCTCCCGCAGCTCCTGCGCCAGGCGCACCGTCGGTGCGGGCGCCCGCCCGTACACCACGAACCCGGCCGAGGTGCTCGGGCGGCGCGGGCGGTAGACGTTGCCCAGCTGGGCGGTGAGCGTCCGCAGCGCGTCGACCTGCCGCCGCACCCGCTCGATGTCCCGCACCAGCAGGTGCAGGCTGGCCCGGGCCCGGGCGTCGTGGTTGATCTGCTCAGCCATGGCTTACGCGCCACCTTCCGTACGGTTCGGCTCGGCCGGGTCGCGGTGTCCCGTTCTGCCCGGCCCCGGTCAATCTCACTTGACCAACGCCCGAATGGGGGCCGGGGTCACGCAGCCGGACGGACTCGGGATATGCCGGTGGGCCGAGCACGGCCGCCGGACGGCCCCGGACGATTGCATAGACTTGCCGGTGGCCGGCCCCCGGCCCACCCCGTGACCCGCCTGTGGCGAGCAGCCCGAACCCGACGGACAGGAGCCCGTACCCCGTGGCGATCCAGCCGATCCGCATCTTCGGAGACCCAGTCCTGCGGGCCACCGCGAAGCCGGTGACCACGTTCGACAAGGAACTGCGCAAGCTGGTCCAGGATCTCACCGACACCATGCTCGACGCCCCCGGCGCCGGCCTGGCGGCCCCTCAACTCGGCGTCTCCCTCAGGGTGTTCACCTACCACGTGGGCGGCGTCACCGGTCATCTGATCAACCCCGACCTGTCGCTGACCGAGGAGGAGCAGGACGGCCCCGAGGGCTGCCTCTCGCTGCCCGGCCTGCGCTACGACACCAAGCGCGCGTACGGCGTGGTCGCCAAGGGCTTCAACATGCACGGCGACCCGGTCACCATCGAGGGCACCCAGCTGCTCGCCCGCTGCATCCAGCACGAGACCGACCACCTCGACGGGATCATCTTCATCGACCGCCTCGACCGCGAGCAGCGCAAGGCCGCGATGAAGGCGATCCGTGAGACGGAGTGGGGCGACGGACCCGCCCCCGTCGTCAGGATCTCCCCGCACGGCACCTTCGGCGCCGCGCGCTGAACCCCCGCTTCCGCTGCTGAACTCCGCCCACCAGAAAGGCACTTGATGCGCCTCGTGTTCGCCGGCACCCCCGAGGTCGCCGTTCCCGCCCTGGACGCCCTGCTCGCCTCCGACCGGCATGAGGTCGTCGCGGTGGTCACCCGCCCCGACGCCCCCGCCGGGCGCGGCCGCAAGCTGGTCGCCAGCCCCGTCGCCCAGCGCGCCGAGGAGGCCGGGATCGAGGTCCTCAAGCCGGCGAAGCCCAGCGACCCGGACTTCGTCGCCCGGCTCACCGAACTCGCCCCCGACTGCTGCCCGGTGGTCGCCTACGGCGCGCTGCTGCGCCCGGGCACCCTGGAGATCCCCAAGCACGGCTGGGTCAACCTGCACTTCTCGCTGCTGCCCGCCTGGCGCGGCGCGGCCCCCGTCCAGCACGCCGTGCTGGCGGGCGACGAGGTCACCGGAGCGTCCACCTTCCTGATCGAGCAGGGCCTCGACTCCGGCCCGGTCTACGGTGTGATCACCGAGGAGGTCCGCCCCACCGACACCAGCGGCGAACTCCTCACCAGGCTCTCCCACTCCGGCGCCCGTCTGCTCACCGCCACCATGGACGGCATCGCGGACGGCTCCCTGCACGCCGTCCCGCAGCCCGCCGAGGGCATCACGCTCGCCCCGAAGATCACCGTCGAGGACGCCCGGATCGACTGGAACCACCCCGCGCTGCGGATCGACCGCCTGGTGCGCGGCTGCGCCCCCGCCCCTGGCGCCTGGACGCTCTTCCGCGGTGAGCGGCTGAAGGTCTCCGGCCCGGTGAAGCTGCTGACGGACGCCGCGGAGCTGGCACCCGGGGAGCTGGCCGTCGGCAAGAAGAGCATCCGGGTCGGCACCGGCAGCCACGAGGTCGAGCTGGGCGAGGTCCAGCCGCAGGGCAAGAAGCCGATGCGGGCGGCGGACTGGGCGCGGGGCACCCGGATCGAGTCCGGCGAGCGCTTCGAGGCCTGAGGGAGCGGAGAAGGCCGGGGGCCAGGGCCCGACGTTTGGCGTTACTGTTCGACTGTTCGTCCGATAATCACCGCAGCACCTTGAGGCACCTGTGACCACACCGAGCGCCAAGCGCGCCCCCCGCCCGCACCGCCGTCCGAAGAAGGACCCGGCCCGGATCGTCGCCTTCCGCGCCCTGCGCGCCGTCGACGAGCGCGACGCCTACGCCAACCTGATCCTTCCCTCCCTGCTCCGCGAGGCCGAGCAGAAGGGCATGGACCGCCGCGACGCCGCCCTCGCCACCGAACTCGTCTACGGCACCCTGCGGCTCCAGGGCACCTACGACGCGATCATCGCCGCCTGCGTCGACCGCCCGCTCAGCAAGGTGGACCCGCCGGTCCTGGACGTGCTCTCGCTCGGCGCCCACCAGCTGCTCACCACCCGCATCCCCAGCCACGCCGCCGTCTCGGCCACCGTCGAACTGGCCCGCGTGGTGCTCGGCGACGGCAAGGCCAAGTTCGTCAACGCCGTCCTGCGCCGGATCAGCGCCCGCGACCTGGCGGAGTGGATCGGACAGGTCGCCCCGCCGTACGACGACGACGCCGAGGACCACCTCGCCGTCGTGCACTCCCACCCCCGCTGGGTGGTCGCCGCGCTCTGGGACTCGCTCGGCCGCTGGCAGCCCGACGCCGCCGGCCGCACCGCCATGGAGGAGCTGCTGCGCGCCGACAACGAGCGGCCCGAGGTCACCCTGGTGGCCCGCCCCGGCCGGATCACCGTCGGCGAACTGGCCGAAGCGCTGCCCGAGGCCGAACCCGGCCGCTGGTCCCCGGTCGCGCTCCGGCTCGCCGAGGGCGGCGACCCGGGCTCGCTGGAGGCGGTGCGCGAGAACCGGGCCGGCGTCCAGGACGAGGGCAGCCAGCTGGTCGCGCTCGCCCTCGCGGCGGCCCCCCTGGACGGACCGGACCGGCTCTGGCTGGACGGCTGCGCCGGCCCCGGCGGCAAGGCCGCGCTGCTCGGCGCCCTGGCCGCCGGGCGCGGCGCCGCCCTGGTGGCCAGCGAGAAGCAGCCGCACCGGGCCCGGCTGGTCGCCCGCGCGCTGGAGGGCAACCCCGGCCCGTACACCGTGATCACCGCCGACGGCACCCGCCCGGCCTGGCGCTCCGGCGGCTTCGACCGGGTCCTGGTCGACGTCCCGTGCTCCGGCCTCGGCGCGCTGCGCCGCCGCCCCGAGGCCCGCTGGCGCCGCCGCCCGCAGGACATCGCCGCCTTCGGCCCGCTCCAGCGCGACCTGCTGCGCTCGGCCGTCGACGCCACCCGGGTCGGCGGCGTGGTCGGCTACGCGACCTGCTCGCCGCACCTGGCCGAGACCCGGGCCGTCGTCGACGACGTGCTCCGGGACGAGGGCGGCCGGGTCGAGTGGATCGACGCCCGCCCGCTGCTCCCCGGCGTCCCGGCGCTGGGCGACGGCCCGGACATCCAGCTCTGGCCGCACCTGCACGGCACCGACGCGATGTACCTGGCCCTGCTGCGGCGCACGGCCTGACCCGGACGGCGGCGTGAGCCCCCGGCGGCCGCCGGGGGCTCACGCCGTTCGGTCAGCGCTGTTCCTCCGGACGTCCGTCCTGCTCCCAGCGGGTGTGGAACGTACCGTCGCGGTCGGTCCGCCGGTAGGTGTGCGCGCCGAAGAAGTCCCGCTGTCCCTGGACGAGGGCGGCCGGGAGGCGTTCGGCCCGCAGACTGTCGTAGTAGGCGAGCGCGGTCGCGAAGCCGGGTGCCGGAACGCCCAGTTGGGCCGACGTCGAGACGACCCGGCGCCACGCGGACTGCGCGGAGCCGAGCGACTCCCGGAAGTGGGCGTCGGTCAGGAGCGTGGGGCGCTCCCTGTCCTCGTCGTAGGCGGCCTTGATCCGGTCCAGGAAGCGGGCCCTGATGATGCACCCGCCGCGCCAGATGGTGGCCATCGCGCCGGGGTCGATCCGCCAGCCGTACTCGGCGCTGCCGGCCTGGATCTGCTGGAAGCCCTGGGCGTAGGCCACCATCTTGGAGGCGTACAGGGCCTGTTCGACGTCGTCGGCGAAGCGGTCCGCCGCCGCGCTGTCGAGCCAGCTCTCGGACGGGCCGGGCAGGTCGTGCGCCGCCCGCCGGAGCGGCACGCCGCCGGACAGCGACCGGGCGAAGACCGCCTCGGCGATCCCGTTCACGGGGACGCCCAGGTCCAGCGCGCTCTGCACCGTCCACCGGCCGGTGCCCTTCTGCTCGGCCTGGTCCAGCACGATGTCCACGAAGGGCCGGCCGGTCGCCGCGTCGGTGTGGGCGAGGATCTCGGCGGTGATCCCGATCAGGTACGACTCCAGGCGGCCGCCGTTCCAGGCCCGGAAGACCTCGGCGATCTCGGCGGGCTGCAGGCCGCCGCCGTGGCGCAGCAGGTCGTAGGCCTCGGCGATCAGCTGCATGTCGGCGTACTCGATGCCGTTGTGGACCATCTTGACGAAGTGGCCGGCGCCGTCCGGTCCGACGTGGGTGCAGCAGGGGGTTCCGTCGACCTCGGCGGCGATGTCCTCCAGCAGCGGGCCCAGGACCTGGTAGGCCTCCGGGGTGCCGCCGGGCATGATGCTCGGTCCTTCCAGGGCGCCCTGCTCGCCGCCGGAGATCCCGGTGCCGACGAAGTGGAGCCCGCGCTGCCGCAGGGCCGCCTCCCGTCTGCGGGTGTCGAGGAAGTGGGCGTTGCCGCCGTCCACCAGCACGTCGCCTTCGTCGAGCAGGGGGAGGAGCTCGTCGATGACGGCGTCGGTGGGTTCGCCGGCCTTGACCATGATCACGATCCGGCGGGGGCGTTCGAGTGCCGCGACGAACCCGGCGGTGCTGTCGGCCGGGACGAACGTGCCCTCGTGTCCGTACTGCTCCACCAGTGCGGTGGTCCTTGCCCGGGTGCGGTTGTGGACGGCGACGCGGTAGCCGTGGCGGGCGAGGTTCCGCGCGAGGTTGCGCCCCATCACGGCCAGTCCGGTGACGCCGATCTGGGCCTGCGGCTGCTCGGTCATAGGGGGTCTCCAAGGGGGTGAGGGGCCCGTGGGGCGGCGGCGGTCGCGCCCGGGGCGTGCCAAGCGGCACTCTGCCGTCGGCTCCGGGATTCCGCATCCGGGGTGCTGCCGTCGGGGACGCTGCGGTTCGGGGTGCTGCCGTGCGGGCGGGGCCGGGAGCGGTGCCGCACGGCCGTCGCGCCCGCCTACTCGGCGGCCACCGAGAGGATCTCGTCCTCGGGAAGCTCCACGTAGACCACCCCGTCCACCTCGACCTCCGAGCCGGAGAACCGGGAGAAGATGATCTTTTCGCCGGTCTTCACGTCCACCGGGTGCGGCCGGCCGCCCGCCAGGGTCCTGCCCGGTCCCACCGCCACCACCTCGCCCTTGCGGGTGTCCGCGTCGGGCAGGGCGGGCGCGCTGATCGGCTTGACGATCAGGTGATCGTCCTTCGGCCGGAAGTCTGGCATCGGAGGGTCCTCTCGGATAGGAGACGGCGGCGCGGCCCAGCGCGCCCCACAGGTCGATGGTCCACGGTTCCGGCGTGCTTCGCCCCGGCTGCTTCGGCCTCATGGCGGTACGCCGCGCGCCCTTCGGGTGTCGGCCCGGACGGCGAGCGGGTGCGGACGCGTTCCCCGGAGGCCGGCCGGGCAGACCGTCGAGGGCGCCCCGGTGCCGCGTGAAAGGCGGTGGAAGCGGACCGCTCCCGCTGATCAGGCTCGGGGGATGACCACTACTCGCACCTTCCGGATCACCGTTCGCGGTGCCTTCGACGGGCTCGACGCCGAGCAGCGCGCCGAGCTGCTGGCCCGCGCGTCCGAGCACGACGTGCTGCACGCGGCCTGCACCACCGAGGGGCACCTCAGCTACGACATCGCGGCGCGGCCCGCGTTCACCTTCCGCTTCCAGGACTCCGGCGAGGCCGAGGAGGACATCCTGGAGGCGACCGAACGCGCCGAGGCCGCGGCGAAGGCCTGGCTGGATGAACGGGGCTACGCCTTCAAGAACCTCAGGTCACAGGCCGAGGACCTCTCCCTGGCCCCCCTCGGCAAGCGGCAGCGCCGCGCCGCCGCGCGGAAGGACGCCTGACCCCGGGCGCTCGCGGGGATTCGGCCGGACTCGTATGACCGGATACTGCACTACTCCTTGACTGCTCAACCAGCTGTTATGGTCGAGCGGTCAAGGAGGTGGCACATGAGTGATGCGCTGGACGCGGCCCTACGGCTCCTGCGGGCGCAGACCGCCCTGGTGAAGCGCTTCGACGCGAGCCTCGGGGGCCTGCACGGGGTGAGCCTGGCCGACTTCACGCTGCTGCTGCGCCTGGGCCGGTCGCCCGGCGGCCGGCTGCGCCGGGTGGACCTCGCCGAGGCGCTCGGCCTGACCGCCTCGGGCGTGACCCGGGGGCTGGCGCCGCTGGAGCGCATCGGGCTGGTCACGCGCGAGCCGGACGCCCGCGACGCCCGGGTGGCGTACGCGGCGCTCACCGACACCGGTCGTGAACGGCTCGCGGAGATGCGCGCCACGGCCGAGAAGGTCGCCGAGGAGATCTTCGCCGCGCCCCCGTGGGGTGAGGCGGACATGGCCGTGTTGTCCGAGCTGACGACCCGCCTCGGCGGCGTCGGCCTCCCCGGCCGGGGCGCGGGAGCCCGGTCGGCGTCTCGACCGGGTGCGCCGACTCGGCTTCCGGGGAACTGAGTTCGGCCCGGGTCGCGGGTCGCCGGTCGGGTGAGCCTCCCGGACGGGGCGGCGGATCTGTAGCAGGCTCTCCGTGGGTGCGCGGTCACGTGAGGTGACGGTGGCTCAAGAGTGCTTCCAGGAAAGCGAGGCGGGCATGACGGACATTCCGAAGGACCTCAAGTACAGCAGGGATCACGAGTGGGTGCGGTCCACCGGCAACGGGAAGGTCAGGATCGGCCTCACGGCCTTCGCGCAGCGCCAGCTCGGTGATGTCGTCTTCGTCGAACTGCCCGAATCCGGCGCCGCCCTCGATGCCGGGGAGCCGGTCGGCACCGTCGAGTCGGTCAAGGCGGTCTCCGAGGTCTACACGCCGGTGTCCGGCATGATCGCCGCCGTCAACGAGGACCTCAACGACTCGCCGGAACTGATCAACGAGGAGCCCTACGAGCAGGGCTGGATCGTCGACGTCACCCTGTCCGCCCCCAAGCAGCTTGACGACCTGCTCACGGCCGCGCAGTACGGCGACTACATCAAGGCGGAGTCGGACGGGTAACCGGCGGCGGCCCTCGCACCGGCAGGCCGCTCGGTCCGTCCCGAGCGGCCTGCCGACGGTGGTGGTCCGGACGGGTGCCGACCCGCCCGCCGCGGCCGGCTACCGCTTGGCGACGGGCCGGTAGGTGCAGACGTTCACGCCCGTGCTGCCGGTGACAGTGGAGACCAGCTCCAGCGTGCGCAGCCCGCCGTCGTCCGGGAAGATCGTCTTTCCGCCGCCGAGGAGCACCGGCATGATCACCAGCCGGAGCTCGTCGACCAGGCCCTCGCTCAGGAGGGTGCGCACCAGGGTGGGGCTCCCCATGACCAGCAGGTCGCCGCCCTCGGCCTTGCGCAGCTCGCGGACGCGGGCGACGGCCTCGTCACCGGGGATGCGGGTGGTGTTGTCCCAGGCCGGCCCGGAGTCGCCCAGGGTGCTGGAGACGACGTACTTCGGGATGGCGTTCATCCGGTCGGCGAACGGGTCGCCGGCCCGCTCGGGCCACGCCGCGGCCATCGTCTGCCAGGTGCGGCGCCCGAACAGCAGTGCCGCGGCGCTGGTCAGCGCGTCGGAGAAGGCGCCGCCCACCACCTCCGGGTCGAAGAACGGGTGCGACCAGCCGCCGTGGGCGAAGCCGCCGTCGGTGTCCTCCTCAGGGCCGCCAGGGGCCTGCACGACGCCGTCCAGGCTGATGAACTCACTGATCACGATGCGCACGGTGGTGCTCCTCTGTCTTGCCTGCTCTGCTTGCTTCGCCCTCGGGCCTACGACACTGAAGACTTCCGGCCACTACGGAATCATCGCTCCCGCGGCGGTGATGTGGATCACGCCCGGCGCGGCCCGGCGTGGTCAGGCGCGCGGTCCGGGCTCGCGGTCAGGGCTCGCCCCGGGGCGACGCGGCTCCAGCCGTCCACGCGTCGCGCCGGGCGGGGATCGGTCATCGGCCGGGGTCGAGGCCCACTCGACCAGCTGAGGACGGGCGGTGGTGTGCACATCGGGGAGTCAACACCATGGCTACGACAGCGGCCCTCAGCCCCACCGGAACGACCGGACGGGGGAGCGGACCTGACCGTCGGCGGCGGGCCTGCGGTCAGGGCCTGGGGGCGGCGGCTTCGAGCTGGTCGACGGTCCCGGACATGACGGTGCGGATGTGCCGGGTGAGGTGGTCGGCGGGCCAGTCCCACCAGGCGGCGGCCAGCAGGCGGGCGACGTCGCCGTCGGGGTAGCGCGAGCGGATGACCTTGGCGGGGTTGCCGCCGGCGATGGCGTAGTCGGGGACGTCGGTGGTGACGACCGATCCGGCGGCGATGATCGCGCCGTGGCCGATGCGGACCCCGGGCATGACCACGCTTCGGTAGCCGAGCCAGACGTCGTTGCCGACGACGGTGTCGCCGCGGGCGGGCAGGCCGGCGAGGAGGTCGAAGTGCTCGGACCAGGCGCCGCCCATGATGGGGAAGGGGAAGGTGGAGGGGCCGTCCATACGGTGGTTGGCGCCGTTCATGATGAACCGCACGCCCTCGCCCAGCGCGCAGAACTTCCCGATGACCAGCTTCTCCGGGCCGTAGTGGTAGAGCACGTTGCGGGTCTCGAACGCGGTCGGGTCGTCGGGGTCGTCGTAGTAGGAGTACTCGCCGACCTCGATCAGCGGCGAGGTCACCAGCGGTTTCAGCAGGACCACGCGCGGCTGGTCGGGGAAGGGGTGGAGCACCGTCGGGTCGGGCGGGAGAGGACTCATGGTGGCACCGCTTTCCGTCGATCCGGGGGTGGTCGGCACTGTCCATGATCCACGGTGGGCCCGTGCCCCGGCCCTGCGGGGTGGCGGGCTCCCGCCGTGCGGAGCGGGGCCCGATCTGAAGGGCGGCGGAGTGCGCCCTTAAGGCTGGCCCGTAGGACCCGCCCGGCAGTCTGCCGGGCTTCAAAAGCGGCTCATCGTCTTGCCGCGGCGCCGCGGGTCGGTGATGCTGGGCCGGTGTCAGGCCGGAGCAGTAGGGAAGCGGTGGCGGCAGGAGGGGTGTCGGCGGACCACCGCCCGCTTCGTCCCTGCCCCCGGGCCGCCGGGGGGTGACCTTCGGGCCGGACCCTGAGTACGCTCCCGCCCAGGACCACACCCAGCCGACCGCAGACATCCAGAAGGCGCCCACATGCACCCCGACCACCAGCGCGCGTCCCTGCTGGCCTGGGCACACACCGCCACCGCGGACCGTCCGGCGGGCGGGTTCGACGTGCGGGAGTGGGCCACCGGGCACGGTATCCCCGAGCATCAGGCGGCAGGCCTGCGCGCGGCCCTGACGGCCGAGGGCCTGCTGCGGCCCGTCTCGCTCGTCGCCGACATCGTCAGGTTCACACCTGTGGGCCGGGCCCAGGCGGCGGCCGTGCTGGAGCAGCGCGACAACCGCCCCCGGCGCAACAACGCGGTCCGCACCGACGTTCTCGACTGGCTCTACGGGCAACCCGGCCAGGGGTGCCGGCAGAGCGGTTGCGCCGACGCCGACCCGCCGTCGGGCTTCCTGGACACCGAACCGGCCTATTGCGGTGACCCGGTCACCGCACCTGAGGTGTGCGAGGCCATCGGGTACCTCGCGGCCCGCGGACTCGCCGTCGTCCACCAGGACACCGGCCCCTTCGGCCCGCGGACCAGGGACACCTTCCTCAGCCCCGCCGACAGCTACGTTGTCAGGCTGACCGCGCGGGGCATCGACTGCGCAGAGAGCGAGAAGACCGTGTCGGAGTTCGTGCAGCAGGAGCAGACGGCCCCTGGGACGACGACGTTCAACACCTACCTGACCGACGCGCAGGGGACCATCATCGGCTCCCAGCGGGACTTCACGCAGAACAACACCGCCGGCTTCGACCCGGCCGCGCTGATCCACTTCGCCGGCCTCGCCCAGCAGAGCCTGCCCGTCCTCGGGCTGTCGCCCGAGCAGCAGGCCGAGGCGGCCGAGCAGGCCGGGACCCTGTCCGCCGAGGCCGCACGCGCGCATCCGGACCGCGGTCTCCTGCGGCGCACGACCGACCGGCTGGTCGAGCTGGTCATGCCCGCGGCGGGCACCGCGCTCGGGCAGCTCGTGCTGGAGGCGGGGAACCAGGCCGTCGCCGCGATCGGCGGTTAGGGCCTGTCTGACCATTCCCGCCGCGCGCTGATGCGACGCGAATTATCAGACAAGCCCTACAGGCCTGCCGTCGAACGATCCTGACGTTTCGGCGGCTCGCGGTGGCTCGTGTACGGCCGGTCCGCTTGCCGAGGGGCGTGCACGTGGTCATCGCGCGGTTCCGCATCGGCTCCGGATGCTCGTCCAGCCCGTTGGCCGGCGCTCCGTCGGCACCGGTGGAAATCCCGTGGACGGGGCGGATCGAACGGTGCGATAGTCCGGTCGTGACAGTGATTCCTGCCTCACCCGCACCCATCGCACTGGCCGACGGCCTCGTCCTGCGGCAGGCGCAGCCCGCCGACCTCGACCAGATCGGCGCGCTCCTCGCCGAGCGCGGTGACGCGGACGACGCCCTCGACCACCGGCTGGTCGTCACGGACCCTGATGTCGGCTGGTCCGCCTGCGCCGTGGTCGTCGACGGTGACCGGGTCGTCTCCACCGCGACGCTCCTCGACGAGGAGGTGCGGATCGGCGGCGTCCGCCTGCCCGCCGGTCAGGTCGAGCTGGTCGCCACCGATCGCGGATACGAAGGGCGTGGACTCGTACGGGCGTTGATGCGGTGGGCCCACGACCGCTCCGCCGCCCGGGGGCACGTCATTCAGGCGATGATCGGGATTCCGTACTTCTACCGGCTGTTCGGCTACGAGTACGCCATCGACATACCGCCGGCGCTGACCGTGCGCACCCCGCCGCCCGGCGACGGCACGCCCGTACTCCGCGCGGCCCTGCCCTCCGACATCCCCGCGATGGCGGCTTTGCAGGACGCCGCCCAGAACGGGTTCGACGTGGCCATGCCGCACTCGGCGGCGTGCTGGCGATGGCTGGCGGCCCACGAGGCCAGCACGCTCTGGGTCCTCGAACACGCCGGTACCGTCCTCGCCACCGGGCGCACCACGCCCCCCGGTGAGGACATGCTCCTGGCCGAGGCCGCCGCAGTCGACGAGGCGGCGGCGCGTGGCCTGCTCCGCGGCGTCGCCGCGCTGGCGCCCGACAGCCGGCTCCGGGTCGTCCATCGGGCCGGCACCGTGACCGCCGCGGCCTGGCAGGATTTCCTCGACCACGAACCGCGCACGCGGGCGGAGCAGTACTACGTCCGCGTCCCGGACACCGCAGCGCTGCTCGACCGGTTGCGGCCGCTGCTCTGGGACCGCCTCACCACAGCCGGGATCGACCGCACCGGCCGCTCCATCGTCATCTCCACCTTCGGCGCCCACTACCGGATCCCGGTCCACGCCGACGGTCTCGGTGCGGTCGTCACCGGTGGCGCGATGCAGAGCCCCGGCACCGCGGGAGGCGCCGGAGTGGCGCCCGACCACCTGCCCGCCCTGCTGTTCGGCCCGCACGGGATCGAGGGGCTGACCCGGCTCCGGCCCGACGTCTACGCCCAGGACGAGGAGCTGTTCCGGGCACTCCTCCCGCCGCTCACCGCGGATGTGCTCAGCTACTACCTGCCGTACTGAGCACGGAGGCCGTGCGGGGCCCGTCTGCCGCCTCCGGTAAGTGCTCAGGGGTGCGCAGAAGTACACCCCCGGAGTGAGGTCCGGTGCAGTGCGGGCCACAGGGTCCGGGCGCGATCGTCGGAGGTGTCGTCAGAACGACACCTCCGACGAGAAGAACAGGTGCACGGATGTCCCATGCCCAGCAGCGCGTCGCCGCGACGCGTGCCCGCGAGTTCTGGCCGGTCCCGCTGTTCACCCTGCTGACCTGGGTGGTGGCCGGTCTGCTGCTGGCTCTGCAGCCGATGCTCCCGCTCGACCCCGGGCTGCTGATGCTCCCCCAGTTCGGCCCCGCCGTCGCCGCCGTGGTGGTGACGGTGCTGCTGAGGCGGGGGAGGAGGCCCGCGGCCGGTCCGGCTAGCATGAGGTGGCTGCGGCCCACCCGTGACGTGCTCGTTCGCTGCGTGACCGGTGCGGGTCTGGTTGTCGCGGTGCTGGGGCTGTCGCTCGGCGTCCTCGCGCTGGCCGGACGGCCGGTGCACCTCACGGACGCCGGTCAACTGGCTGGGCCGTGGTGGCTGCTGGTCGTCCTGCAGTGGGTCGGCGCGTGCGGCGAGGAACTGGGCTGGCGCGTCTTTCTGCAGCGGCGGCTGGAGGCCGGCCGTTCGCCGGTGGCGGCAGCGGTCGTGGTGGGTGTTCTCTGGGGGGCTTGGCACGTGCAGTACCTGCGGTTCGGAGCCGCGTTCATGACGGCGTTCATGGTCATGACCGTCGCGGTCTCGGTGATACTCGCCGTCCTGGTCTCGGGCGCCGGTACCGGGACCCTCCTGGTGGCCGGCACCCTCCACTGCCTGATCAATCTCGGCACCCTCGGCGTGCTGGACATCGAGGGCGGTGACGTCGCCGGCATGACCGCGCTCGCCGGCTGCTCGACCGCGGTCGCGGTCGCGCTGGCGGTGGCCGGCCACCGGGTCCGGCGCACGGAGGCCGTCCGATGAACACCGGATCCTCTGCCACCCGTACACCGGACGACACGCCGACCACCACCGACGGCAGCGATCGCCGAACGGCGGCCACCGCCCGTACGGCGTGGGCCGAGCGGCCGGTCGCGCTGGGGCGGGCCGCGGCCCTGTGGGCCCTGTCACTGTCGGCCGGGCTGGTCGCCTGCCTGGTCAACCTCGCGATCTGGCTGCTGGGCGCCGGAGTCGGGCTGCTCCTGCTCCCGCTCGCCGTCGGGACGCTGCGACGGCTCGCCGGCACCGCCCGCCGCCGCGCCGGGCGGTGGACGGGGGTGGCGATCCCCGAACCGTACCGCCCGACGCCGCCGCGGGAGCCCGGCCTCGGCGGCCGGGTCCGTACCTGCCTCGCCCTGCTGGGCGACCCGGCCACCTGGCGCGACCTGGTGTGGGCGAGTGCCGATCCGTGGATCGGCGGCGTCATCGCCGGGCTGCCGGGCGCGCTGGTGCTGTACGGCGTGTACGGCGCACTGGTCCAGCCCTTCGTCTGGGGGCCGATCGACCGTGCGGGCGGCGGCAACTGGTACACCGTCATCCAGGTGGACTCGTCCGGCGCCGCGCTGGCCGCGGTACCCGTCGGCCTCGCGCTGATCCTCGCCGGCCTCCTGGTCGGCCCGTGGACGCTGCGACTGCACGCCCGCTGGACGGCGGTCCTGCTCGCGCCGACCCGGACCGCCCGGCTGCGCCTGCGGGTCGACCATCTCTCCACCACCCGCGCCGACGCCTCCGACGCCCAGGCCGCCGAGCTCCGCCGGATCGAACGGGACCTGCACGACGGGGCCCAGGCCAGGCTGGTCGCGCTCGGCATGACCATCGACAGCGTCGAGAAGCTGGTGAACAACGATCCGCAGGCCGCCCTGTCCATGCTCGCCGGAGCCCGCGAGGCCTCCTCCCGCGCCCTGGAGGAGATGCGCGACCTGATCCGCGGCATCCATCCGCCGGTCCTGGCGGACCGCGGCATCGCCGACGCGGTCCGCGCCCTCGCCCTCGACAGCATGCTGGACGTCGAGGTGACGGCCGAGCTGCCGGGCCGGCCCGCCGCCCCCGTCGAGTCGGCGGTCTACTTCGCGGTCAGCGAGCTGCTCACCAACGCCGCCAAGCACAGCGGTGCCGAGCGGGTGGAGGTCAGGCTCGGCCACCGCGACGGTGTGCTCGCCGCCGAGGTCACCGACGACGGCCGCGGCGGCGCGGACCCCGCCCGGGGCACCGGTCTGCGCGGGGTCCAGCGCCGGATCGCCGTCTTCGACGGCACCCTGACCGTCCGCAGTCCCGACGGCGGCCCCACCGCGATCCTCCTGGAGATCCCGTGCGCGTTGTCCTCGCCGAAGACCTCTTCCTCCTGAGGGACGGACTGGTCCGCACCCTGGAGGAGCACGGCTTCGACATCGTGGCCGCCGTCGACAACGGCCCTTCCCTGCGCAGGGCGCTCGCCGACCACCGGCCGGACATCGCCGTGGTCGACGTCCGCCTGCCGCCCTCCTTCACCGACGAGGGCCTCCAGGCCGCCCTGGAGGCCCGGCGCCGTACCCACGGCCTGCCCGTCCTGGTGCTGTCCCAGTACGTCGAGCGGCTCTACGCCCGCGAGCTGCTGGCGGACGGCTCCGGTGCGGTCGGCTACCTGCTCAAGGACCGGGTCTCCAACGCCGCCCAGTTCGTCGACGCCGTCACCCGGGTCGCGAGCGGCGGCACCGTGATGGACCCGGTGGTCATCGCCAAACTGCTCAGCCGCGGCGAGGCCCGCGGCCGCACGACGGCGCTGACGCCCCGCGAGCAGCAGGTGCTGGAACTGATGGCACAGGGCCGCTCCAACCCGGCGATCGGCCAGCAGCTCCACATCACCCTGAGCGCCGTCACCAAGCACACGGCCAGTATCTTCGCCAAGCTCGACCTGCCCGCCTCCGACGACGACAACCGCCGGGTCCTGGCCGTCCTGGCCTACCTCGACCGCTGAGCCCGGGGCCGGGGCCGAGGCCGACCGGGCCTTCGAAGCCGTCCCTCAGCCCTCGCCGGTCGGCGGGTCGGTCTTCGGTCCGAATCCCGGCCGTGCGTGGGGCCGAAGTCCGCGTCGAACTCCTCCAGCAGGCGGATGATCTCGGGGGCCGACCCGGGTTCGGGGAAGTCCCGGTGGATCCGGCGGTGCAGACGGGACCGACTCACAGCGGCTCTCTCCCCGGTCCCCGCGCAGCCGTGCGTGGTGCGCACCCGAGTATCCGCAGGGACTCCGGGCACCCGCAAGGCGCCCGCCCCGACGTCAGCCCCTGCGGCTTTCCGCGACCACAGCCGAGCCGCGTCAGTCCAGGCAGAACTCGTTGCCCTCAGGGTCGGTCATCACGATGAAGCCGGCGCTCATCGGGGGAGCGGGCTCGTGGCGACGCACCCGTGTCGCGCCCAGTGCGACGAGCCGGTCGCACTCGGCCTCCAGCACCGCCATCCGCTCCTCGCCCCGCAGTCCGGGAGCCGCGCGGACGTCGAGGTGGACGCGGTTCTTGGCGACCTTGTCCTCCGGCACCTGCTGGAAGAACACCCGCGGGCCGTGCCCGTCCGGGTCCTCGATGGCCGACTTCGTGTTGCGCTGCTCCTCCGGTACGCCGATCCGCGCGAGGAAGTCGTCCCACGCGGCCAGCGGGTCGGCGTCCTCGGGCAGGTCGACTCCGGGCGGGCCGGGGTGGACGTAACCCAGTGCGTCGCGCCAGAAGGACGACAGCGCCCGCGGGTCGTGGGCGTCGAAGGTGACCTGGAGGTGGTGGCTCATCGGGTTGCTCCGTTCGTAGCGGGTCTCGTGTGCGGGGAGAGGCCGCGCAGCAGGCGGACCTCGGACAGACGGTGGATCGGCTCGCGGTGGACGGGCGGCACCGGACCGGCCGTGGGCACTTCGGGCAGGTTCCAGACGTCCGGCACCGGCGGCCAGAAGGACTCGTCCGCGTTCATGGAGCCACCCTGACACCTCTGGCGGACAGGATCGGTCCGCTACCCCTGGCAGAGTGGGTGGCATGGACGGGGCACGCGGTGACGAGCGGGGTACGACGGAGCGGGTGCTCACCCTGCTCGGGCTGCTGCGGCAGCGTCAGGCCTGGACCGGCCCCGAGCTCGCCGACCGGCTCCGGGTCACGTCGCGCACGGTACGGCGTGATGTCGAGCGGCTGCGCGCGCTCGGCTATCCGGTGCTTGCCGGCCGCGGTGTCGGCGGTGGTTACCGGCTCGGTCCGGGGCAGGACCTGCCGCCGCTGCTTCTCGACGACGAGGAGGCGATCGCCACCGCGGTGTCGCTGCTCGCCGGCGCGGGTGGCGCGGTCGCCGGCGACACCGCGCTCCGGGCGCTGACCAAGCTCGACCGGGTGCTGCCCACCCGGCTGCGGCACGAGGTGCGCGCGCTCTCCGGCTCGGTGGAGTTCTTCGGCGGAGGCCGCACGCCGGTCGACTCCGAGGTGCTCATGACGCTGGCCAGAGCCTGCCGCGACGAGGTCGAGGCCGGCTTCGACTACCCCTCCGGGAGCGGGGTGCGACGGCGGCGGGTCGAGCCGTACCGCCTGGTCGCCTCCGACCGGCGCTGGTACCTCCTCGCCTACGACCTCGACCGCGACGACTGGCGCAGCTTCCGCGTCGACCGGATGACCGAGGCGTCCGCACGGACCTGGCGCTTCCGCCCGCGCACGGCGCCCGACGCGGCGGCGTACGTGCAGGAGGGGGTGGCGAGCCGGGTCTACCCGCACCGGGCAAGCTTCCTCGTGCACGCGTCGGCCGACACGGTGCGCGCGCAGATCCCGGCGTCGGCGGCCGTCGTGCGACCGCGCGGGAGCGGGCTCTGCGAGGTGCTCAGTGGCGCCGGCAGCCTCGACTTCGTGCTCATGCACGTGCTTCTGCTGGGGCACGACTTCGAGGTGCTCGACCCTCCGGAGCTCGCGAGTCGCTGTCGGGTGCTGGCGGAGAGGCTGCTGTCGGCCGGTGCGAGGAGCTCACCGTGCTGATGTGCGCCAGTGTGCCCGCGCAGGCGGCGACGCCGTCGGCGCTCCGGCAACCTCGTCCCGGGCGACACCAACGGGCATCAGGACGTCTTCCGCCACGACCTGTGGACGGGCCGGACCGAACGGGTCAGCGTCGCGGCCGACGGCACCCAGGTCGAGGCCGGGTCGGGCAGCCCGGCCGTCGACGCGCTGGGCACGACGGTGCTTCTCCTCCGGCGGCGCGCTCGTCCCCGGCGGTGCCGACGGTCAGCAGGGCGTCTACGTGCGGCGGTACCCGCTGTTCTGAGCAGCCGCCGGATACGTCGATTCCGGCGGTTCCCGGCGAGGGCGAGGCCGGCACCGCCGCCCTCGCCTGTCGCCGGCCCCGCTCGTGCGGGCGTGGTGAGCCGGCTTCAGCGTTCGTGGACCGTGGCCCACCTGTAGTGGCCGGGCCGTGCTGTTCCCTCCGGGCCGAGGGCCGTGCCGGTCGCGCACGACCGGCACGGCCCGGCCGGCCACCGGAGGGGTGGCGGGCCGGGCCGGGGGGTGAGGGGGATCAGCAGGAGCCGGCCGGGCGGTTGCGGACCACCAGGTCGGTGCGGCCGGCGGTGGCGTCCAGCCAGATCACCCGGGTGCCCTGGTCGGCCGCGGCCTTCTCCTGGCCGCCGCGGTTGCAGGAGAGCCGCTCGGGGGTGCCGCCGGTGAGCGGGAGCTGCCAGAGCTTGGGCAGCGCGGCGTTGGTCCAGCCGCCGGCGGGCTTGCTGCCCGGCGCCGCGAAGGTGACGGCCCGGTCGGAGGCGGTGATGGTGGTCCACGACGGGGCGTACGGCGAGGTGCCGGACAGCACGTCGGTCACACCGGAGCCGTCCAGGGCGCCGGAGCGGATGGAGCTCCGCTTGGTCCGGTCGCCGGGTGTCTCCACCCAGAGCAGCCGTCCGCCCGCGAGCACGGTGGACGTGGCCTCGGTCCCGGTGCTGCCGCTCGGGTCGCCCACCAGGTACTGGGCGGTGACCTTGCCGGCGGCGATCGAGTAGACGGTCGGTGCGGAGACCCGCTTCTCGCCGACCGTCCAGGTCTCGGACCAGCCGAGGACGCCGTCCTTGAGGGTGACGCCCGACAGGTCGTGGCCGTCGGGCAGCGGGAGTTCCACCGCCGGGGCGCCGTTGTGGGAGAGGTGGAGCCTGCTTCGGCCGGTGGCGAAGTCGGTCACCTTGTAGGCCACGTCGTCGCCCGAGATCTGGACGTCGCTGGGCTGCTGGGTCGAGGAGCGGAACAGGCTGCGGACCGGGCCGCCGGACAGCGGGCGGGTCAGCACCTCCATCCCCCACGCGCCCTGGGCGTCGGGGCCGATGGCCAGCCACGCGGCGGACCTGCCGTCGGTGGCGGCCCAGCCGTGCAGGCGGCCGTCCTCCGGGCTGATCCGGGTGGGGGCGTCGGGGGCAGTGGTGGAGCCGGTGTACAGCGCGGTCGGGGTCTTGCCGGCCGGGTCGCTGTTGGTCATCACCCAGCGGCCGTTGGCGGCGGCGGGGGCGACCGGGGTGGAGGCGTCGCGCAGCAGCGTGCGGCTGTCCAGGCCGAGCCGGTTCTCCCAGCCGGCGCGGATGCCGTGGGCGTCGAACGCGGCTGCCACCGTGCGGAGTTGGTCCCGGGTGAGCTTGAGCGAGCGGCCGGCGGCGAGCACCGCGTTGCGGCCGTCGACGAAGTCGTCCAGCGGGGTGAGGTAGTCGGCGAGTGCGCGGTAGACCAGCCGGTCGGCGGTGAGCGGGTCGAGGGTGCGCCGGATGTCCCACAGCGCGCCGCCGATGATGGTGGAGTTGAGGTGCACCCCGCCGTTGTCGACACCGCCCCCCGCGCCGAGGTAGTCGTCCACGGTGGTGCGGCGGTCGTCCAGCCGGCGCTGCGCGCAGTCCTCCGGGGTGCCGGTGCGGCAGAGGCTCTCGCCGAGCAGGGCGGCCTTCGGGTCGCTCATCGACATCCCGCGGGCGGTCACCTCGACGGCGTTGCCGAAGTAGTCGGCCAGTGCCTCGTTCATGGCGCCGGGCTGGCCGACGTAGACCAGGTCGGCGGTGTGCTCGATGACGCCGTGGGTCATCTCGTGCCCGGCCACGTCGAGTGCGACGGAGAACGGGTGGTACGTGGTGCCGCCGTCGCCGTAGACCATCTTCTTCCCGTCCCAGAAGGCGTTCGGGAAGGGGGCGCCGCCGTTGGTCACGTTGACCACGGAGGTGATCGGGCCGCCCTTGCCGTCCAGGCCGTCCCGGCCGAGCCGGTCGCGGTAGAAGTCGTACACGGCGGCGGCGTTGAGGTGGGCGTCGGTGGCGCCACTGCTGCCGGTGGAGGCCGGGAAGTCCGGGCCCGGGGAACGGGCCGGGAGGCTGTCGGCGGGTATGCCGCCCCGGAAGTCGTTGTAGTCCCGGCCGGCCGCGTCGTGGGTGGCGATGCTGGCGGGGCGGGTGAGGTCGGTGAGCTGGTAACTCCCGTCCGGGAGACGGCCGATGTTCACCTTGACGGAGCGGCCGAAGGCGTCCGGGGCGGTGCCGGTGGCGGGTTCGGCCCCGGCCTCGGCGCGGGCGGTGGCGGCCGCGGTGGGGGCGGTGGTGCCGTCGCCGGCCGTGTACGGGGTGCGGGCGTCGTGGGCGAGGGCGATCGCGCCGGCGGTGGCGTCCAGGTAGACCTCGCGGACCAGCGGGCCGCCGGTGTCCGGGTCGGTGCCGCGCAGGGTGAAGTGCTGGGCCAGCCGGCCGGTGCCGCCGGGCAGGATCACCTGGCCGTGGTCCTCGGCGGTGGCCCCGGCCCGGGCGCGCCGGTCCGTGAGCGAGCCGAGCGCCAGGTTGCGCAGTGTCCCGGCCGGGACGGCGGGAGTGGTCGGCGCGGTGAGGCCGGTGAAGTACTTGCCGCCGACCGACTCGACCCGCTGCTCGGCGCCTTCGCCGGTGAGGTGGACCAGGTACTGCGCGCCGAGCACCGGTATACCGCCGTGGTACTGCTGGAACCTGACGGTACGTCGGCCGTCGGCGGTGCGCTCGGCGCCGATCTCGGCGAGCTGCCCGGGGTCGATCCGGTAGCGGTCCGGGTGGGCCGCGAGATGGGCCAGGGCGGCGGCCGCCGGGTCGCCGGGGGCCGGCTCGGCCAGGCCCGTGACCAACTGCGGGGCGGCGGTGTCCTGGCCGGACACCAGGCCGGGGACGGGGTCGGGGTCGGCGGCCGGTCCGGCCAGGGCGGGCGGCGCGGCCAGGACCAGGCCCAGGACGGCGGTTATGCCGACGCCGAGCACCTTGGGCGCGCGGGAACGATGGTGCACTGCGGTCCTCCCATGGAACACGGAACACGGAACACGGAACACGGAATGCGGAACATGGAACGCGGAGTACTGGATGCGGGATCGGCGGTGACGGCACGCGAGGGAGCCGATGGGCCGTCCGATGGCGTCGACGAGCACCTTGGTCCGGCCTGCGGAGACGGCAGGGACCTTGCCGAGGGCAGCGGTTGACGCAGCATGCGACGCTTGCCGACTCCTGCGGCCGGCGTCCCGCCGTGCAACGACCATAGGTCATCGACCGAGATATGTCGATGACCTGTCTATGGGTGCGCGGGGGAGGGGCCGGCCCCGACCGGTGGCCCGGGAACACCCTGTTCCCGGGCCACCGCCCTGTCGCGGCGTTGCTACGTTCGCATGATTGCTGATTGACGATCGGTACGGTGAGAAACCCATCGCTCGGCTCGTGTCTATAAACGGGGGAAGCCGACAATCACTCGACAGCCAGCCGGCGAGTGCCGACCCGATTGGAACGAATCCCATGGCCTCCTGGGGCGACGAGGATTTCCCGAATCCGACAGATGACTCTCCCGCGCCGTCCGGCCGGAGGCGATTCCTCCGGACCAGGTCCACGCACCGGACCCGCAAGCGCCTCCTGCCGGCCGTCACCGTGGTGGCCGTGGTCGTCGGCAGCGGATTCCTGTTCCGTTCGGGGTTCGGACCCGATCATGTCGAACCCCCGTCCGGGTCCAGCGGGGATTCGATCTCGGTGGGCTATCAGAAGGCACCCGCCACGCTGGTGGTCTACGAGGACTACGACTGCGCCGCCTGCCGGAAGTTCGCCGAGGGGTTCGGCCCGACGCTTCGCCAGCTGGTCGTCGAGAATCGCCTGATCATCCAGTACCACCCGGTGGCGACCGACGGCCGCAAGACCTCGGCCCGGGCCGCCAACGCGGCGGCGTGCGCCCAGGACGCGGGAAGGTTCACCGCCTTCCGCGAGGTGCTCGTCGCGGCCGGCAAGCAGAACCCGGACGCGAAGCAGGACCTGCTCTCGCTGGCCGACCGGGTGGGCGAGCTGCGGTCCGCGGCGTTCGACCGGTGCGTCGACGACGGCGCGCACGCGGGCTGGGTGACCCGCGGGACCGATACGTTCACGAAGCAGTTCCACGCGGACGCGCCGGTGGTCGTGCTCAACGGCGACCGGGTCGACATCGACGGTGACGGGGCCGTCACCAAGCTGTGGAAGACGGTCGAGGACCTCGCGCTGAAGGACCCGGGCTTCCACCCGCCGGTGAACACCCCGCCGCACCCGCCTGCCTCGACGGGCTCGGCCGCCACCGTCTCGCACTCGGCCTCGGCGTCCGCCTCGCCCAGCAGGGTGAGGGCGGCAGAGGCGTCCGAGCGCACGGCTGCGGCTTCCGGCACCAGGGAGCCGGCACACGCTTCCGGCGGCTGACGACCGGTCGGCTCGGCCGGGGCTCCGCAGCGGGGACTCCGGGCAGGCCGTCCACGTCGGCGGGTGCGCGCAGGACCGGCCCGGGGGCTGAGGGCGGCTGGGAAACGGCGGCCCGGGGCGAATTCGGCCGTGGGCGCAGAGGGGCGGAGAGATATTCCGTGTCGTCGACGGACAAAACCCGTACCGAATACTGCGGGGCCAACGCGCAAAAACCAACCAGCGAACGAGGGGAACATGAGCCGGGCGAATCGGAATGGAAAGCTGGTCGCACATGAGCGCAGGCGCGCGGAACGCGCGGCGCGAGAGATTCTCGCGAAACGTCGACGCCGTTTCATGGTGTTCGGCCTCGTGCCCGCCGTCGTGACCTCTGCGGTGATCACGGGGATCGCCGTGCAGACGTACCGCTCCCAGGACGACGGACCCGCACTGGCGCCCCTCGGAACCGTGGCCGACAGCAAGGCCATCGAGGTGGGAGCGGAGAAGGCTCCGGCAGTCCTGGAGGTCTACGAGGATTTCCGCTGCCCCGCCTGCCGGGCGGCCGAGGCGCGCCTCGGCGAGGTGCTGCAGAGGCACATCCAGTCCGGCCGGCTGCGCCTGGAGTACCACCCCCTCGCGGCCATCGACGCCGGCCTTGGCGGAAAGGGGTCCCTGCGAGCGGCGAACGCCGTCGCGTGCGCGCAGGACCTGGCCAAATTCGCCCATTACCATGCCGTCCTCTTCTCCAACCAGCCCGAGGAGAAGAACGACAGGTTCGCCGACCGGGCGGAACTCCTTCGGCTCGCCGAAAATGTCCCCGGACTGCGGACGCCGGCTTTTGAGCAATGCGTCAACAAGGGAACGCACGAGGCTTGGGTGCGCACTGTCACGGAGGAGTTCCGCCACCACAAATTCCAGGGGACGCCGGCCATGCTGCTCAACGGCAGGCAACTCGACCCGCACGCCGGTGGGGCCATGGCCTCGAAGGAGGCGTTCGAGGGCGCGGTGCTCGAAGCCATCGCCGAGGCCGACCGGGCCTCGCAGGCCCCCTCGCCGACGCCCTCCTCTTCGCCGGCGCAATCGCCCGAGCACGCGGCGTCGCCTTCGGCCCAGTCGTCCTGATCCGTACCGGGGGGAAGTGAGGTTTCCCCGGGGTGCGGAAGGCTGTCGGACCTGGACTGCCCCGCTGCTTCAGGAGGTCGCCGACCGGCCCTGCCCGTAGCCGGATCCGCCACGCGCACGTCCGTGATCGTGACCCTGCTGGGGCCGGCGGCGTGATCCGTCCTGGATGTGAAAGACGCTTTTCAAAGGTGGCATCGGAGGGGTGTGCTTCGCGAGCCCGAGTGGGCCGTGAACCGGAGTGAACTGGGGAGATCAGGCCCCGGCGGTTGAGGGGCCGCAGGTGGGGGTGGGGGTCCTTCGGAACTCATGAAACATAGTTTTCACGATTCCGGCCGCTGCGGCGCCCCTAGCGGTAGCCCGCACGGGAGGTGCGGGAACGGATGGCGGAGACCGCCCCCCCGGCCGCTGCGTAGAGTGGATACAGACGGTGCTGGATCACGGCTTCCCTTCTCGGAGGGTTACCGGTGAGACGTGCGGATGCCTCCGGTGAGGCGGTGTCGGTCCGGCTGTTCCTGGACCAGGTCGACGGCGGCGCGAGCCGCGCCCGGCCGACCCGATCTGCGCGCCGACGCCTCGGGAGGCGACCCTGCTCGCGGCGGTGGCGGCGCGCGGGAGGTGAACCTCGCCATGAAACTGACCGCCGAGCGGCTGCGGGCCTCTGCCCGCTGCTCCGCCCCGGCCTCCGTGCACGCGCCGCCGGTGTCCGCCGCCGATGTCGGCCTGCTGGTGCTCCGGCTGGCCGGTCTGCTGCTGGCCGGCCACGGCGCCCAGAAACTCTTCGGCCTGTTCGGTGGCGCCGGTCTGAGTGCGACCGGCAAGGGCTTCGAGGCCCTGGGCTACCGCCCCGGTACCCTCTTCGCCGCGCTGGGGGGCGCCTCGGAACTGTGCGGCGGCCTGGGCCTCGCCCTCGGGCTGCTCACCCCGCTGGCGGCCGCCACCGTGGTCGGGGTGATGATCAACGCGATGTCCGTCAGTTCGAGCGGCGGCCTGTGGGCCGACAAGGGCGGTTTGGAGTACCCGCTGTGCCTGTCGCTGATCGCGATCGCGGTCTCCGCCCTCGGCCCCGGACGCCTGGCGCTGGACCGCCCGTTCCGCTGGGGCCGGGGTGGGTGGTGGAGTATGGCCATCGCCCTGGGAATGGGTGGCATCGGCGCGGCCATCGTGCTGTCCCTGAAAGGGGTGACCCTCTGACCGAGGGGCAACAGGCTGAGGGGACGTCCGACTCCGGACGTCCCCTCAGCCTGTGGTGCGCGGTCGCGTCGGGCGGTTACTTCAGGAAGTGCAGGCAGAGCGTGAACTGGTCGCTGCCCTGTTCCTCCGTGTAGTAGCCGTCGGCGTCGCTGAACTGCCTGCAGGCGGTCTCGCCGTTGGAGCTGTCCTTCACCTTGCCCACGATCCTGGCGTCGGCGTCAGGGTCGGAGCAGGAGAGCACCACGACGTCCGGGTGGTTGTCCGTGACCCCGGTGACGATCGCGTTCTTGTTGTGCACGCAGTCGCCGACCGAGGCGAACGAAGGGTCGGACTGCACGTTGTAGACGATCGCGCCGATCACGAGCAACGGGACCAGCAGGCCCAGGACGGCGACGCGCTGGAAGAGCGGCTTGCCCGGGTTCATCGGCTGGCCGGGGGCGCCCGGCAGTGGTGCGGCGAGCTTGTTGATCTTCGCGCGCTGCGGCAGGTTGAGCAGCATGGTGGCCGGGTTGATCAGCAGGGAGGCGATGCCCCACCAGCCCTGCCAGAGGCTCTTCGCGGTCATGCTGCGGTGGGCGGCGATGCCGCAGCTGCGGCAGAACGGGCCCTGGAGCTTCAGGAATCGCATGATCACCAGGAAGCCCTGGTGGCCACGGATGGTCGCCTCCACCGCGGGGACCGAGCCGCAGAAACGGCAGGAGAGCGCCGCTTCGCCGTACCCGGGGTAGCCGGCCGGACCCGCCGCGGCATAGCCGTCGGGGTCGGCGGCGGGGTGGCCGTAGGCCTGCTGGCCCGGGACCGGCCCGGCCTGCGGCGCACCGCCGTTGGGGCCGGCATACGCGTACGGGCTGGGCGCGGTGGGTGCCGCGGTCCCGTCGGCGTACGGGTTGGCGCCGACCGGGCCGGCGCTTTGGGGCACCTGGGGAGGCACAGTGGACAAAGGGATCCCCCGGAGAAAATCGAGATCGGTTTCGTGAAGGCTGAAACCTATCGGTCCCGGGGTTTGAAGCGAAAGTCAGTTCGAGTCAGGTGGAAGGATGGTCGCCCAACCGTGATGGAAGGCCGATCCTGCCGAGGGGCGTCCGGCGGGTCGGTGACGGTGCGGGCCGGGGGCGTTGATCGCCTGCGTCGACGACCGCTCAGGCGCACCGTCCCGGCTGCGGCTCGGCGCGCCAGGGCTCGTCAGACAAGCCCTGGCCCCTTACTGATCGTTTCAAAATGAGTTCAGCTCAGGGGCTTGGCAGTTGATGTGTTCGGGCGGCAGAGTGCTCCACGTGTCGGATGATCTTGTGCCTG